>DATHJZ010000215.1:0-32186 GCA_035286365.1 Steroidobacteraceae bacterium | reverse complement strand
CAGCCAGGAACTCATGCAGGCACTGCGCGTCACCAGCCAGAAACTCGATCTTGCCTATCAAGCGGTGAAGAACCCGCCGGAAGCGGCTGTTGAGGAGAACCGCTCATGAACGCCCGCGCCGCGTTTGTAGTCACTGCCCTGTTGTCATTGGGACCCGCATTCGCGCAGAGCGCAGCCTCCGCGCCATACAAAGGACAGTTGCGGCTGCCCACGTTCGCCGGCCTCACCGAGAAGGCCAGCGAATCCGTCAATGTCACTTTCGGCCCCGAGCTGCTCGGCATGGCTTGCCGGTTCCTGAACACCGACGATCCCGAAGCAGCGGCGGCGAAGAAGCTCTGTACTTCGCTCACCGGCATCTACGTGCGCAACTACACCTTCGACACCGACTACGCCTACCCCAAGGCCGACATCGACAGCGTGCGCCGGCAGCTCAGCGCGCCTGGCTGGACGCCCATGGTCGAGACGCGCAGCAGGAAGGAGAACACCGACGTCGACGTTTACGTGCTCATCGACAACGGCCGGGCGCAGGGCATGGCCATCATCGCGAGCGAGCCGCGCGAATTCACGATCGTGAACATCGTGGGCAATATCGATCTCGAGCAGCTGCACGATCTGCAGAAGCTGGGCGTGCCCGACCTCGAGCTCGAAACCGCCAAGAAACCGGCCGCGCCGAAGCCAGCCCTGGCGAAACCAGCCGAGAAAAAGTAGTCAGAGCTTGTAGCGCAGCACCAGCGCGACGATCGCCGGCACGGCGAACAGCAGCAGGAAGATCGGCAGCTCTTCCATGAATGAATAACCGGCGCGCGCGATGCCGACGTACATGTTCGCCGCCGTCGCGATGAACCACAGGCCGATGAACACCAGCGCGGCCATTTTCATGCGCGGCGCGCCGCCTGAAAACCAGCCGGCCGCGAGGCAGGCGCCTAACAACACGAAGCCGGTCCCGAGAATGATGGCGGTGCGCATGCTGTTCTCCTAGATATCCGCTGGCATGTGGAATATGCCACCGAGCACGCCGAGCGCAAACAACAACACAGTTGCACCGTCGACGAAGAGGAAGACCACCTCCAATGCCTTGGGCTGGAGGTCCGGGGGCACGAAGCGCCGCACACAGATCACGACCAGCTGCAATGCGGCTCCCAGGAGCAGGCTCTCCTTGAACGCCGCTGCCGGCTGATGAAAAACCCAGGAATACGCGGCAATGAGTACTGCAATGGCGATGCCGCGGGACGCGTCGCTGAAGCGGTCTTGCCGCGGGGTGTCGTTCATCGTCACAGGATCTCGCCTTGCGCGGAACTGGCAATCAGGCGCGCGAGCCGCGACATACGCGTCTCGGGCTTGCGCGCCGAGGTGATCCTGTACAGCATCCGGTGGCGATACCACGGCGCCCGCGTCGAAAAGAATTTCCATGCCCTGGCATTCGCCTTGAATATTCGGGACTCGGCGGGCGCGAGCTTCGCCGTGGCGCGCTGTTCGTAGGCGTAGATAGCCGAGCGATCGCGCGTACGCTTTTGATAGGCGGCAAGCCCGGCCGGCGTCATGCGCCCCGCGCCCTTCAACGCCTTCACACGTCGGATGTTGATCGAACTCCAGATGCTGGTCGGGCGGCGCGGCGTGAAACGGATGGTGTACGCATCGGCACCCAGGCTGCGGCGCACGCCGTCGATCCAGCCGAAGCACAACGCTTCGTCCACCGATTGCGGCCAGTCGATGCTGGCCCTTCCCTTGCCTTTCTTGTGAAAGCCGACGAGCAACTCACTTTGCTTGTCGTGGTTCTTTGCGAGCCACGCGCGGAACTTCTCCGGGGTCGCGAAGTATCTCGGCTTCACGCCGGGCAGGTGTCGCTGAACGAGAAACGCTCGCCGGGGGTGCCGGCATCCGGCGCGGAAAACGCCTCGCCGAAGGTAAAGACATCGCTCGACGGACCCTGCTGGCGCAGCTGCATGAGCTTCGCCACGGCTTCGGCAACCGTGGGTTCGTGACCCTGCGGCACCCACCACAGCGCCAGGTATGCGTCCCCCATGCGCGTGAACCACTCGCGGCGGCGGCGCATGATTTCGCTGTGCGCCGTTTTGTAGACGTAATTTTTGAGCGCGGCGACATCACGCCACACGGACATGTTCACGAGCACGTTGTCGCCGAGCGGGCGCAGCGACGTGGCATCGTTGCCGTCGCCCTTGAGGCGCCAGATGAAACCGGGCGAAGACTCCGCGAGCGCGTTGATGCGATCGAGGTTGTCGGCGAAGTCCTTGAGCTCCGGGCTATCGAGCGGGGCCTTCATTGCGGCGACGTTGAGTTGGGCGAGTTGATAGTTGGACATGATTCTTCCCGCTACTGATGACGCTCAATGCTCCACGAATTTGATCCCTTCCGGCTTCGCGAACAGGGCCGCGTCGATGTCCGGACGTGACAGGTAGGAAATGTACCTGATCGCGCTGATCACCCGGTCGGATTTGGCGAGCATGAGCGCCCAGGGAATGTCGCTGCCGACCTCGGTGATCATCGTGATGCGCCACTCGCCCTTCGAGACCTGGTGCTTGGTCATCGCGCGCCGCTCCGATTTCAAAGGCACGAGGACGGCGTCGTGACTGGCGAAAAATTCGCGCTCGCACGCGAATTCGATCGCGCTGAATTCGTCCGGAATACCTAGAGCCGGGTCCGGATCGAACACGAGCATGTGCACGTCTTTCGACTCTGCCTTGTCCACCATGTGATCGCCCGTCTTGTCGAGGAGGTTGACCGTCCACGCATCCGGCGCATTGATCACGAAGAGCAGGTGCATCCCGTTGGCCGGATCGGGCGCTTCCTCGAGCCGCGCGAGATATTTGCCGGAGCGATAAGCCACCTTGGGCTTGGCCGCGAAACTGTCCTTTGGAATATCGGGCGACATGTTCACAGTGACGATGCGAAACACGCCTTTTGGATCGCAGTCCGCGTTCGCGGCGAACGACACCATGAGCATGACCGGCAGGCACTTGCGAACTGCAGCACGACTGATCGTCATGCATTGGCTCCTGCCGCCGCGCGTGGGTTACGGACAGCGCCGGGTAGATAAGGCGCGATGTTGCGCATCGCACGCTCGACGTATTCCTCTTTTTCACCCACCGGCGCGACATAGTGCAGCGCCGCGCGCGCCTCCTCCTCGCCTTCCAGGCGCGCGATGAGCCACGCGGCCAGATATTGCGAGGACAGGCAGCCGCCGGCCGTGGCAACGTTGTCGCGCGCAAAGAATGGCTGATTGAGCACCTCGACGCCGGCCTCCTGCACCCACGGCTTGCTGAATAGATCGGTGCAGGCAGGAATACGATCGAGCAATCCCAGCTTTGCCAGGACCAGCGTGCCCGAACATTGCGCGCCGATGAGCTGGCGCGCGGGATTCAGCTGCAGGGAATCCATGAGCGCGGCGTCCGCCACGACCTCGCGCGTCTTCATGCCGCTGCCAACGATCACCGCGTCCGCGTTGCGCGCCTCCGCAAGGCGCGCTTGCGCCTGGACAACGACGCCATTCATCGAGGTCACCGATTCGTCGGGGCAACTCAGGCTCACGCGCCAGGATTTGTTGCGGACGCGATTGAGGATACCGAGCGCGACGATGGAATCGAGCTCGTTGAAGCCCTGAAAAGTGAGGATGGCGATGTGCATGCGCGGATTATGCGCGCCGCCGCCGCCCGAACTCACGGGTCAGTTGCGCGCCATCTTGCAGGGCAGTATTGCCGCTCGCCGCCCCGCTACGCCTCCGCCGGCACGAGCAGCCCGATGGCAGCCAGCACCCATAACAAGCCGCCCGCGACGATACCGAACCAGTTCCAGCCGCTGAAACCGGCGTTGCGCTCGTGATCGGGCGCGGCAGCCAGATTGACCTGGTTCGCGTACTTCTGCGCGACGATCAGGATGACGACGGTGACAAAGCTCAAAAGCGAGTACGGCTCGGGCGCGCGCCACAGGAGATTGAAGATGATGAATACCGTGGCCAAGGGCCCCGCGGCGAGGGTACCCGGGACGTTCTGCTCCTCGCCGTCCGAGCGCATGCGCTGGAACAGTTGATAGACGAAGAAGACAGCAAAGATTGCTCGCGGGATCGGCCAGAGGTCGGAGCGATCGCGCGCTTTGACGAGTCGCCAGTGGCGATAGAACCAGTAGACCTCGTAGAGGCCGAAAGTCACGAGCGTCATGACCAGGAGCTTGACGAGACCGACGGCGAAAAACGGATTCGACTGGTCGGCGAGTTCGCCGCTATAGACGTCGGCGACGGGCGCGCTCGGCGGCGCGTACGGGTTGTTAGTCATTTTTGTTCCCTGCTGCGATCGGTGTGCGATCTGACGATGGTTCGCGGTCAAAACTAGCGGAAATCCGGCCGCCGTGGAAGCGATCACGATCTCGCCGGGGACAGCGATATGTCACACGGCTTGCGCGCGCTCATTCTGGCAAGTCGGCCCCTTTCGTACTCTGCCGGCAGCCGTCGATCGCTGACACCCGCCCTGAACGCACGCGCTCCGTCACAGCCCCCGCGCTATGACCTCTTTCATGATCTCGTTCGTTCCGCCGTAGATGCGCTGGACGCGCGAGTCCGCGAATAGCCGGCACACCAGGTATTCATTCATGTAGCCGTACCCGCCATGCAGCTGCACGCATTCATCCAGCATCTGCTGCTGCATGTCGGAGACCCACCACTTCGCCATGGATGCCGTCTCGGTATCCAGCTTGCCGGCCACCAGGTCGACCACGCAGCGATCGGAAAACACGCGCGCAATCCGCGTGATACTTGCAACCTCGGCCAGCTTGAAGCGCGTGTTCTGGTAGTTGAATACCGGTTGCCCGAAAGTCTTGCGCTCCCGCACGTACTTGAGCGTTTCCTCGAGACCGCCCTCCATCGCGCCCACGGCACCGACGGCAATGACCGTACGTTCGTACGGCAGGTCGTGCATGAGCTGGTGCATGCCTTTGCCTTCCACTCCGCCCAACAGGCAATCGACCGGCACCTTGACACCCTGGAAGAACAATTCCGAAGTGTCTTGTCCATGCAGGCCCATCTTGTCGAGCACGCGACCGACGCGATAACCCGCGAGGTCCTTCGTCTCGACCATGAGGATCGACAAGCCCTTGCTACCCTCGTTCGGATCCGTGCGTACCACCAGCATCAGCAGGCCGGCCAGCGAGCCGTTCGTGATGAAAGTCTTGGCACCGTCGACGATGTAGTGGTCGCCCTGCTTCACCGCGCGCGTGCGAATGCCCTTCAAGTCCGATCCCGTGCCGGGCTCGGTCATGCAGATGGCGCCGATGAACTCGCCCGACGCCATGCGCGGCAGCCAGCGCTGTTTTTGATCTTCCGACCCGTGATTGAGTACGTAGTGAGCGCACATGCTGTGCACGCCCTGGCCGAATGCGCCGATGCCGCGACGCGCGAGCTCGGTGTACAGCACCGCCTCGTGGCGGAAGTCACCGCCACCACCGCCGTATTCGGCCGGCACGTCCAGCAACAGCAGACCCGTCTCGCCGGCCTTGCGCCAAGTTTCGCGGTCGACGTGGTGCTGCTCGCGCCAGCGCGCATCGTGCGGCAGCATTTCGGTTTCGACAAAGCGGACGACGGTGTCGCGGAAAACCTCGAGGTCGTCGTCCATCCAGGGAATTGTGTAAGGATTCATGCGCGCAAGGTTAGCGCGCCCGCTGGATCAACGTCTCTTTCAATAAAGAACTCAGTGATCGCAGGAAGTTCCGCCGGTACGCTTGAAGCCAAAGACGCGGTCACGCCGCGCGTCGAACGTGAAGCGGTCACCATCGGTGCCCTTGCTGGGTACTCTCATCACTTTGCCGCCAGTAGTGAAGCCAAACTCGTGCTCGAAAAGATCTGACCGCACGGTGAGCGGCCCGTCGTGCCCGGTCGCCAGGTTGATGCTGTTTGCGCCGCAGGCATCCCACTCGATACTCACGGTGACATCGCCGCGCGCCCGGATGCCACGCACGCTGCCTGCGCTCCAGGCTTTGGGCAACGCCGGGAGAATCCGGATCTCACCATTCTGGCTCTGCAGCAGCATCTCGACGATGCCCGCCGTCGCACCGAAGTTGCCGTCGATCTGGAACGGCGGATGCGTATCCCACAGATTCGGCAGTGTGCTGTCGCGCAACAGGCCCGCTAACAACTTGTGCGCGCGGTCGCCATCGCGCAGGCGCGCCCAGAAGTTGATCTTCCAGGCGCGGCTCCAGCCGGTACTGGCGTCACCGCGCGCATCGAGCGTGGTGCGCGCCGCGGCGGCGAAGTCGGTGTCCTTCGACAGATCGATCGCATGTCCTGGATGCAGCGCAAACAGGTGCGACACGTGACGATGATCGTCCTTCATGTCGTCGATGTCGGCTTTCCATTCCTGCAATTGGCCGTGCTTGCCGATGCGCAGGCCGGGATCGAGCCTGGCGAGTGCCTCCGCGACACGCTTGCCGAACTCCCTGTCGCCGACGAGCGGCGCGGCCGCCACGGCGTTCGCGAACAAATCGGCCACGATCTGCTGGGACATCGCGGCGCCCGCCGTGAATGGCCCGTGCTCGGGTGAATAGCTGGGCGTGACGGTAAGCTTGCCGTCATGAGGATCGACGACCAGCGCGTCCAGCCAGAACTGCGCCGCGCCTTTCATTACCGGCCAGGCGCGCTTCTTGAGGAATGCTTCGTCGCGGCTGAATAGATAGTGCTCGTAGTAGTGCTGTGCGAGCCACGCGGAGGCTTCGGGCTGCCAGAATGAGGTGGGCCAGTCGATGGGCCCGACGTATCCCCAGGCGTTGGTATTCAGAAACATCGTCCAGCCACCCGCGCCGAAGTAGCGCTGCGCGGCGAGTTTGCCTGGCGGCACCAGGCTATCGACGAAATCGAACAGCGGCCCGGTGGTCTCGCTCAGGTTGGCCACTTCCGCGGGCCAGTAATTCATCTGCAGGTTGATGTTGACGTGGTAGTCGGCGTTCCACGGCGGGGTGGCCTTGTCGTTCCACACACCCTGCAGGTTCGCGGGCAACGACCCGTCGCGCGAGGATGCGATCAGCAGATAACGGCCGTAGTAGAAGTACAGCTGCTCCAGCGCGAGGTCGGCGGCCGCGTTGCCGCTGCCGTACTGCGCACGCAGCCTGTCGGTGGTCATCTTCTTCGGCACGACACCGCCGAGATCGAGCTTCACGCGCTGGAACAACGCCTGGTAGTCGGCGGAGTGCGGTCCGTACACGCGTGAGCGGCCCGCCGTCCCCACCGCGAGGTTATCGGTCACCGCCGCCTTGGCGGGATCGACATCCGCTGCGCGATAGTCCGGGTAGCGCATGCGGTAGTTGGTACGCGCGGTCAGGACGATCGTGATCGCACAGTCGGTTTCGACGCGCAACGCATCTCCGTCGCGGGTGACGACACCGCAGTCCGGAATCACGCGCACGTAAGCGGCGTACTTGAGCCCGTTGGATTTCAGCGCGCCCGAGATCGCGAGCCCCCGCGCGTCGGCGACGACTTGCACGCTGCGATTGTCCGGCACCATATAACCGATTTTCAGTTTCTGCGAGCTCGTGCTGTACCAGCGCGCGACCAGCACCTGGTCGGCATACGAGACAAAATATTCACGGCGGTAACCGACGCCGCCCTGTTTGAAACTCACGCGCGCGATGGCGGTATCGAGATCGAGCTCGCGGCGATAGTCGGTCACCGGCTCGCTCTGCGGCTCACGTTCGATCGTGAGATCGCCGAAGCTCTGGTAGTCCCCGTAGTCATGCATCTTGCGGCCGAGTTGCCTGGCCACCGCCGGCGGATCGAGCTGCGCGCCGTCCAGCAGCTGCTTGCCGATGCTGCGCATTAAATCGACCTGCGAGTCGGCCGACAGACCGTAGTCGTAGCCGCCCTCCGAGCCCGGACCACCGGTCCATAGCGATTTCTCGGAGATCTGCAGCCGCTCGGCGTCGACGCCACCGAAGACCATTGCGCCGATGCGGCCGTTGCCGATGGGCAGCGCTTCCTTTTCCCAGTCCTTCGCCGGCTGGTCGTACCACATGAGGGACGCGTCGTCGGCGCGCGCGCCAAGGCCAAGCGCCGCGAGCACGACGCAGGAAGTTAGACGGATGGAGTTGCGCATGAATCCCCCTGGTTGGGGATCATACTGGGGACAGTTCTATTTAACGACGATATGAAGAAGGCTGCGAAATCAGGGAAGCAGGGTCGCGATCAGCATCTGTCCTCATCAGGCGTTGACGGCCTTCAGCACGCGCTGCGGCTGTGCGATGCCGTAGCCCTGCGCGTAATCGACGCCCAGCGACGTGAGCATCTGGATGATTTCCGCGTTCTCGGCGAACTCGGCAATGGTCTTTTTACCGGTGAGATGACCGATTTCATTGATGGAACGCACCATCTCGCGATCGATCGGGTCGTGCAGGATCTCGCGCACGAAGCTGCCGTCGATCTTGAGGAAATCCACCGGGAAGTGCTTGAGGTAACCGAACGACGACAGGCCCGTGCCGAAGTCGTCGAGCGCGAAGCGGCAGCCCAGCTCCTTCAGCGCCTGGATGAAGCGGTTCGCCTGCGAGAAGCTCGCGACGGCCGCGGTTTCCGTGATCTCGAAGCAGATCTTCGACGCGTCGATGCCGCTCTTCTGGAACTGCTCGATGACGAACGGCAGGAATTTGTCGTCGCCGAAACTCTGGCCCGACAGATTGATCGAGCACATCGCGAGCTTCTCGCGCTCGTCGGCTTCGCTGACCAGCCAGCGCAGCGCGTTCTCGATCACCCAGCGATCGATCGCCGGTGTCAAACCATAGCGTTCGGCGGCCGCGATGAAGTTGTCGGGCGACACCATGCGGCCGGATTCATCGCGCATGCGCAGCAGCAATTCGTAATGCTGACCGGGCTCGGGGCGCTGCAGCGGCTGGATCGTCATGCGGTACAGCTCGAAGCGGCCCTCTTCCAGCGCAGAGTTGATGCGCGCGGCCCACTGCATTTCGCGGCGGCGGCGCATCAGCTCGATGTCGTTCTCGGCGAAGCTGTGCACGCGGTTGCGACCGGCTTCCTTCGCCGCGGCACAGGCCGAGTCGGCCGCAGAGAGAATCGATGCCACGTCTTCGTTCTCGGCTGCGATGGGCACCACGCCCACCGATGCGCCGAGACGGAACACGCGGTCTTCCCAGGTGAATCTGAAATTGCGCACCGCTTCGCGCATGATTTCCGCCGTGCGCAGCGCTTCATCGAGCGAGCAGGCTTCGAGCAGAATCCCGAACTCGTCACCGCCCAGGCGCGCCAGCGTGTCGCGCCAGCGTACTTTCGATTTCAGCAGCGCACCGACCTGGCCCAACAACACGTCACCGGCGGAGTGACCGCAGGTGTCGTTGATGATCTTGAACTGGTCGATGTCGAGGTAACACAGCGCGTACGAAGACTCGCGCGCCTTGGCGCTCTTCAGCGCCCGCTCCACGCGGCTTTCGAATTCGCGGCGATTGACGAGGCCCGTCAGCAAGTCATGCGAGGCGTGATACGAGAGCCGGCGGTTCAGCTCGCGCGACTCCGTCACGTCATGGAACACCAGCACGCCGCCGGAGACCGCGCCCGCGCCGTCACGAATGGGCGCCGCGGTGCTTTCCACGTACAGCTCGTTGCCGTCGCGCCGGATGAGCAGCATCGGACGCACGCTCTTGATCGGGCGCGTGCGGCGGATCGACACGCTCAGCGGATTCTCGAGTGGCTCGCAGGTTTCCTCGTGGAACGCGCGATAAATCTCTTCGATCGGCCGGCCCATCGCATCTTCGAGGCGCCAGCCGGTCAGCTGTTCGGCCACCGGATTGATGTAATCCACGGTGGAGTTCGCATCGGTCGTGATGACGCCATCGCCGATGGACTGCAGCGTGATCTGCGCGCTTTCCTTCTCGCGGAACAGCGCTTCTTCGTAAAGTTTGCGTTCGGTGATGTCGAGCTCGACACCGACCAGGCGCAGCAGGCGCCCATGTTCGTCGACGCGCGCCTTGGCGCGGCTCACCACCCAGCGCCAGTCACCGTTGCGGTGCTTCATGCGATGGACGCTTTCGAAAATCGGCGACTTGCCGGCGACGTGATCGCGGATCGCGGATTGCACGCGCGACATGTCTTCGGGATGCACGAGGCTGCGCCAGTCGGGCGAATCGAGCAGCGCATCCACCGGGTATCCCAGCATCTGCTTCCAGCGCGGCGAGAAATGGACTTCGTTGCTCTCGATGTCGAAGTCCCACAGGCCGTCGTTGGCGGCGCCCTGCGCGAGTTCGAGGCGTTCTTCGAGCTTGTGCAGGCGCTTCTCGACGCGCAGCTTCTCGAGACCGCTGGCGAGCGAATTGCCGAGCAGCTTGAGCAGCAGCTGCAGGTTCACGTCCCAGGCGCCACGCGGCAGCGCGTTGGCCAACCCCAGGATGCCGGCCGGCACTCCGCCGACGCGGAAGGCAATCATCAGCGTCGAGCCGATCTGCAGTTCCGCCAGTCGCTTGGCTTCAACCGCCTGATCTTTGCGCGCCGCCGAGCTGTCGCGGATCTCGGAAAGGCGCAGGTGTTCGAGGCGGCCCTTGAACCACGGGAAAGTTTCGAGTGAGGTGGCGCGCCAGGCTTCGACGCGGCATTGCGCCAGCGCGCCGTGGGCGGCGTAGACCTCGTCGATGGTGTGTGCGTCGGCCCCGAACAACCAGACGAAGGCCGTATCGACACCGGAGGAATCACGCAGGGAATTCAGGCTCTCGCGGATACAGGCGTCGACCGACCCTTTCCGCATGTTCTGCAGATCGATGGCGATCTTGGTGCAAGCGATGTCGACGCCGAGCGCCTGCTTTCCACCGCGTGCCGACCATACGCCGGTGGAGAAAACGTCAGATGCCGTCAGATCGCCAGGATGTTCAGGTGCTTGAGCCACTCTTCTCCCAATCTTTGGTCGGATCGGAGTGAACGCTACGCCTTTGATCCGTAAGCAGCGGCGAACGGCGCCACAGATTGCAGCACCCGTTTCCTCCCAAAGTTGCGAAGCATTCTGTCATAAGTTTTGAGGAACACAAGCTAAGTACATGCTGCTTATGGGGAATGCGGCGACCGGATAATTATGCCCGTGGGTATGGAGTAACGAATCGCCCGATGGGCATCGCCTTCGCGGGCACAGCTGAGAGCCGCGGGAGCCCGCACCAGGAACCAGTCTTCGCCCGACGTGACGCCGACCTTCGTGGGGTTCGCGACAAAGCAAGGATCGAGCTGGCTGGCGGGCACCAGCAGCACGCGACCCGATCCGTCGTTGAGCCACGCGGACGCGTCATACGATTCCTGCGGACCTTCAAACACGCGTCGGTGACCGAAATTCACGATGGTCCGATCGAGGTACAGCAGGAACTGCTCCTTGTACGCGACCAGCCCGAGTTCCTCGCGCGGCCTCACCTCGGTCAACGCGGACCTCACGAAGTCCTGGCCCGAGCGCTCGCCGTTCATCGACGGCGCGATGAAGTACGAGAACACGACCGCGAGCGAGCCGATCGAGACCGGCCACGCGGCCAGGGGCGCACGCGTGAACGCGTAGACCAGACCCGTGCCGCACAACGAAAGGTAGACGTAGATCGCGTCCGGACCATCGAGGTTGGCGGCCGCGATCGCTTCGACCGCGAACCTTGCGTGCATCGAATAGGCGATGGCGAAACCCGCCGCCGCCAAAAAGAACGTCGACCCCAGCATGAGACCCGCCCGTCGCACGCCCGCACGCGCGAGCAGCGCTTCGATGAACGGCAACGACGCTAGCGCGAGCGCCGGCAACGCCGGCGTGATGTAGACGCCACGTTTGCCAGGGCTCAGCGAGAAGAACAGCAACACCAGCAACACCCAGGCGAGCGGCAGCCACACCCGTGCGTCGCGTTCGCGGAAGGCATTCCTGAATTTCGGCACGAGCCACACCAGCAGCAGGCTGAATGGCAGCCACAGCGGCGGCACGACTTCGACGATGAAGTAATACCAGGCCTTCACGTGATGCCACGAGGCGGCATATCGACCCACGGTCTGCTTGAAGAGGATCTCGTCGCGATACGCCACGTACTCGGGCGCACCGCTCGCGGCGACCGCCACGAGCATGGGAACGAACCACAGGCAGACGGCGAGCAGCATCGCGAGCGGCGCGAGCCACCAGCTCAAGCCGCCCTTCCCCGCGTTGATCGTCGCAAGGCCCCGCCACTTGAACCCGCGCAGGAGGAAGAAAGGAATCAGCAACAACAGCGGCAGGAAACCCACGCCCTTGGTGAACACGCCGACGCCGGCGAAGAAGCCGCCGATGAAATACCAGCGCCACGCGGGCCCTAACAACATGTGCCGCAGCAACCCGTACAGCGACAGCGTCGTGAGGAAGCACAGCACCGGATCGATCTGAGCCCCGCGGAACACCATGACGAATTGCAGCGTGAAGCACAGCACCATGGCGGCCGCAAAGCCGGCTTCGCGGCTCACGAGCCGGCGGCCGAAGTCGTAGACCAGGAACAGCACGCCGCCCGCGGCGCAGAAAGCCGGCAACAGGAACGACCATTTGAGCGATCCCGTCAGCGAATAGCAGATGGCCAGCAGCCAGAAGAACAACGGTGGCTTGTCCTGGTAGAGATCTCCGCCGACGCGCGGGAACAGCCACTCGCCCGTGGCGACCATGTCGCGCGCCACTACCGCGAACCGCGGCTCATCGGCGGGCCACGGATCGCGTATGCCGAGGCCAGTGCCAATGACGATGAACAGCGCGAGCGCGAGCCACAGCAGATCGCTCCACCGGATAGGCGGCGGAGCGGCCAGGAGCTGCGGTGCGCGCGACGGCATGGCGGCAACAGGGGTCACCGCCGGCCCGTCAGGAAGTCCGGCGCTAACTACCGCAACGAGGCCCGCGTGAACCGGCGCGCTGAAGGCTGCCGGCGCAGGCAAGGGAACGGCGCGCGGCCGTAACGGGCCGCCCAACAAGCCGATGTCAGGCATTGGCGCCCGCACGTCCGGACTTGATGTCCATGACCAGGTTGTAGAACGCCACGGAGGCGGGCAGCAGATTGGTCAACACGCCGACGGCGTCATTCTTGCCCCAGATGAAATACGAGGTGACCATCGCGCTGCCGGCGAGACTGATGATCCAGAAGCTGCGCGGAATCGTCGGTTTGCCGTGACGCCGCGTCGCCAGTGCCTGGAGGATCCAGCGACCCGCGAACATCAACGCGCCGAGAAAGCCCACGAGCTTCCACGGCGTGACGGTGATGCCAAACGCCACGAGGATGATTTCTTTCATGGAACGCCCTCTTCTTTCAATCTTCGCGCACCAGCAGGCCCGACTTGTAACGACGGCGCAGCCACATGACGCCCGCGATGTCGACGATGCCGACCCACAGGCGATTGAGCATTCCGTACTTCGATGTGCCACGCAGGCGCGGACGATGGCTCACGGGCACCGAGATCACGCGCGCCCCATGGCGCTGGAACAGCGCCGGCAGGAAGCGATGCATGTGATCGAAGCGCGGCAGTTCGAGAAACAAGTCGCGCGGGAAGAGTTTGATGCCGCAGCCGGTGTCCGGAGTGCCGTCGCCTAACAAGCCCGAGCGCACGCCATTGGCGATGCTCGACTGCAGCCTGCGGTACACGGTGTCGCGGCGCGAGCCCTTGCGGTTGCCCATGACGAGAGCGAAACCGCGATTTTCGTCACGCGCCGCGATGAGCTTCGGAATGTCGGCCGGATCGTTCTGGCCGTCGCCATCGAGCGTGGCGATCCACGGCGCGCGCGCTGCGCGCACGCCGCTGGCAACCGCGGCGCTCTGCCCGCTGCGAAACGAATGACGCAACACGCGTAAGGCAGGCAAGGTGCCCTTTAGCTTCAGCAGAATCGCGGCGGTGTCATCCGTGCTGCCGTCATCGACGAAAATCATTTCGTAGGCGCGTCCGGCCAGTGCCGCGTCGATCTCGCGCGCCAGCGGCTCGACGTTCCCGGCTTCGTTGCATACCGGCACGACCACGGAGAATTCGACACTCATGCGGTCACCGGTCCATGCAGCGCTGCGCGCGCCACGCCAAACAATCTCTTCAACTCGGCCGCAAGTTCAACCTGCAGTGCTGCGAGCGCGGCGGGCTGAATGGCACGGGGCACCTGGAGCGGCGGGCCGATGGCGATCGTGATGCGCGAGAACGGCCACGGGATCACGAATTTGTCCCAGGCGATGAGCCAGGCGCGACTCGCGGCGAACGCCATCGGCAGGATCGGCCGCTGCGACATCTGCGACAGCAGGATCGCGCCCGGCTTGAACACGAAACGCGGACCCTTGGGGCCATCCGGCGTGATCGACGGCGAGACATTCTGCTTGGTCAGCGCGTCGTAGTAGTCGCGCAGCGCGCGCGCGCCGGTGTGCGTGGTCGAGCCGCGGATGGTCGTGCCGCCGAAACGCGAGACGATCATCACGCCGATTTCGCCGTCGACCGACGGACTGATGAGAAAGCCCAGCTTCAATCCGCGCGCAGTTTGCTCGAGCAGATACTTCGAACAGAACAACTGGTGCTGATGCCAGTACACCGGGATCAGCGACGGCGCCTTCGCCAGCGCCGCGGCCGTGTGCTCGTCGCCCACCACGCGAACGACGCGGCAACTGCGCCAGAACAGCTTGATCAATCCCACACCGGCGGCCGCGACAATACGCCAGGCGAAGCGCCGCATCGGAGTCATCCGACGCTTCGACCGGGTCTCCTTCTTATAGAGGGTATTGCGCAGTCCGCCTGCGTCTTCGGGATCGTGTGGCATCCGGTTGGGGCCGGCAAAAGAGGCGCGAATTGTCGGTGAATCCGCCGTTGGCTGCAATGAAACAAAGGCGATTGATTGCGCCTGCGCCCGCCGTCTAACCGCATTGCTATATCATTCCGCGCAATGTCACTGAGCCCTGCTTCCGCGCCACTGCCCCCGCTGGCGGACATGCAATTCGACATCGGCGCCGACGATGACGCCATTCACCGCATGACCGAGCTTGCTGCCCGGCACGGCGATATCTACCGCTTTTTTTCGCCGGCGCGCCGCGCGGAAATGTGGGTCATCAATCACCCGGACGACGTGAAACGCGTGCTGGTGTCGAATCACAAGAACTACACCAAGGGTTCGGGCCTGGACCGCGTCAAGATCCTGCTCGGCCACGGCATCATGACCAGCGAAGGCGAGCTGTGGAAGCGGCAGCGCTACATGATGCAGCCGGCCTTTCACCGCCGCGTGGTCACCGAATTCGCAAAGCTCATCGACGCCTGCAACGAGCGCTTCATCGCCAAGTGGGAAGCACAGGCCGCACGCGGCGAGCCGGTCAACGTCACCGACGACATGAGCGAATTGACGCTCGAGATCGTGTTGCTGTCGATCTTCGGCACCGACCTCGAACGGCTCTCGCAGGAAATGGGCGGCAATCCGTTCGACATCGTCACCAAGGAACCGGCGCGCGATCTCAAGTTCGCTTACAAATTTCGCCAGCTGGCGAAGCTGGTCGGCAGTCTCGCCGTGCGGCGGCGCGCGGAAAAAACCGAGCACTTCGATTTTCTGCAGATGCTCATCGACGCGCGCGACAAGGAAACCGGCGCGCCGATGTCCGAGCGCGAACTGATCGACGAAGCGATGACCTTGATCGTTGCCGGGCATGAAACTACCGCCAGCGGCCTCAACTGGACCTGGTACCTGTTGTCGCAGAACCCCGGGGCCGAGGCGTTGCTGCACGCCGAGATCGATGCCGCCGCCGAGAAAGCCGACCCCAGCCTCTCGGAAATGGAAGCGCTCAACTACACCAAAAACGTCGTCGACGAAGCGCTGCGCCTCTATCCGCCCGGCTGGCTGCTGTCACGCCGCACGATCGCGCCGGATGTGCTCTCGGGCTTCGAAGTACCGGCCGGCACCGACGTGCTGCTCTGCCCCTATCTACTGCACCGCCACCCGCGCTACTGGAAGGATCCCGATGCGTTCCGGCCCGAGCGTTTCGACGCGGCACACGAAAGCGAGCGGCCGCGCTTCGCCTACATGCCGTTTGCGGCCGGCCCGCGGCACTGCATAGGAGAAACCCTCGCCTTGTATGAAATGTACATGCACCTATATAAGGTGGCCCGCCGGTACCGGCTGCGATACGTGCCCGACCGGGAACTCGAACTCGAGGCGCAGATCAATCTACGCACGAAATATCCATTGATGATGACGCTGGAACGCAGGAATTGACGCCGATCATGATTTCGAACGCACGGACCTTGGCCGAACTGATCACCGTCAACCGCACGGTGAAACGCACCATCAGCTATCTCGAGACCGAGAGCAGCGAACGCGTAGTGAGTTACGGGGAGCTGTACGAGCGCGCGCTCGGCATCCTGTTCCACCTGCAGAAGCTCGGCGCCAAGCCCGGCGACAAGCTCATCATCTATCTCGCCAACAACGAACAGTTCCTCGACGCGTTCTGGGCCGGCATGTTGGGGGGCATCGTTCCGGTGCCCGTGGCGCTCGGCATCAGCGACGAACACAAGCACAAGTTGCTGCGCATCGCGAAGAAGCTGGGTAAACCGTTCATCTACACCGATCGCAAGACGCTCGACCGTATCGGCGCGTTCGCGGGCTCCGTCTCCGAGCAGTCGACGTTCGATTCGCTCAATGGCCGCGCGTTTTTCGCCGAGCAGGTCGACGACATTTCGAAGGCGGGCCAGGTGCACGCGGTCAAACCCGACGACACCGCATTCATCCAGTTCTCCTCCGGCTCGACCAGCGAGCCGAAGGGCATCGTGCTCACCCACCACAACATCTTGATGAACGCGCGCGGCGCGGGCGAGGCGTCGAAGTGGAACGAGAACGACACCAATCTCACCTGGATGCCGCTGACCCACGACATGGGTCTCATCGGCATGCACATCATGATGTTCGCGCATCGCATGCAGTTGAATGTCATGCCCACCGAATTATTCATTCGTCGGCCACTGCTGTGGATGACCTTCGCCGCGCGCAAGCAGGCGACGATCACGAGCTCGCCCAACTTCGGCTTCCGGCACTACCTGAAGGTCCTGGGCGATCGCGAGCTCGGCGATCTCGATCTTTCCTCATTGCGCCTGCTCTACAACGGCGCCGAGCCGATTTCCGTCGAGCTCGCGGACGAGTTCATGACGCGGCTCGCGCCCGCGAAACTGAAGCGCACTGCCATGTATCCGGTGTACGGCCTCGCCGAAGCCACGCTCGTCGTGAGCTTCCCGCAGCCGCCGGGCGAGCTGTACGAATCCATCTCGGTGAGCCGGCACGAACTGAACGTGGGCAAACAACCTGTCCTGCTGCCCGCGGATCACGCCGACGCGCTCGCGATCATGGCCGTCGGCCAGCCGGTGCCGTACAGTCGCTTGCGCATCGCGGACGACGCCGACCAGGAACTGCCCGAGAATCACATCGGCCACATCCTCATCGCGGGTGACAACGTCACCAAGGGCTACTTCGAAAACCCGGAAGCGAACGCCCGCGGATTCACCACCCCGGATTCCAATAACAATCGCTGGCTGCGCACCGGCGATCTCGGAATGTTGAAAGGTGGAAAGCTCTTCATCACTGGACGCGCGAAGGAAATCATCTTCGTCAACGGCCAGAACTACTACCCGCACGACATCGAGAGCATCGCGCAGCGCGCCGATGGACTCGAGCTGGGCAAGGTCGTGGCGGCCGGCGTGCGCCCGAAGGGCGCGAGCACCGACGACCTGATCATCTTCGTGCTGCATCGCATGGACATGAAGGAATTCATGCCTATCGCCGCGCAGGTCACGCGGCTGGTGAACGAACACACGGGTCTCGAAGTCGCGCACGTGGTGCCGGTGAAGCGTGTGCCCAAGACCACCAGCGGCAAGATCCAGCGCGGTTTGCTGGCGGACGACTACGTGAATGGTGAGTTCGCCGCGCAGATGTCTGAAATCGCCGAACTGCGTGTGGCCGCGGAAGCGGCCGGCGGCGCGAAGGCCACCAGCACGCAGATCGAGGCACAGATCAAGGAGATCTGCGATGCGGCGCTCGAGCGCAACATCGATGTAAACGACAATCTATTCGAGATCGGCGCGAGCTCGCTCAAGCTCATCGAGATTCACGAGCAGATCGATCGCATCTACCCCGGGATGATCGACCTCACCGAGCTGTTCGACTTCCCGACCATCGCCGAGCTGTCACGTCACCTCGAAGGCAAGTTGGCCGCGACGGTCTGATCCTGCTGCGCCCGCTGCGTCTGCGCGCCGGGCCGTGCAGCCGGTTCGGCCCCGCCGGAATGGTTGGACCACACCGCCGCACCCAGCAACAGGGCGAGTGGCAGCAGCACGGCGAGAGCAGATCGATCGACTACGAACATGGCAATGACTCCTTTGCGCGGTATGTAACGTAACCGACGCATTGGGTTTCAAAAACCGGACAAAACGAAATTCATTGTCCGTTCCTGCCATACAATCCCCACCCATGGACCAATTGCTCGGAATGCGGGTTTTCGCGCGGGTGGCGGAATTCGGCTCCTTTGCGCGCGCCGCCGATGCCATGGACCTCTCCCGCGCCATGGTGAGCGCGCACGTTCAGCAGCTCGAAAAGCACCTGGGCACGCGCCTGCTCCACCGCACTACTCGCAAAGTCTCGGTCTCACCCGAGGGCGCGGTCTATCTCGAGCGTTGCCAACGGATTCTCGCGGAGGTGTCGGCGGCCGATGATGAGATGCGCCTGGCGCGCGATCGCCCGCAGGGGCGGCTGCGCGTCGACGTGCCGGTGGCCTTCGGCAAATACCTGCTGACGCCCGCGCTGTCGCGCTTCACGCAGCGCTACCCGTTGGTGGCCATCGAGGTGCGGTACAACGACCGCTTCGTCGATCTGGCCGCCGAGGGTGTCGACGTGGCGGTGCGCGCCGGCTCGATCCGCACGCCCGACCTCATCGCCAAACGCATCGCGACGTCGCGGTTCGTGACCTGCGGCGCGCCGGCTTACTTCGCCGTGGCGGGCATTCCGCGCACGCCGGCCGACCTCAAGCACCATCGCAACATCGGTTATCTGAACACCGAAGGCGCGCGCCCGTCGTGGACGTTCCGGCAGGGTAAGGGAACGATGAAAATACGCCCTAACTGCGCGCTGGCGTTCAACACCACGGAACCGGTCACACTGTCCGCGATGGAGGGACAGGGAATCATGCAGGCCACCGACTTGTTAGTCAGCGGCCACCTGGCCGAGGGCCGGCTGGTCGAAGTCCTGCGCGACTATTCCTGCGAGGGCCCGGCGCTGAGTGTCGTGTATCCGCGCGCCACGCAGCACCTGGCCAAGGTGCGCGTGTTCGTCGAGTTCGCCGCCGTCCTGCTGCGGGATTACGAAGCGCGCGTGCGTCGCGCACCGTGAACTGGGTCAGGCGCAGGCGCCGTTCTCCGGCGGACGCGGTACGCCGCCGGTCAGGAATTCGAACGTGTCGATGTGTTCGGGCGAGCTCAACTGGAAGCCCTGTGCGAAGTCGACGCCGAGCTGCGTGACTGCACGCAGTTTGCCGGTGGAATCCACCTGGCTTGCGACCGTGCGCATGCCGAGCGTATCGGCCATGTGCACGAGTCCGTTGATCAAGGCGCGCGAAACGATGTCATCCGAAGCGCCCTCCACCAGCGAACCGTCGATCTTGAGAATGTCCGCGTTGACTTCGCGCAGGAATTCGAAGCGCCCGCTGCCGGTGCCGGCGTTGTCGACCGAGACCTCGCAGCCGCGCTCGGCCAGCGAGCGTGCCAGCAGCGCGAACTCCTGCGGCGCCAGGCTCATGTCGAGCTCGGCGATCTCGAAGCGGAGTGCGGTCAACGGCAGTCCGGACTTGTCGAGGCAGTGCTCGAGATAGTCGCGGAAATCCGGCCGCACCACTGACTTGCCCGACAGATTCACCGAGAAAACGGCGTTGGCATCCGACCAGCGGTCGCGGTTGCGCTGCATCCATACCAGCAATGCGCGAATCACCCAGCGATCGATCGCCGGCATGCGCCCATGACGCTCGGCCGTGTCCAGAAAATCGTGCGAGGCCAGGACGCCGAACTCCTGCGTGGGCAGGCGAATCAGCACCTCGACGATCAACTGTGAATTCTCATCGCGCAGCGAGACGATGGGCTGCAGGTGCAACGCGAATTCGTCCTCGCGCAGCGCGAGATCGATCAGCGACAGCAGCCGCTCTTCGCGCTCGAGCGTGGCGAGATCCTCGGCGAGTTCGTCGCGCGGGCCGATGTTCTCGAAGCGCAGCGCGGCGATGACGGTCGTATCGGAGGTCGCGCGCAGCGGCGCACGCGCAACTCCTGCATCGGGAGTCAGCTGATGAACGGCCTTGGCCAGCACCGGCAACACCGGCTGCAGCGCCGCGACGCGATCCCCGCGTTCGGTTTCGGTGGCGGTGAGACCGGAGAAAACCACCAGCGCAACGCCGCGGTACTGCGCGCCCTCGAATACGGCAAGGGCACAACGTGCGCGAGCGGTATCCGCGCTCTCCCACCACAGGCCGTCGGAGCGCCCGCGCACGTCGTGCGGATCTTCGACCACTTCCGCGATCAGCGCGTAGTCTTCCGCGAGCAGGAAGTCACCGCTCGTCCAAAGCGCATTGCCGCGCGCGTCGTGGATCGACAGGGAGAGAATTTCGGGAGCGCGGCGCATGAGGCCGCGCGCCAGCGGCGCAAGCAACGTAGCGGGTGTTTCATTGGTCGTCGTGTGCTGTGTCATACGTGGCCCAAGGTTAGGACCCCACGCAGGCGGCATCGTCGTCGCGACGTGGCGACGTAAGGTTCGGGAGACTGGCGGCCCAAAACCTTATTAGGTCAAGTCAGTTTGGACAATAAAGCGGCTTTTTGAGCTTCCAGCGCTTGTGCGACCAGGGCCAGTCGGCAGGAGCTGCGCGAATCTGCTCTTCGACCAGGCGTGCATAACGCGCCGTGAATTCGCCCGCCGGCAGCTGTTCGCCCGCCTCGGCGATGCGCACGAACTCCACCCGGTAGCGGCCTCGATCGACACGCTGCACGCGCACGAAATACGCCGCGTAGCGCGTGGTGCGCGCGATCTCTTCGGCGCCCAGGAAAAACGCCGTATCGCGATTGAGGAACTTGAGCCAGTGCTTGCGCTCGCTCGAGACCGGTTCCTGGTCGGCCACCATCGCGATGGCACGCGGCACGCCGCGCTGCCTGATGATGTCGCCTAACAACTCCTGCGCCGGGATCAGGCGCGCGCCGAACCGGCCACGGAGCTTGCGCATCTCGCATTCCGCCCAGCTGTCGATGAGCGGCTTGTAGGCGGCATCGACCGGGATGCCGAGCTGCGTCGAGAGGCCGAGCAGCATCCACTCCCAGTTGCACTGGTGCGCGGCGACGATCAGCACTGGTTTGCCGCGCGCGACTTCGTCGCGCACGAGCTCGGGATTGACGAGCGTCACCCGGCGCGAAAGCTCCCCAGGCGTGAGCCGCAAGGAGTGCATGACTTCGACCAGCATGTCGGCGAAGCCTCGGTAGTAATCGCGAATGACGCGCTCGCGCGTGCTTTCGTCCCACTCGGGAAATGCGGCCTTGAGGTTGGCGTCGACCACGTGGCGGCGGTATGGAAAGACGCGCCAGGCGCAGTACGCCAGGAACCGCGCGATGGGGTACCAGAGTGCCAGCGGGATGCGCGAGAACACACGGATCCAAAGGGAGCAAGGGGGGCCCGCTGCGGGAGTCGGATTGGCGACTGCCCCATGGGGAAGACTTGAGGACATGGCGCCATTATTGCGGATCGGCGTCATTGGCGCATGCGGAGCCGGCCGCCTGAATCGGCGGCCGTCCTGGTCCAGGAAAGCTGGTGCCCTCTATCTGATTCGAACAGATGACCCCTTCATTACGAATGAAGTGCTCTACCAGCTGAGCTAAGAGGGCGAAATCGATCGGGCGCGCATTCTAATTGCGCTCAGCGAGCTAGGGAAGCCTGCGGAAGATCGCCGTCAGGCTACTTTGCGACGCAGCCGGATCACGAGGTCGATGCCGTCCACCTGCATTCCGGGAGGCGGTTCGGGCAGTCGCTGAAACTCCACGTCACGCAGCGCCACGTCCATCAAGGCACCGCTGTCGAGGTCGTGAAAGTGGTAGTGCGCGTCGGTGTTCGAATCGAACCAGCAACGGTCGCTCCCCACGGACAACTGACGGATCAGCCCCGATGCCGCGAACAGATTCAGCGTGTTGTAGATCGTCGCCTTGGACACGCGCAGCCCAACGCTGCGCAGGCCGGCGAGCACCTGTTCGGCGGAAAGATGTTGTGGGCGGCCCAGGAGCAGCGAAGCGATGCGCAGGCGCTGAGCGGTGGGTCTTACGCCGTGACCCAGGAGCCGCTGGTTCAGGCTCTCCGCTAGGCCCGGATCGAGGTCCGTCATTGGCATGGCGCGAGTATACGCGCGGGGGCCGGACCGGCAATGCGAAATGGCTCAAATACAGCGCTTTTGCAGCTGCATCGGGAGGCCGCGAGAGCGTCAGAATTCCTGCCATGCGCATGCGGAATCGAAGCCGGGGCGTCACCCTGATCGAGCTGTGTTTCGGCCTTGCCATCGTTGCGATGCTGGCGGGCCTGGCCGTTCCCGGCTTCAGGGCGGACCTGCGGGCGGCCGCCGTCCGCAGCGCCACTTATGAATTGCTCGCCGGGCTCCAGCAGGCGCGCGCCGGCGCGATCGTCGAGGCGCGTACGGGCGTCCTCTGTCTCAGCGACACGGCCGGAAATTGCCTCGCCGATGTTGCGGGAGCTCCCGCCCAGGCGGACGCCTGGCAGGCGTTCCTCGAGGTGAATGGCCGCCCGCTGCTGCTGGCCGGGCGTTCCCTGCCCGCTGGAGTGGTCCTGCGTTCATCGCGGGCGCGCCTCAAGTTCTGGCCCGACTCCCTCGCCGCCAGCACCGGCACTCTAACTATCTGCGACGCGCAGCAAGTGGCGCGGCCGCGCGCCATCGTGCTGAGCCAGGGCGGCCGCGCGCGCCTCGCCACGGCGCCGGATTCCGCATGCGGCTGAAGGCACGCAGCCGCGGCTTCACGCTGGTCGAAGTGCTGATCGCGCTCGCGGTGCTGTCGGTCGGATTGCTCGGCTCGGCCGTGCTGCTGCTCGACAGCCTGCGCATCCAGTCAGCCTCGCTGCGACGAGTCGCCGCGGCGAATCTATTGCGCGCCACGGCCGATCGCCTGCGCGCCGACTCGATCGCCTGCGTCGCACCGGACTGCGATGTCGCGCAGGTCGTCGCCGCCGAACGCGCCCGGTTCGCGCCTGCCGCCCGTGCCGTGTTACCAGGCGACTGCCGAGCAGACATCGAATTCGAGCCCGCCATCGGCCCCGCCGCACTCGACCGTTTCGTCATCACGCTGCGCTGGCGCGATCCGCGCGCGGACGAAGACGACACCGTCACGCTGCAGATGCTGGCCGCGCCGGTGGCGGGCTGAGCGTGCGCGAGAGCAGCGCGCAACGCGGTTTCAGCCTCCCTGAGATCATGATCGCGCTGGTCATCGGGCTCGTGCTGCTGGCCGCATTCCTGTCCGTGGTGCAGCGCTGCCGCGCGCAATTCTCGAACAATGAAAGCGTCGCGCGCCTGCAGGACTCCGCCCGGCAAGCCCTCTCGGTACTGGTGGGCGATATCGAGCACGCCGGCTTCTATGGCTTCGGCCATTCTCCGCGGGCGCGCCTGCTGCGCGCGGGCACGGTTGTCGCCGCGGCGGATGCGCTGCGCCAGCCGGATTCGATCGGTGCCGCAACCGCCGTCGCGAACCTGCCCGCGGGCGCACACGACTGCGGCATCAACTTCGCGGTCGACGTGGAAATTCCCGTGCAGGGGTCTAACAACCGGTACGTCGTGGGCAGCGGGGCGATCGACTGTGCGCCGACGGCAAGCGCCGGCGGAGCGCGCGTCGGCTCGGACACACTGACAGTCCGCCACGCGTCGCTCAAACCGGTCGAGCCGCATGCCGGCCGCCTGCAGATCCGTACGCGCCGGCTCGCGGCGTTTGGCGCGCAGGACCTGTTCGCGGACGGCCGCAGCCCCGGGCCGACCGACGAACACAACGTCGTGCGCAACGTCGAAGTGCGCACCTACTACATTGCCAACAATTCCGTGGAGCGACCGGGATGGCCTGCGCTGCGCGTGAAGGCACTGACCGAAGCTGCCGGCAGGGCGCAGTTTCGCGATGAAGAAGTGTTGCCGGGCGTCGAAGACCTGCAGGTGGAATTCGGAGTCGCGGAGGGAGGAGTCGTGCGCTATCTCACGCCCGACCTCGCAACCCTGCGCAGTCATCGCGTCGTCGCCGTGCGGCTCTGGCTGCGTATTCGTGCCGACGTCACGGAGGCCGGCTTCGTCGACAGCCGCTCCATGAACTACGCCGATGTCGCGTTCGTGCCGTCAGCCGCGGACGCCACTCAGCGGCGCCTTCTGATCGAGCGCACCGTGGCGCTGCGCAACGTGCGCGACGCACCCGTCGCTGCGCCGTGAGTGCCCTGGTGCGCATGCAACGGGGCACCACGCTCGTGATCGGGCTCATCCTGCTGTCGCTGGTCACGCTGTTAGGGCTGGCTGGCGCGAGCACGGCGCACGTGGAGCGGCTGCTGGCGCAGAACGAGTTGTTTCGCGAGAATGCCGCGTCCGCCGCGAGTGCCGGCATCGAATCCGCCATCAGCCAATTTGTGACCACGCTCGATCCCGCCGCTATTACCACGACCTCCACGGGCCTCATGCCAGGCTCGACGGATCGATATGAAACCGTCACGCGCTTTGTCGGTCTCGAGTCGGCGCTGCCGCAGTCCGCGGACGCACATTGGGCGGGCGCACACTTCGAAATCGTGAGCATGGGGTTCTCGAGCCGTCGTGCCATCGATCGTCAACGCGCAGATGTCATGCTGGTGGTCGAAGGTGCCGGCAGCGCGCTCGATTGCGAACCCACGGCTCCGGTACGCTGCCTCGAGCGCGGCGATCTGGTGCGACTGTCCTGGCAACGCATTGCGGTGGAGTAGCGAGTTGCGGCCTTCACGACTTCGCACGGCCGGCTTCACCCTGGCGGAGATCCTCACCGCACTCATTGTCGTCGCGGTGCTGGCCGCGCTGGCCGTGCCGCTGTGGCGCAATCACCTGCTGCGCGTGCATCGCGCCGATGGCCGCGCGGCGCTGATCGAGGTGCAGACAGCGCAGAACAAGTTCTTCGGCACGCACGCACGCTATGCGAGCGGCGCCGAGGTCGCGGCGCCCGCGCCGCAGGGCCTGGGGCTCAAGGCTGTTTCAGAGCACGGCTTCTATCGCATTGAAGTAACAGCCAGCGACGACGGCCTGGGCTTTGTCGCAACGGCACACGCCAATTCCACGCAGGGGCAGACTGAAGACGCGCGCTGCGTCGAATTGACGCTCGATCACGTCGGACGAAGGCGTGCCGTGGATGCAGACGGAGAGGAGCGCTCGGGCGACTGCTGGCGCTAGCGCTCAGGTCAGCTGCGCGGCGCCGCCGTACGCAACGCGCGCGGCAATGAGAACACCACGTGTTCCTCGCGTCCCTTGAGTTCGTCGGCCGATGTGCCGCCCCATTCGCGCAGGCGCGCGACCACCTGCTGCACCAGCTCTTCCGGCGCGGACGCACCCGCGGTGACACCGACGGCGTTCTTGCCTTCGAACCACTCGCGCTTCAGGAACGACGCGTCATCGATGAGATACCCGGGCCGTCCGGCTCGTTCGGCCAGCTCGCGCAATCGATTCGAATTGGAACTGGTGATCGAACCGACGACGATCAACACGTCGCAGCTCGCGATCAGCTCCTTCACCGCGTCCTGGCGATTCTGCGTGGCGTAACAAATGTCCTCGCGACGCGGGCTGGCAAGCGTCGGGAATCGCCGCCGCAGCGCGCCCACGATGGCGGCCGTGTCGTCCACCGACAGCGTCGTCTGCGTCACGAAGGCGAGTCGTTCCGGGTCGCGCACTTCGAGTTTGGCGGCCTGTTCCACGTTCTCGACCAGGTGCATGCGACCGCCGTTCTTGTTGTCGAAGCGGCCCATCGTGCCTTCAACCTCCGGGTGCCCGGCGTGGCCAATCAACACCACGTCGCGGCCCTCGCGCGCATAGCGCGCGACTTCCATGTGCACCTTGGTGACGAGCGGACAGGTCGCATCGAACACAGTCAGGCCGCGGCGCGCCGCCTCGTTCTCGACGGCCGCGGGCACGCCGTGGGCCGAGAAGATCACGGTCGCATTGTCGGGCACCTGGTCCAGCTCGTCGACGAATACCGCGCCGAGCCGGCGCAGCCGGTCGACCACGTGCACGTTGTGAACGACTTCGTGCCGCACGTAGATAGGCGCGCCGAACGAGCCGATGGCGCGCTCCACGATGTCGATCGCGCGATCGACACCGGCGCAGAAGCCGCGTGGATTGGCGAGCAGTATCTTCATGCTTTCCTGATCATTCCTTCGGACCTGCCTTGAGCGCCTGTTCGCGGCGCCATTCGCGCAATGCATCCAGCACCACCAGCGCCGCACCGATGGAAATCGCCGCGTCGGCCACGTTGAACGCCGGAAAGTAGTGAGGCCCCCAATGCGCGTACACGAAGTCGACCACAAAACCGTGTTCGATGCGATCGATGACGTTGCCGATCGCGCCACCGAGGATCAGGGCGAGGCCGCAGGCGAGCAGCCCGTGCGTGGCGCGCGCGATGGTGCGCAGCCAGTAGAGCAATCCGAACGAAACCACCACCGCGAGCCCCGAGAAGGCCCAGCGCTGCCAGCCCCCCGCCTTCGCCAGGAAGCTGAACGCCGCGCCCGAGTTGTGTGCGCGCACGATATCGAGCACGGGCAACACCGCGACCGAATCGCCGAGCATCATCGTGCGTTCGATCCACATCTTCGTCAGCTGATCCGCGGCAATCACCAGCACGGTGATCCACAACAGGCTGATCCCGCTCGCACCCAGCGGCAATTTCACGGCGGCGTTCATACGAAGCGCCGGGATTCGCCCGGCCCCGTGACGTTGTCGATACAGCGGGCGCAGATCGTTGGATGTTCGGCGTGTGTCCCGACCTCCGGCCGGTGATGCCAGCAGCGCTCACACTTGGGGGCGCTGGTCGGCTGCACGCGAATCCACAACCCGCCTTCCTTCGCGATCTCGGCGACCTTGATCACACCCACCGGAGGCCCTGCAGCGTTGCTCACGCGTTTCACGCGCGCCTCGGACGTGATCAGCAGGAAGCGCAACTCATCGCCAAGCGCCTGGAACTTTGCCAGATAGTCGTCCTTGCAGAACACTTCGACCTCCGCGTCCAGCGGCGCGCCGATGGTGCCCGCGACCCGCAGCTTTTCCATCTCCTGCGCAACCGCCGCCTTCAACGCGATGAAGCCGTTCCAGTCGATGGCCTCCTCGGCGACCTTCGGCAACTCGTGCCAGGTTTCGAGGAATACCGATGCGCCTCGTTTGCCCGGCAGGAAGCTCCAGATCTCATCGCTGGTGAAAGAAAGAATGGGCGCGAGCCAGCGCACCATGCTTTCGGCGATGTGATACAGCGCGGTCTGCGCCGAGCGACGCGCGACGCTCTTGCGGGGCGTGGTGTAGAGACGGTCCTTGAGAATATCCAGATAGAAACCACCGAGATCCACCACGCAGAAATTGTGAATCTTTTGATAGATCACGTGGTACTCGTACTTGCGATACGCCTCGGCGATCTCTTCATGCAGCGCTGCGGCGCGCGCCAGTGCCCAGCGGTCGATCGCCACCATCTGATCGACCGGCAGCACGTCGGTCGCCGGATCGAAGCCCGCGAGGTTGCCCAGCAGGAAGCGCACGGTGTTGCGCATGCGGCGGTACGAATCCGAGATGCGCTTGAGGATTTCCTCCGAGAGGCTCATCTCGTTGGCGTAATCGGTCGCCGCGATCCACAGGCGCATGATGTCCGCGCCCAGCGTCGACATGATCTTCTGTGGCGCGATCACGTTGCCCAACGACTTGGACATCTTGCGTCCCTTGTCGTCGACGGTGAAGCCGTGCGTGAGCACGCCCTTGTACGGCGCGCGCGCATACAGCGCTTCCGAGGTGAGCAGCGACGAATGGAACCAGCCGCGATGCTGGTCCGAGCCTTCGAGATACAGATCGACCGGCGCCTTCACGTCGTCGGGATGGGTGTGATGCACACACTCGTGCGAGAGCCCTGAGTCGGCCCATACGTCCATGACGTCGGTCACCTTTTCGTAGGCGTCAGCTTCGTCGCCTAACAACTCGCGCGCATCGAGGTCGAACCACGCTTCGATGCCGTCCCTTTCGACCCGGTTGGCCACCTGCTCGAGCAGCTCCGCGGTGCGCGGATGCAGCGCTTGCGTCTGCTTGTTGACGAACAGCGCGATGGGCACGCCCCAGGTGCGCTGACGGGACAGACACCAGTCCGGGCGCTTCTCGATCATGCTCGCGAGGCGCTGCTCGCCCCAGGCGGGCGTCCACTGCACTTTCTTGATGTCGCGCAGCGCATTCGCGCGCAGGCCCTTCTGGTCCATGCTGATGAACCACTGCGGCGTCGCGCGGAAGATCACCGGCGTGTGGTGGCGCCAGCAATGCGGGTAGCTATGCGTGATCTGCTCGCGCTTGAGCAGCCGGCCGCGGCTCTCGAGCTCCTTGATGAGCACTTCGCCGCCCTCGTCCACCTTCAGCCCCGCCACGAACGGCGTGCCCTCGCGGAAGCGGCCATCGCCCATGACCGGGTTGTCGACCGGCAGGCTGTATTGCTGGCCGATGACGAAATCGTCCTGGCCATGCGCGGGCGCGGTATGCACGGCGCCGGTGCCGGCCTCGAGAGTCACGTGATCGCCCACGATGACGGGCACGTGTTTGGGAAGAAACGGATGCTGCAGCTGCAGATGCTCGAGCGCGGCGCCTTCGAACTGCACCAGCACCTGGCCCTTGGCGAGACCGTAGCGCGCGAGGCAGGCGTCGAGCAGCTCGTTCGCGAGCACTAACAACTCGGACTGCCCGTTGCGCGATACCCACAGCAGCACGTATTCGATCTTGGGTCCCAAACTCACGGCTTCGTTCGCGGGCAGCGTCCACGGCGTGGTGGTCCAAATCGGGATGGACGCCGGGAATGCGCCGATGACGTCCGGATTCACCCCGACGCGGCGTGCGAGATCGCCGTTGTCGGCGACGCGGAACTCGACGTCGACCGCGGGAGACACCTTGTCTTCGTACTCGACCTCGGCTTCCGCCAGTGCCGAGCGGCAGTCGAGGCACCAGTGAACCGGCTTGGCGCCCTTATATAAGTGTCCGTTCCCGATGATGTGGCCGAGGGCGCGGATCTGCTGCGCCTCGAAGCGCGGGTCCATCGTGAGATACGGACGATTCCAGTCGCCCAGCACCCCGAAGCGCTTGAACTCGCTGCGCTGCAGGTCGACCTGCTCGGTGGCGAACTTGCGGCAGGCGGCGCGGAAGTCCTTCGCGGAGATCTTGGCGCCGACACGGCCGACTTTCTTCTCGACCGCGTGTTCGATCGGCAGGCCATGACAATCCCAGCCCGGCACGTACGGCGAGTCGTAGCCGTCGAGACTGTGCGACTTCACCACGATATCCTTGAGCACCTTGTTCACGGCGTGGCCCAGGTGCAGCGCTCCGTTGGCGTACGGCGGGCCGTCGTGCAGCACGAAGCGCGGACGGCCGCGCGCAATCGAGCGCAATTTCCCGTACAGGTCGCTGGCTTCCCAGGCGGCCTGCGTTTTCGGTTCGCGCTGCGCGAGATCGGCCTTCATCGGAAAGCCGGTCTCGGGAAGATTGATCGTGCTCTTGTAGTCGGCCACTGCTGTCATTTTCCTCTAACTAAATTCCTTTTGCAGGAGAGCGCGCGCCGCGGCCGCATCCTTGTGCATCTGCTGCACCAGCGCGTCGAGATTCGCGAACTTCTCCTCGTCACGGATCTTCGCGACGAACTCAACTTCCAGCTCGCGTCCGTAGAGCAAGCCCTCGTAATCGAACACGTGCGCTTCGAGCAGCGGCACGGTACCGCCTACCGTGGGGCGAAACCCGAGACTTGCGACCCCGGCACGCGGCGTATGTGTATTGCCCACGTCCACTCCGCGCACGCGCACCGCGAAGATGCCACTCAACGCCAGCTTCGCGCGCCGCATGCGGATGTTCGCCGTGGGATACCCCAGGCGCCGCCCGAGCTTCTCGCCTTCCACCACGCGGCCGCGCATCGAAAAGGCGCGGCCTAACAAGTCCCGCGCCGCGCGGAAATCGCTTGACGCCAGCGCCGTGCGCACACCGCTCGAACTCACGCGCGTGTCGTCGATGCACACCGACGGCACCAGCTCGAGCGCAAACTTGCCGGCATCCGCCGCCGCGCGCAGCAGGCCCACGCTGCCCGCGCCGCCGCGGCCGAATCGAAAATCCTGCCCCACCACCACCGCCGAGGCGGCAAAGCGCTCCGACAACAGGTTCACGAACTGCTCGCCGGACAGCTGCCGCAGCTTCTCGTCGAAGCGCAGCACGCACAAATAACTCAGATCCGAACGCTCGAGCACCCGCCAGCGCTCGCGCAGGTCGGTCAACCTGGCGGGCGGATCCTGTGGCGCGAGATACTCCCGCGGCAGCGGCTCGAACGTCAGCATCATCGCGGGCTTGCCGGCCTGTGCCGCGAGCGCACAGGCACTCGCGATCAGCGCACCGTGGCCCAGGTGAATGCCATCGAAGCTGCCAATCGTGATGGCGGCGCCGCGATGTCTCGCGACCAGCCCCTGTAATCCGCGAACGATTTCCATCGGGGATTATGCGTGGCCGCCGCGCATCTGCGCCAGACGGACTCCCGACAGGTATAGCGCGGCGAAATAGGCGGCGGCCGCCCCGATGACACAAACCGCGAGGCGCGAGGCGCGGTGCGCGGGGGACATTGCGAGCCACGCGGCGGTGTCGCCAGCCATCCACACCAGCAACGCCGCCATGACGGCATTGGCGAACACGATGCGCGCGATCAGCACGCCCCACCCGGCTTTCGGCTTGTAGACACCGGATTTCACCAACCCGCGCCACAGCAGCGCCGTGTTGATGGCGGCAGACACGCAGGTGGCCGTGGCGAGCAGGATATGCGGCGCGAAGAACCCGAATTTCTTGGCTGGCAGGACAATGGTGAGATTGAGGACCATGTTGCAACCAAGCGCGATGAACCCGACGCGTACCGGCGTACGCGTGTCCTGCCGCGCGAAGTAACCGGGCGCGAGCACCTTCACCAGCGAGAAGCCGATCAGGCCCCACGAATACGCCATGAGCGCGTAGCTCGCCATGTCGACGTCATGCGCCGTGAATTTGCCGTAGCCGAAGGTCGTCGCGGTCAGGGGACCCGCGAATGCCAGCATGGCCACCGCGGCGGGCGACACCAGCAGGATGACCAGCCGCAGCGCCCAATCGAGGGTGGCCGTGAAGCGTTCGGGAGACTCCGCGGCGTGATGCTTCGAGAGGCCCGGCAGGATCACGGTCGCCAACGCGATGCTGAAAACGCCGAGCGGAAACTCCATGAGGCGGTCCGCGTAATACAGCCAGGAAACGCTGCCGGTGATGAGGAACGACGCAATCTGCGTGTCGAGCAACAGACTCACCTGCGCCATCGAGGAGCCGGCGATGCCGGGCAGCATGAGCTTGCCGATGCGGCGCACGCCTTCGGCCGCGGGTCGCCAGCGCGGCCAGCGAAACAGCCCTAGCTTCATGACCATGGGCACCTGGAAGCCCATCTGCAGCAGGCCGCTCAGGAACACGCCCATCGCGAGCGCCACGCCCGGGTTGGCCGTGTGCGGCGCGATCCACAGCGCAATGACGATCATGACGACGTTCATGATCACCTGCGTGTACGCCGGCAACGCGAACCTGCCGTAGCTGTTGAGCACGCCCGAAAACAACGCGCTCAGCGAGATGAAGAATAGATAGGGGAAGGTCCAGCGCAGCATCGAGACTGCGAGGTCGAACTTGTTGGCATCGGCATGCCAGCCCGGCGCGAACGCGAGAATGATGAGCGGCGCGGCGATCACGCCGATCAGCGTTATGACGAACAGCACCACGCCGAACGTGCCGGCCACGTCGTCGACCAGTTCGCGCACCTCTGCGGTCTCGCGTTTGTGCTTGTACTCGCTGATGACCGGCACGAAGGACTGCGAGAACGATCCTTCCGCGAACAGCCGGCGCAGGAAATTGGGAATTTTGAAGGCCACCAGCCAGGCGTCCATGAAGGCGCTGGCTCCGAAGGCCTGGGCGTAAATCATCTCGCGCACAAG
>DATHJZ010000214.1:0-15484 GCA_035286365.1 Steroidobacteraceae bacterium | reverse complement strand
GTGATCCAACTCAACTGGCTGCTGGTGCTCTCGGGCGTGCTGTTTGCGATCTCGGTCGCCGGCATGTTCATCAACCGCAAGAACCTCATCCTGCTGTTGATGTGCGTGGAACTGCTGCTGCTCGCGGTGAACTTCAATTTCATCGCGTTCTCGCGTTTCAACGGCGACATCAGCGGACAGATTTTCGTGTTCTTCGTGCTGACCGTCGCCGCGGCCGAGTCCGCGATCGGGCTCGCGATCCTGGTGGTGCTGTTCCGCGAACGTCGCAGCATCAATGTCGAAGACCTGAGCACCTTGAAGGGCTGAGCGCGTGCCAGAAACACTCAATCCCAGTCTGCTGCTCGCCATTCCGCTCGCGCCGCTCGTCGCGGCGATCATTGCCGGAGTTTTCTGCAGCGTGATTCCGCGCTGGCTCGCGCACACGGTCACCATAGCGGGCGTGGCTATCTCCTGCGGGCTCTCGCTGCACGTGGCCGGCTCCATCTTCCTGCATGGCGCCGAGACGTATAACGCCACGGTCTACCAGTGGCTCGTGAGCGATGGCGTCGGCATGCAGGTCGGCTTCATGGTCGATCAGCTGACGGCGCTCATGATGGTCGTCGTCACCTTCGTCTCGCTGTGCGTGCACGTCTACACCATCGGCTACATGGCCGATGACGATGGCTACAACCGCTTCTTCAGCTACATCTCGTTGTTCACCTTCTCGATGCTGATGCTCGTCATGGCCAACAACTTCATGCAGCTGTTCTTCGGCTGGGAAGCGGTGGGCGTGGTCAGCTATCTGCTCATCGGCTTCTGGTACAAGCGGCCGACCGCCATCTTCGCGAACCTGAAGGCCTTTCTCGTGAACCGCGTCGGCGACTTTGGCTTCGTGTTGGGGATAGCCGGTGTCGTGTACTACACCGCGCAGTTCGGTGGCGCTTCGCTCAACTATGTCGATGCCTTCAATGCCGCGCCGCAGATCGCGGAGAAAACTTTCGCGCTAGCCGGCACCAATGGCGTGAATGCGATGACGTTCATCTGCATCTGCCTGTTCATCGGCGCGATGGGCAAATCCGCGCAGGTGCCGCTGCACGTGTGGCTGCCGGATTCGATGGAAGGCCCGACGCCCATCTCCGCGTTGATCCACGCGGCCACGATGGTGACCGCCGGGATCTTCATGGTCGCGCGCATGTCGCCGCTGTTCGAGTACTCCGAGTTTGCGCTCAACTTCGTGCTGTTCATCGGCGCGACCACGGCGCTGTTCATGGGCTTCCTCGGCATCATCAACAACGACATCAAGCGCGTGATCGCGTACTCGACGCTTTCGCAGCTCGGCTACATGACCGTGGCGCTCGGCGCGTCGGTGTACAACATCGCGATCTTCCACCTGATGACACACGCGTTCTTCAAGGCGTTGCTGTTCCTTGCCGCGGGCTCCGTGATCATCGGCATGCATCACGAGCAGGACATGCGCAAGATGGGCGGTCTCGCCAAGTACATGCCGTGGACCGCGGTGACGTGCTGGATCGGTTCGCTTGCACTGATCGGGACGCCGTTCTTCTCGGGCTTCTATTCGAAGGATCTGATCATAGACGCGGTGCACGAGCAGCATCTGCATCACCCGGACAACGCGATCGTCACCTATGCGTACTGGTGCGTGATGATCGGGGTGTTCGTCACGGCGTTCTACTCGTTCCGCCTGCTCTTCATGACCTTTCACGGCAGGCCGCGCTTCGATATGACCACCGTGCACGCGCACGACGAACACGATCATGGTCACGGACACCATGGCGGGCCGCCACACGAAACTCCCTGGGTAGTTCGCGGGCCGCTCGTTGCGCTCGCCTTCTTCTCGATTTTCATCGGTGCGGCGACGGTCACTCCGCTGATCTTCGGCAATGGATTCGGCAGCTCGATCGTCATCGCCGAGGGGCACAACGTCATTCACCTGTTGCACGAAGAGTTCGGCGACTGGGTGCACTTCGCGCTTGCCGCATTTGCGCACCCGGTGGTGTATCTCGTCATCGCCGGCGTGTTCTCGGCCTGGGCGCTGTACATCAAGTGGCCGCACCTGCCCGCCGTCATCGACACCAGATTGAAGCCGCTGCGAGTCGTGCTCGAGAACAAGTACTGGTTCGACTGGTTCAATGAGAACGTCATCGCCGCCGGCAGCCGCTTGTTAGGCAAGATCTTCTGGAAGGGCGGCGACGGCGCGATCATCGACACGACGCTGGTGAACGGTTCGGCGAACCTCATCGGCTGGACCGCCGGCATCGTGCGCCGCGTGCAGAGCGGCTTTCTGTATTCCTACGCGTTCTGGATGGTCATCGGGCTCGCCGTCATGCTCGGCTGGTTCCTGACGCACACCTGATCAAAGAAAACGAGAACACATGCAGGGGTTTGGTTTGTTATCGCTTCTGACCTGGTTGCCCATCGCGGGTGGCCTGGTCGTGCTGTTCATCGGTGACCGTGGCATCAAGGTCGGCCGCTGGGTCGCGCTGGCTACTGCGGTGGTGGCGTTCGGCGCATCGATTCCGCTGTACACCGGCTTCGACATTTCGAAGTTCGATTACCAGTTCGTCGAGCAAATGTCCTGGATTCCCGCGCTGCACTCGACTTACCACTTCGGCATCGATGGCATCTCGCTGCCGCTGATCCTGCTGACGACGCTGATCACGATTCCGGTGGTGATCGCCGCGTGGACGGTGATCGAGTCGCGCCCGGCGCAGTACTACGCCGCGTTCCTCATCATGGAAGGCCTGATGATCGGCGTGTTCTCCGCGCTCGATGGCCTGCTGTTCTATTTCTTCTGGGAAGCGATGCTCATCCCGATGTTCCTCATCATCGGCGTGTGGGGCGGCCCGCGGCGCGTCTACGCGACGCTCAAGTTCTTCCTGTACACGTTCCTGGGATCCGTGTTCATGCTGGTCGCCCTGATCTACATGGTCGTCAAGACCGGCGACTTCAGCATCGTGAAGTTCCAGGAGCTGCCGCTGACGGCGACCGAGCAGACGTGGATCTTCTTTGCGTTCCTTGCGGCCTTTGCCGTGAAGATCCCGATGGTGCCGGTGCACACGTGGTTGCCCGACGCGCACGTCGAAGCGCCCACCGGCGGCTCGGTGGTGCTGGCCGCCATCATGTTGAAGATGGGCGGATACGGCTTCCTGCGTTTCAGTTTGCCCATCACACCGGATGCGTCGCGAGAATTCGACTGGCTGTTGATAGGCCTGTCGCTGTTCGCGGTCGTTTACATCGGCTTCGTCGCGTTGGTGCAGACGGACATGAAGAAGCTCATCGCGTATTCGTCGATCGCGCACATGGGCTTCGTGACGCTGGGTTCGTTCCTCGTATACGACATCGTCGCCAATACGGGAGCGGTGCAGGGCGCGGGCATGGGCATTACCGGCGCGATGGTGCAAATGGTTTCGCACGGCCTGATCTCCGGCGCGTTGTTCCTGTGCGTGGGCGTCATGTACGACCGCGTGCATTCGCGCGAGATCAGCGCCTATGGCGGCGTCGTCAACACGATGCCGAAGTTCGCCGCATTCATGGTGCTGTTCGCGCTGGCGAATGCCGGCCTGCCGGGCACCTCGGGTTTCGTGGGCGAGTTCCTCGTGATCCTCGCCGCCTTCAAGGCCAACTTCTGGTACGCGTTCCTCGCCGGCCTCACGCTGATCCTGGGCGCCGCGTACACGTTGTGGCTGGTCAAGCGCGTGATCTTCGGTGAGGTGGCTAACCACCACGTGGCCGATTTGAAAGATCTGAACGGACGGGAATTCGTGATCCTTTCGCTGCTGGCCGTGGCCGTGCTCGCCGTAGGCCTGTGGCCTGCGCCGCTGACGGACGTCATGGAGGCTACCGTTCAGCACCTCGTCCAGCAGATCGCCGCCAGCAAGCTGCCCCTATGATTCCAAACTCAGAACTGGCCGTTCCCGCAATGACCTGGGCGAGCCTGCAACCGGCGCTGCCGGAGATGTATCTCATCGCCGGGATCTGCGTGCTGCTGCTGGCCGATGTGTTCTTTGGAGACCGGCACCGCAAACTGGCGCCGACGCTCACGCTGCTCATCCTGGTCGTCGGCGCTTTCATCACGGCGCAGTACGCGAACGTCACCGAGCGCGTGCTGCTGTTCGCCGACAGCTATGTCGCCGATCCGCTGGCCGTGTTCCTCAAACTATTCGCCTTCGCGGTCATCGCGGTCGCATTGCTGTATTCGCGCGAGTACCTCGAGCGTCGCGGCATGATGCGCGGCGAGTACTACGTGCTGTCGCTGACCGCGCTGCTCGGCGTGTTCGTGATGGTGTCGGCCAACAGCCTGCTCACCGTGTACATCGGCGTCGAGCTGCTGGCCCTGTCGTTGTACGCGATGGTCGCGTTCGATCGCGAGTCCGGCATCGCGGCGGAATCCGCGATGAAGTATTTCCTGCTCGGCGCGATCGCCTCCGGAATGATGCTGTACGGCATGTCGATCATCTACGGATTGAACGGCACGCTGCGTCTCGATGATCTGGCCGAGAAGGCCATGGGCGCGCCCAGCCTCGGGATGATTCTCGGCCTGGTGTTCCTGGTCGTTGCAGTTGCGTTCAAGTTCGGTGCCGTGCCGTTCCACATGTGGTTGCCCGACGTTTACACCGGCGCGCCCACCGGCACGACGTTGTTCCTGTCCACTGTGCCGCACGTCGCGTATTTCTCGCTCGCGTTCCGGTTGTTAGCCCACGGCATGGGCAGCGTGGGCGAATCCTGGCAGAGCATGCTCGCGCCGCTCGCGGTGCTGTCGATGGTGTTCGGCAACGTCATCGCGATCGCGCAGACCAATCTCAAGCGCATGCTGGCGTATTCCGCCATCGGCAACGTCGGGTTCATCCTGCTTGGTTTCGTCGCCGGAACGGAAGCGGGTTACGAGGCCGCGCTGTATTACACCGTCGCGTACGTGATCATGACGCTCGGTTCGTTCGGCGTGCTGGTGCTCGCGAGCCGCGCCGGGTTCGAGGCGGAAGATCTCGATCAGTTCAAGGGCTTGTACAAGCGCGACCCGATGCTGGCGTACGTGATGATGGCGCTGATGTTCTCGACCGCCGGCGTGCCGCCGTTCATCGGCTTCTGGGCGAAGTTCGCCATCTTCCAGGCACTGTGGTTGACCGGTCACGTGTGGCTGATCCTGATCGGCGCCGCGATGTCGGTGGTCGGCGTGTTCTATTACCTGCGCGTCGTGAAGCTGATGTTCTTCGACGCGCCGGGCGATCTGCCCACCGGATCCTCCGGCGCGATTGCGGTCCGCGCGGTGTTGGCGCTCAATGGCTTGGCGGTGCTGGCGCTCGGAGTCGTGCCCAACGCATTGATTCAGATATGCGCGCGAGTGCTCGGCTGAGGGATTCGGCGGAATCGAGCAATAGAATTTGCAAAGGCGCATCGCTTGGATAAGAATGCGCGCCCCTCGATCGAGGGGATCGGTTGCGGGGTGGAGCAGTCTGGCAGCTCGTCGGGCTCATAACCCGAAGGTCGTAGGTTCAAATCCTACCCCCGCTACCATTTAAACCGCGTCCAGCTTTCCCCGCTGTTTTCAGCACTGGCGCGGTCTGCAGCATGAAGCCGCCAAGCCCCTTTAGCCGTACGACCCCCTTTAAGGCCTTGCGGTCGGTCGTCGGCGAAAGCTTGATCATGCCGCCCTCTATCTGGTCTCTCGTCGCCTCGCGCGCCTCATGCACGTAGGCGGCATCAGAGAACACCTTTAAGGCGTGCTGTACCCGCGACGCGTATTTCTTCATGAACTCGGGCAGGGCGTCGGCCACTTTTAGCGCCCGCTGAGCAACCTTCGTACCCTTCTCCGCTGCCTGCTCAACTGCGACGCGTCGGCGCAGCTCGATTTGCTCAATGAAGGTCTGAGCCGTTTCGCCACTGAGCTTTCCGGCGCGGGCTAGTTGGTTCATAGCTTCAATCTCGCTGTTGAATTGGCGCATATCGACCGTCACCGTGCCGGGCACCGACTGGCGCGACTTTTCGAAGTCGTCGACCAACCGGCGGAACTCCGCCTGAGCATCGGCGATGGCCCTCTTGTCGTACAGCTTCGCTCGCAATAGTTCGTACACCTTTTGCTCAACTTCGTCGCGCAGGAAGCGGACGCCGTTTTTGCACGCGTGAACGCGGACGTTTGCGCACACGTAATCGCGCAATCCGTTGCCGATAAAATTGGCGCCGCACTCGCCGCAAACGAGCACGGAGCTGAGCCAGTAGCCCGGCCTGCGACCACGTCCAACGCCGTCGCCGCGCTCCCGCTTCTTTTTGATGCCCTTCGAAATGTTGATTCGTGCGGTCGTGCGCGCTGTCTGGATCTTTCGAACCCTTTCCCACAGGGCGGGATCAACGATTTCGAGGCGCTTCATCTTTACGACTTTCGGCGGTGCTTCGGCCGTAACGCGCGTGCGTATCGCGCTGTCGCTATGGCTGCGGTTCCATTTGTTGCGACCCCAGACGTATTCGCCCTTCTGCAAAGTCTTGCCTCCTCTCGCTGTTCAGACAGTACTTTCCATCATCGATTAGTCGGCTGAATGGCGAAGTAGCGGATGAAGAAACTGTCGTCTGCTATGTCCACGAGAGCAATAAGATCAAGAAAGGCCGAGTGCACTGGAAGGCGTTCAAGCCGGGCAGCGACAATGAACGTTCCGTGTTTCGCACGAAGGACTTAAGCGTCCCCGCAATCGCAGAATTAGGTCAGCGCGAAGTTGCGCCGGGCGGAAAACGAATTCTCGGTTGGGGTGGAGTTGATGCGCTTCGCGTTAGGGTGCATCTAAAGGTCACAAGGGCCGAGCCGCCGATCCGTCACGCGGTTATTGTCGGATGGCCGGAAGGGCCGGAAGGGCCGGAAGGGCCGGAAGGGCCGGAGAAGCGTGATCAACTTGCGATGCATCTCGCCAGCATCGCAACTACCGTAATAAACATCTAACGACTTCGTGAGAGGGTCACGATAACTAGGTGGCAATCACTTTGCTCTCACGGACGCGAACGTAAACGCCAGCATCTAAGGGTTGAACTAGAACTTTTTCGGTGGCAGGTCCTGGCTGTACACGCGGAGCAGGGCAGCGCCGCGATGCCCGCATCCCTTGCATCTCAGTCGGTCGTGACATCCGACGAGGGCGTTCCCGACGTTCAAAAGTTTCACGGTGCGTCCGCAGCCGCGACAGGTGATCTGCGTGTACTCGTGTCCCTTCTCCATCGCGTGAGCGTATTCGCTAGCCGTACGTCCACAGCAAGCAGGGGCGATGAGTACTGGATGAGCGGTCAAGATCAGTTTGGTCTCGGAGCTGCGACCGGACATTCTTGTCCAACCGGTAAAGCAGACGCGCATGCTATCTTCTTGATATGGCAGACGCGCCGATCCCGTTCAAACAGTTTCTAGAAACTGCTCCTCCGCTTGAGACCCATAGCGTTTCCGCGGTCGCTAAGCTCGATCAGCACGCCAATGTGACCATTGCGCTGCCGCCCATTTTTCTTTACTGCGGCCATCCCGAATGCGGAGGCTTTCGTTACTTTGACCCGACGGATGAAGAGTTGACAGTTTACAGACTCCGACAAACGAACTTTCAGGAAAACGAATACGCTCGTTTCCTGTGTCGAAACTGTCAAACGCGTGCGAAGACGTTTGCCTTATTTGTCGCGGGGAATACGTCGGATCTCGTCAAACTCAATATCATGAAGTATGGCGAGCATCCCCGGTTCGGCGAGCCGCGACCGAATTCGGTGAAGACCGTTCTCGACGACGAGATCGAGTTTTTCGATCGTGGATACCGCGCAGAGACGGCAGGACTCGGCATCGGTGCTTTTGCGTACTACCGGCGTTTCGTCGAGAGCCACAAGGACAAGATCATCGCGGAAATTCGAAAGGTTGCCGTAGCGCAGGGTGCGAAGCCTGAGATTATCGAGACCCTTGACCGGGCAGCCGCAATGAACAGCTTTGATCAGGCGGTCAAGACGGTGAAAGACGCCATCCCGGACAGTCTGAAGTACGGGGGCGGCCACAACCCACTCACGCTCTTGCATACGGCGCTGAGCCAAGGGCTTCACAACGATGACGACGCTGACTGTCTAACGCTGGCGAAAGATATTCGCCTCGTGCTCACAGATCTCGCTGATCGGACTACGCAAGCGCTTAAGGACAACACGGCACTCAGTCAGGCGGTGAATCGCCTTCTGCAGAAGAACAGCCGGACATAGGCTGACTTAGCGCCGCGAAGCTCGGCAGCCCTATTGAGTCTTGCTAGTTTCCTGCTGTCCCGTGCACTGAAAGTCCATCGAGACGAGCCACTGGTTGCAACTGCCGAAGCCGTCGCTAGCCTGACACTGCCGCAGCTCGCCGCCGAACGGTGCAGCGTCCGAGTAACCCCAGGCGGCGCAACGCGAGCGCGCATCAGCCGCACCCTGCTGCCAGTTCACCACGGGCTTTTCAAACAAGTTGAGCGTATAGGCCATCCGGACCGTCCCGTCCGACTTGCTTCCGCCCATCGCGGTCAGTGTCTTCTGCACCGCGCAGCCGCCTAACAAAAATACGGCGACGGCTGCGACCGCAGCTTCTTTCAATCCCATGGTCATGACTGTTCACCTTTGCTCTCGAAACAGTGACAAGTATGGTTGTTGGCGTCCCTTAGGGGGCGTGACGTCCCTCACGCCTTCGAGCGCGTCAAAGAATCTTTACGTGCGGAGAGATCGAGCGCCATGAATTGAAAATTTACTGTGGCGGAAGTGAGAAATCGTCGAGACGCGACGCAAGTAGAGTGCCACCTCGAGAAGGCGCGACTTGCGCGGCGAGTGGAACTAACTGCTTTCAGCTCTCCGTGGCCGCGCGGAGATTAGGCGCGAGGGTAGCAATGCGAAGTAGTTGATCTACCGCTTGTGGCACTCCGGAGAACAGTTCGCGCAACCGTCCACGTTACCGAAGTATCTGCGTGCCTCGACGACCGCCGGCCTACAGCTCGGGAAGCTGCCAAGCGGTTGCCGGTGAAACGGGAGCGGCGGCGTCGGACACCCATCCTTGTGAACTTCGTGCTCCCCGGTCGTTTGCGCGTTCTTGTTCACGTAATAGTTGGCCATCTCATCCTCCACGCCGCGCCCGGTAGGCGCGAACTTGTTCAGGGGTAACTTCTTCGGCAAAGCAGATTGGTGAGTAGCCGCCGGCGCGGTTGTATGCGGACCGACCGCCACAGCGGCGTCCGGCGCGATCAGTGTTGTAAGGGCAGGGGCAGTTCCCGCGATATGCGGAGATCGACTCCGCGACAATTGCGTCGCGCACCTGCTTGTCGGACACCGGTTCGGCCGCAAGAATTGCAGTCGCGAACAGCGCAGACGCGATGATCGCGTGACATAACAGTTTCAAGGTTGCGCTTCCTCCCATGACTCTCTGTCATCTAAGGGCTAAAGATCGCACCCGTATGTCTCATTCCTAACTAAATATCTAGGCCGGTAGGTGAGAGAAGTCGAAGTGTCGTGACACAAGCTAGGGGGCAGCGAAGCTCTTAAGGCCGGAGTCGCGATATGAACTCTTATCATGTGAACTGCATCAACAAGCCGAATCGCGAGAGTCGGCACGAACACATTACGCACATCGGATTTGCGGGAAAGTGGCGAATGACCCGTGAGCGGGCAATACGCGAGATCGATGCCAAGGAGAGCGAGTTCTACACAGTCGATAAGACGACTGGGAAGCGCGCGTATGTCGGCGTCGTTCGCGAGTCCGGCAAGGCGCCGTTTTTACGTACCTACGCCGACAAGACGTGGAATGACAACCTTCTGGCTCAGCAGGAGTGCGGCGGCGACTGTCAGTTTGTTGGTTAGGCCTACCTTGGCCTTGCTAGTATTGCGCGATGAAGAAACTGCCACCGGCAAGAGAACTTACTTATAAGCCGTTTGCCGCAAAACTATTTCGCGACGATATCGACTCACTGATTGCAGACTTCGGTGAGCGCGACTACAAGTTGACGAAAATCAAAGATTCCGAGTACTTGTTCGATTCGCTCGCTGAACTGGAAGAGAAGCGGGGCAAGGTCATCTCACAAGTTAAGTTTGAGTTCACCCACGTAAAGGAAGGGCAGATCGAGATTGAGATTCGACGCTGGAATCTCACGGGTTCAACCGTGTATTTCGACTATCGCGTACCAGAGGACCTTCGCTCACTAGTTAGGCGTGTATTTGAGGCTCGACGGCGGCCCTATACGCGGGTTTTTGTACCGCGCATCTGGGCTGTCGCGTGGGTGGTATCGGTTCTGGGCCAGATAGTCTTTTGGAAAACTGATTCGCGAATTGCCTGGCAATACTTTGGCTATTCTTGCCCGATCCTGTTTCCATTTTCTTTGTGGGCTCAAGGCGGCGGCAGTCTCCTCGATCTCAGGCATCGTCATGATGCTTCGTTTTGGGAGCGCAACAAGGACGCGATCCTCAGCAACGTGATCGTTGGCATTCTGTGTGGCGTGGCAGGTTTTGCGGCGGCCAAGCTATGGGACAATTCGAGTCCTGCGAATAACGAGAAAGCGGCTGTGGCAGCTGGGCCGACAAAGTGATGGCCAAGACCGAGTCGACGTTGCACGTATAAAGCGAAAATCGTCTATGGCTTGGTCACTGAATCGGTTTGTCCGCAAGCTGCGGATATGGGGCGGTTCGCTCTTCGCGCTCGGCATCATTCTTGTAAAGCTGCCGGTCGACAAGTTCCGGCCATATTTTGAATGGCTCCCGAACTTCGTAACTGAGCCGCTGGTAAACGGCACTGGCTTTATCCTATTCGTGGCCGGTATCTTGCTAGGACTCGGATCGTGGTCGGTGCACATCGTTCGCAAGTGGAGCGGCGTGTTAAAGAGGAGAATTATTACGATCCGGTTTGGCGAGGAGAGCTTCGATCTGCGTGTATTGAAGCCCGAAGATCTGCCGGCGACGTATCCCGTATACCAAATGCACTTCGGCAACGAGTTGCTGCCGCAAGCGCAAGTCGAATCCTGGATGGCGAAGAATCCGCTCATCGCGTTTGAGGTGTTGCGTAAGGTTAAAAAGGGGCTTGACGAGACGGATGAACGAGTCGGCTTCTTCGAAATGCTTCCTCTCGCACGCTCGGGCGAACAGAAGCTGACACGCGCAGAGCCACGTACCGCCGATATCCTTGACCGCGATATTCATTCCGCAGTCCGCTGGCATACCGCGAGCGCTTACTACATCGCATCAGTCGGGGTAATAGAACCTGCGAATATCGTTAAGCAGAAGCGGCGTGACCTCGCAGCGCGAAAGCACGAAGGCGCTGTCATGAAGCTTCTTCGGCAACGTTTGCAGGAGCTGTCGACCAAGAGCGCGATATCGGTTTATGCACGGCCCGTTACTAGCCGCGGCCTAGATTTGGTCGAGGATTACAGCTTCAGCAAGTTGCAGAAGCACAAGCCCGACACGGAAGCAATCTGGCGTGGAGACGTGAGGTTGAATGGGCGGCCGCCCAGGAAGAGGCGATAAAGCGGCTTGGACAAGCGTGATTAAAGCAAAGACGGTCTTCGTAGTCGGCGCGGGCGGAAGCATTCCGTACAGATACCCTTCGGGGCCTTCGATGCTGCAGGAGGCCCGCACACGCTCTATTGACGATTTGCGCGAGATAACAAACGTTGGGCCGCGCGATACGGCAGCAAAGTTTAAGTCGGCGCTGATGGATTGCGAGTCCGACTCGCTCGACAGTCTGCTCGAACTACGCCCGGAGCTCGATGAGATCGGTCGTCGCTACATTGCACACCGAATACTCAGTGCCGAGAATCGAAATTACCATTTCCGTCCGGAAAGGGCAGATTGGCTCGCGTATCTATTTAATCAGATGGATACGGGGCAATCGCTCGAAGCGTTTCTCAACAGTCCAGTCACCTTCGTCACCTACAACTACGACCGCCGAATTGAGTATCAAATCTCGCGTGGTCTGCATGCGCGATATGTGGAAGTCGAGAAAGATGTGGATGATCGCGTCATCGAGCACTGACGGAAAAGCCCAGTGATTCACCTCCACGGTTCGGTCGGATCCCTCATTGACCGCCCAAGGTTTGTGCCGTTCGGCGCTCGGGAGAGTGATGAGGCCACCGAAGAGTCAGTTCGGCAATGGACGATGACGGGATCCAAGAGCATTCGAATCGTCCATCAGGCCGACAGCAACTCGGCGGAGTTTCAAGCGGCGAGGAAGGCTCTCTCGGATGCTGAGCGCGTGATCTTCCTTGGGTTCAGCTTCGGGCGCACGAATGTTGACCGCTTAAACCTCGACAACATCTCAGGGCAATCGCACGTGTTGTGCAGTTGCTATGGAATGACCGAATCCGAGATCGACCATTTGATAACGCAGCCGTTTATGACGACTCGACACGGCGCGCCGAGTTTTATAGCGAAGCCGGAACAAGACTGCTTGGCAGTGCTGCGATCATGGGTGAATCAATTCGCTGAGCGCTACGCCTAGGCGAACAACTTCCATTCAGCAAAAGCCCCCGCCACGGGCACGGGGGCCTGAGTCAATTGCCAGCGATTAGCGGCAGGCTTCAGGGTGCGGCGCGCACACCGGCGGCTGGCCTACGGGCGGCGAGGCTGGTCCGCCACCATGATCCGCACGATGAGCCACAACGGCACCGATAACGATCACGCCGACTGCGACGCCAGTCCAACGCTTTTGGGCAGGGGTCATCGTGGCGCAACCGGCCAGCATGGTGAGAGCGAGAAGGGTGAGGGCTTTCATACGCCCACCCGCGCAGTTGGTATGCGACGCCAGCCTGCGGCAGACACTATTAAAGAGTGATCTGTGGGGTCGAAGGGTCCAGGCTGCGGTTTGTAAGTACTCGTGCCCCCGCTACCACTTTCTCTCGCCGGCGGCGTCAGCCCTTGAATCCCTTCGCCACGATATAGACCTCGCGCGACTGCGCGCGCGACGCCGCGGGCTTGCGGATCAGCACCTTCTCGAATGTCTTACGTAGATCCTTCACGTACTCATCCGACCCCGAACCCTGAAACATCTTCGCGGCAAAGTTCGCGTCGGGCTTGAGCGTCTTGCGCACGATGTCGAGCGCGAGCTCGAGAAAATACATCGACCCGGCCTGATCGGCGGAATCGATGCCGGAAAGATTCGGCGCGATGTCGGAGATGATCAGATCGAACTTTCCCGCGCCTAACCACGCGAGCAACAGCTCGATCACGGCTTCCTCGGTGAAATCGCCCTGGATGAAATCGACGTTCGTGATCGGATCCATCGGCAGGATGTCGGTGGCCAGCACGCGCCCCTTTCTGCCGACGAGCTTGCCCGCGACCTGCGACCAGCCACCAGGCGCCGACCCCAGATCCATGATGCGCATGCCCGGCTTGATCAACCGGTCCTTCTCATTGAGCTCGATCAGCTTGTACGCGGAGCGCGAGCGATAGCCATCGACCTGCGCCTGTTTGACGAAGGGATCGTTGACGTGTCGGCGCAGCCACTCGGCGCTGCTCTTGGTTCGGGCCATTTCTCGAAGGCTCACGCTAGAATGCGGGCATTCTACCTCTGCCGGAGACACCGGCCAGGAAGTCTCGAGTGATCCGTATCACTGAGTTGCCTCTGCCACTCGACTACCCACCCGACGCGCTGCGCTCGGCCGTGTTGAAACGCCTGCAAATCCGCGACGCGGATCTGCTCGAAGTTTCGCTATTCAAACGCAGTTACGACGCGCGCAAAAAACACGCGATCAAGTTCATCTGCATCGTCGATGTAACCGTGCAGGATGAAGACGCGGTACTCAAACGCTTCGCCCGCGACGCGCAGGTCAAACCCGCGCCCGACACGTCCTATCACCCGGTCGCACAGGCGCCGCCGCAGTTGAAAGACCGGCCGCTGGTTGTCGGCTTTGGTCCGGGCGGATTGTTTGCCGCATTGCTGCTGGCTCAGATGGGATTCAAGCCCATCGTGCTCGAGCGCGGCCGCGACGTGCGCCAGCGCACGCAGGACACCTGGGCGCTGTGGCGCAAGAACATCCTCACGCCGGAATCCAACGTGCAGTTCGGCGAGGGCGGAGCGGGCCTGTTCTCCGACGGCAAGCTCTACAGCCAAATCAAGGATCCGAAGTTCTACGGGCGCAAGGTGATGCACGAGTTTGTACGCGCGGGCGCGCCGGAGGAAATCCTGTTCGTGAGCAAGCCGCACATCGGCACATTTCGACTGACGGGCGTGGTCGAGAAGATGCGCGCCGAGATCATCGAGCTCGGCGGCGACGTGCGCTTCGAAAGCAGAGTTACCGACGTGTTGATTGAGAACGGACAGATCGAAGGCGTCACGCTCGCGAGCGGCAAAAGCCTGCGCAGCCGGCACGTCGTCCTCGCGCTCGGCCACAGCTCTCGCGACACACTGCGCATGCTGGAGCAGCGCAAAGTGTTTCTCGAGCCCAAGCCATTCGCGCTCGGGTTCAGGATCGAGCATCCGCAGTCGTTGATCGATACCGCGCGCTTCGGAAAATTCGCGGGCCACCCGGAGCTCGGCGCTGCCGACTACAAACTCGTGCATCACGCGACCAATGGCCGCTCTGTCTACAGCTTCTGCATGTGTCCTGGTGGCACCGTCGTCGCGGCCACTTCCGAAACCGGTCGCGTCGTCACCAATGGCATGAGTCAGTACTCGCGCAATGAACGCAATGCGAATGCAGGGATCGTCGTCGCGATCAACCCGGAGCCGGACTACCCCGGCGGACCTCTGGCGGGAGTGGCGTTGCAGGAAGCACTCGAATCGAAGGCATTCGAACTGGGCGGCAGTGACTACTGCGCACCGGGACAACTGGTCGGTGATTTTTTGCGCGGAGTGAGTTCCACACAGCTCGGCGCCGTAACGCCGTCGTACACGCCGGGTGTCAAACTAGGCGACCTGGCCACCGCCCTGCCGGGCTATGCCATCGATGCGATTCGCGAGGCGCTGCCCGCGTTCGGCCAACAGATCCCGGGGTTCGACCGCGACGATGCCGTGCTCACGGGCGTCGAAAGCCGCACCTCTTCTCCGGTACGCATCACGCGCGATGCGGAATCCCTGCAGAGCCTCAACGTGCGCGGGCTCTATCCGTGTGGCGAAGGCGCGGGCTACGCGGGCGGAATCCTCTCCGCCGGTGTCGATGGCATTAAAGTGGCCGAGGCCGTGGCACGGGAACTGGCGTGAAATTCGAAGACATCAAGAAACTGCACCAGAAGAAATTCCGCGAGGAGTTGGGGTTCTTCATCGTGGAAGGCGAGCACCTGGTGCAGGAACTGCAGAAGGCCGCGGTGCTCGACGCGCGCCTGCGACCCAGCGAAATCTGGCTGACGCGCGACTACGCGCATTGGTCGAGCGGGCTTCCGATGCACGTGATCAATTCGAAGCAGATGGCGCAGATCAGCGAAACGCGCTCGCCGCAAGGCATCGTGGCTGTGGTGCCGCTGTTCACTCAGACAGCGCCCCGTCCGAATGAACGCGCGATCTATCTGCACGAAATCCAGGACCCGGGCAATCTCGGCACCATCCTGCGCACGCTGG
>DATHJZ010000213.1:0-4695 GCA_035286365.1 Steroidobacteraceae bacterium | reverse complement strand
GGCACCGGACGCAGTGCGCGGCGCAGTTCGTCTTCGAAGTTTTCGGTCATGGCAATTCCTCTGCCGTGATGAGTTTTGCGCCGATCATCCGGCTTCGCAGCGCGGTCAACGAACGCTTGATGTGGCTCTTCACGGTATTCACGGGCATGTCGAGCGCCGCCGCGATTTCCGCGACGTCGCGATCTTCCTGGTAACGCAGCAGCATCACGGCACGCGGCGCCGGCGCGAGCTCGCCTAACAATCGGGTGAGTTCGCGGCTCATGAGCGGATCGTCGTCGGTACTCGCAGCCGCGACGTGTGCGCCCTCGTCGAGGGGCTGCGTAGTCGTGTAGGGCAGGCGGCGCAGCCAGTCGATCGCGAGATTCGATGCCACGCGCCGCAGCCAGAATCCGAGGTGGTCCAAGGTCTCGATGGCATCGAGTTTGCGATACAACTGCAGGAACACGTCCTGGGCGAGATCTTCGGCCTGGGCGCGGTTGTTCAGCATGCGATACGCAATGCTGAACACCGAACCCTGGTGTGCCTGGACGATGGACGCGAACGCCTGGGCGTCGCCGGACCGCGCTCGCAGCAGCAGGTCATCAGGCATGGGCTGCGCTGTCTTGAGGTTCACGGGAAGTTCTCGGCACCGGCGCTAGTTTTCCTGGGTCACCTTCGGGATGCCGAATTGTCCTTCGAGCTTCGCAAGCTTGTCGACGTCGATGTTGCCGATCACGTTCACGATGGTGAACTCGCGCGGCTCGCTGGCGACGACGGCGATGCCTTTGATCTTGCCGTCTTCGATGCACATGAAGACATCGGTGTCTTCACGGGGCTCTCGCTTGTGCTGTTCGACCAGGTGGCTCCAGCACGGCGCATCCAGTTGTTTGCGCACGCCGTCGATGTCGGCCATCGAATACGCACCATCCTCGTCGAACGAGAAGTTGCGCACCTGCACTGAACTGACGTCCCGGAGGATGCTCAGGGCCGCCTTGTCGTCCTCGTCCATGTCGTCGTCTTTGGCGACGATGTGAGAGACGAAATGCAGCAGCGGGCCGCCAATCGTCAAATCCACCGAGTCATTGGCCTTGGCGCGCAGGTGGCTGAAATCCGGCATGTTGATACGGGGGCCGGCCGCGTAGGACGCGGCGGGCAGGGCGAGAACGAAGGTGGCAGCGGCTGCGGCCAGGAAGGCGGGAAATTTCACGGCGGGCTCCTGTTTTGAGTGTCCCTGCCTTCAATACGAGCAGGGACCCCGCCGGGTTGCAGCGCGTCAGTCGACCGTGAAAACCCGCAGATTCGAGCCCAGTTCGTGGGGTGCGAGCCAGCCGGGCGGGAATCCCACGTTGCGCAGCATGCCGCGCGCCTCGTAGCTGCCGACCGGCAGGAAGGTTCCGTCGCGCAGCTCCTGGTTCCAGCTGACGGAGACCGTCTTGCTCTCGTTTGGCTGGAACTCGATCGTGGTGACCACCGTCGGAAATCCCCGGTTTTCGTTCGACCACCAGCGAGGCGAGTCTCCACCTTCGGTGAACACCACGAAATCACTACCCGCGGTCGAGGGCATTTGCACCGTCACTTTCTGGGCGGTGCGGTTGCGCACCGTGAGTTCCATGTCGATGAGCTCGAGGCGCGTGAAGCTGTTCGTCTCGACACCGGCGGAGTCGCGCAGGATCAACGTCGTGCTGAATGTAGGGCCGCTGCCACTGCCGATATCACGACCGCCATCGCGATTGGTTATGAGGCCGCGGCCGTCGGAACTGCAGCTGTACTGTGCGCCCGCGGTGCTCAAAACGATGCCGACGAGCAACGCGAGCCGTGCGATCATCCCGCCTCTCATGGCCATGGTGCCTCCAGAAAAACCGCTGACCGACGCCGAAGTGGACGCGCTCTACGGGCTCGAGCCCGCGATTGGCGCGCAGTCCATCGGGACTGACAAACCCGCAGGCGCCGAGTTCGTCACCGTCAATTGCCCGTATTGCGGCGAACCTTTCGAGACTACTGCCGATGTCAGCGCCGGTCCGTGTATTTATGTCGAAGATTGTCAGATTTGTTGCCAGCCCATCGAAATGGAGCTGCGCGTGGACGATGAGGGCGCACTCAGTGAAGTCCTGACCCGCCGCGGAGATAGTTAGTGATCGAAAAGCGGGTGGCGCTCATCACGGGCGCGGGCAGCGGCATCGGCAAGGCGACCGCGCTGGCCTTCCTGGACGATGGATTTCGCGTGGTCGTGTCCGGCCGTCGCAAGGAGCCGCTCGAGGAGGTGGCCAAAGGCGCAGGCGACGCGCAAGCGCTGGTGTTTGCAGCCGACGTCACCGACCCGGTGCAGGTGCGCGCGCTGTTCGATGCCACGCAGGAGAAGTTTGGCCGGCTCGATGTGTTGTTCAACAATGCGGGCGTCGGCACGCCGTTCATTCCGCTCGAGGAACTGACCTACGAGCAATGGCACAAGGTGATCGATACCAATCTTACCGGCGCGTTCTTGTGCACGCAGCAGGCGTTCCGGTTGATGAAGGATCAGACACCGCGCGGCGGACGCATCATCAACAACGGCTCGATCTCGGCACACACGCCGCGCGCGAATTCGGCGCCGTACACCGCGTCCAAGCACGCCATCACCGGGTTGACGAAGTCCACGTCGCTGGATGGCCGCAAGTACGACATCGCCTGCGGTCAGATCGATATCGGCAACGCGCTGACCGAGCTCGCCGTGAAGCTGCCGCGGCAGGAGCCGATGATGGACGTGAGCCACGTGGCAAACGCGGTGCTGCAGATGGCCAAACTACCGCCCGAGGCGAACGTGCAGTTCATGACCATCCTGGCGACCAAGATGCCGTACATCGGGCGGGGTTAGAGCCACCCGCGCTGCCGCGCCAGGCGATACGCGTCGATGCGATTGTTCGCGCCGAGCTTGCCGATCGCCTCGGACAGGTAGTTCCGCACGGTGCCGGCCGAGAGTCCCAGCTGCTCCGCGATCTGCGGCGCCGACAAACCCTCGCCCGACAAGCGCAGGGTCTGCCGCTCGCGGTCGTTGAGCGGATCCGATTCATTCCACGCCTCGACAGCGAGTGCCGGGTCGATGGCCCGGCCGCCGCGATACACGTTGCGCAGCGCCTCCGCCAGTTTCTCCGCCGGAGAATCCTTCAACAGGTAGCCCTTGACCCCGGCATCGAGCGCGCGGCGCAGGTAACCCTGGCGCGCAAAAGTCGTGACGATGACCACCTTGCAGGGCAATTCTTCCGCCTGGATCTTCTGCGCCAGCTCGATACCCGTCATGCCGGGCATCTCGATGTCTGTGACCACGATGTCGGGCTTGAGGCGCCGGCACTCCGACAGCCCCTGCAATCCATCCGCGACCGCGCCGACCACCTCGATGTCGCGCTCCATCTTGAGCAGGGCGCCGAGCGCGCCGCGGACCATGGCCTGGTCTTCGGCCAGCAGGATACGAATCATGCCGCGATCGGAACGCTGGCGCGCAGCAGCGTCCCGCCATCCTTGTTAGGTGTGAGCAGCAGCGTGCCGCCGACGCTGCCGAGCCGCTCGCGCATGCCGTTGAGTCCGTTGCCTGGCACGATGCGCCCGCCGCGCCCGTCATCGGCCACTTCCACCACGACCGCCGCGGATTCCTGCCGCACCCGGATCGTCACTCCCGACGCGCCCGAATGCCGGCGGATGTTCGTGGTGGCTTCGCGCAACGACAGGGCGAGCGCGGTTTCGCGATCGTGCGACAGCTTCACGTGCTCGGTTTCGCACTTGACCTTGACGCCCTGCGCCTCGAGCAACGCCGTTGCGGCGCTGAGCTCGGCGGCGAGCGCGGTGCTGCGGATGCCGGATACGGCGTTGCGCACCTGCGAGAGTGCATCGCGCGCCACGCGTTCGACCTCGCCGATCTCGTTGCGCGCCGCATCGAGATCGCGGTCGATGAGCTTGCGCGCCAGCTCCGACTTGAGTGCGACCACCGACAGCGTGTGGCCTAACAAATCATGCAGGTCGCGGCCGATGCGCTCGCGTTCCGCCAGCGTGGCGAGGCGCATGATCTCCTCGTTGCTGCGCCGCAGATGTTTCTGCTGCTCGGTGGTGTAGGCGGTATAGAGCGCCGAGATGCCGAGCAGCACCGCCGGCAGGCCCACGCTCAGCACCGTCGTGCTGTCGTGTCCCATCAACATGAGTTCGGCGACGAACAGTGCGATCGACGCGCCGATCAGGCGCCAGGCAATGCGCGTTGGCACCGTGAAGGCCAGGCTGAAGAAGCCGAAGATCAGGTATCCGAGCGCCGCCGGGTTGACGGGCGCCAGCACGTAACCGAGCGCGAACGTTCCGGAGATGTAACGCAGCCGCTTGATGCGCGGGCCGCCATAGAAATAGGTGCACAGGTGGAAGTACAGGAAAAACGGCACGCTGATGATCGTCGGCAGGATCACCGTCATGAAAGGCTGGCGCGCGAGAATGATCCACAGGAACAACCACGCCAGGTTGAACAGGATCATGAACGGCATCGTGCGCATCACTTTGCCGTCGGCGTGCGTCATCGCGCCCACCATCGAATCCGGCGGCGGTTCCCGGATGTTGTGGATCAATTGCTCGAGGTTCATTCGGTCCTCATGTGCGCGCCATCCTAACCCCGGCTCATTCGAGGCGCACGTTGTCGATCGCGAAGCGGAAACTGCCGCTCGGGCTCCCGGTGCCGATGAGGATTGCGTTCACGCGCCGCAGATCCAT
>DATHJZ010000212.1:0-29878 GCA_035286365.1 Steroidobacteraceae bacterium | reverse complement strand
CCTGCCCATCTCGGGCGTGGACGGCACCATGAAGGGCCGCAACGTGCCGGCGGGCGCGGCGCACATGAAGACCGGCCTGCTGGAAGACACCCGCGCCGTCGCGGGTTATGTGCTCGCCGCGAGCGGCAAGCGGTACGTGGTAGTCGCCATCATCAACCACCCCAATGCCCGCTACGGAACGGGCGCACACGATGCGCTGATCGAGTGGGTGTACCGGGTGGGATAACAGCGGAACGCCCCTATAATCCGCCCCCTATGTCAGTCACACCTTCACGTGTACCGGTCACGGTACTGACGGGCTTTCTTGGCTCCGGGAAAACCACGCTTCTGAACCGCATCCTGTCCGAGAAGCACGGCAAGCGCATCGCGGTCATCGAGAACGAATTCGGCGAAGTCGGCGTCGATCACCAACTCGTCATCGGCGCGGAAGAGGAGCTGTTCGAGACCAACAACGGCTGCATCTGCTGCACGGTGCGCGGCGATCTGATCCGTATCCTGGGCCAGCTCATGAAGCGTCGCGACCGCTTCGACTACATCATCATCGAGACCACGGGAATGGCCGATCCGGGCCCCGTGGCGCAGACCTTCTTTCTCGACGACGAGCTCAAGAACCAGTTCTCGCTCGATGCCATCGTGACCATGGTCGATGCCAAACACTTTGAGCAGCATGTCGACGAGTTGAACGAGCCCGCCGAGCAGGTGGCGTTCGCCGACCTCGTGTTGCTGAACAAGACCGACCTTACGGATGCGGCCTCGCTCGAGCGCATCGAGCGCCGCATTCGCGGCATCAATGGTACGGCGAAGATCCTGCGCACTCAGAATGCCAACGCTCCGATCGACAAGGTGCTGAACGTCGGTGCGTTCGATCTGCAGCGCGCGCTGGCGGTGGACGGATCGTTCCTCGAACCCGAGTACCCGTTCGAGTGGGGCGGTGTGTACCAGCTCGCGCCCGGTGACTATCTACTCAAGACGGCCGGCGAGCATGACCACTCCGAACATGAGCATGGCCATGCGCACCACGATCACGATCACGACCATCACCACGAAGGCCACAAGCACGAGGATCTCGACATCGTGGTCCTGCCGGTGCCCGCGGCCACGGCGGCCGCACTCGAGGCGGCCATCGAGCCGGCGGTGCGTGCGTTTGCCGACCCGGCGACGGTGGTGCCGTGCCATGGAACGCTCGCGGCAGCGCCTGCGCATTGCGCCATCGATCTGTCGCACCCCGGTGCGGATTTCACGCTGACGATTGCCAAGGCCGGCGCCTACGCGTTGTTCTGCGAACACCATCCGCTCGAATTCGGCCTGCAGCTCGCCGGGCATGCGCCTGCGGCCGAGCGCAGGTTCGCCTCGCATCATCACGACGACGACATCAGCTCGATCGGCATCAGCGATCCGCGGCCGCTCGACCCGAACAAGCTGAACCAGTGGCTCGACTATCTACTCAAGACGCGCGGCCAGGACATCTTCCGCATGAAGGGTGTGCTCAACGTCAAGGGTGAAGATCGCCGCCAGGTGTTCCACGGCGTGCACATGATGTTCGACGCCCAGGCCGAGCGGCCCTGGGGCAATACTCCGCGCGAGAACCGCCTGGTGTTCATCGGCCGTGGGCTCGATCGTGCCGAATTCGAAGCCGGATTCGAGTCCGCCGTCGCGAAGTAACGCACGATGGCGAAACAGTCCCTGTCGTTCGCGCTCGAGCCGCGCGCCACCGCCAATCTCGAGGACTACGTGGTCGACTGCGCCTGGTCGCCCGACGGCAAGTCGTTGGCCGTTGCCGGCGGCGAAGGCAAGGTGGCGCTGGGGCGAGTCCAGGAAGACGCGCTCACGCTCACGACCGCCGGCGAACATTTGTTAGGCACCCTGTGCGTCGCCTGGCGACCGCACGGCAGCGTGTTCGCGAGCGCCGGCCAGGACAGCACCATCGCGCTCTGGGACGGCGCGGACGGTCGCGAGCGCCTGCGCCTGAAACCGGCGCCGACTCCCACCCAGGCACTGGCCTGGGCGTCGGACGGCGCCATGCTTGCAAGCGCGGCGGGCAAGAGCGTGTTTCTCTGGTCGGCGCTGGGCGAGAGGATTCACGCGTTTGCGCCTGCCGCCAGCAGTGCAGTAGCGTTGTCGTTTGACCGGCCTGGAACCGATCTCGGGGTTGCCCTGAACGGTGAGATTTCTGTGCACCGTGTCGAGAAATCCCGCTATGAGACGCGGCGTTACAAGTGGCCGGCCCCATGTCTCACGGTAAACTTCAGCGGCAATGGGCGCTTTCTCGCAACCGGCATGGCCGATGGATCTCTGCATTTCTGGAACCGCTCGACGGGCAAGGATTCCCAGATGCGCGGCTACGATGGCAAGCTCGACCTGGTCGGCTTCAGTGACAACAGCCGCTATCTCGCCACGAGCGCGGGCCATGAAGTGGTGCTGTGGGATTTCGGCGGCAAGGGCCCGGAAGGGACGCGACCCATCGTGCTGAACGGTCACACCGAACGCGTCGACAGCTTCGCCTGGCAGCCGGGCGGCGAACACCTTGTTAGTGGCGGCCGCGACTGGCGCGTCACCCTGTGGCGCCCCGGCAAGACCACGCAGCCCATAGACGTGCAGATGGGCGATTCCGAATTCAGCGTGCTGCGCTGGTCGCCGGACGGCAAACGGCTCGCGGCCGGCGAGCAGAAGGGCCGCCTGACAATCTTCGACCTGGTGGCGCGATGACCGTCGAACTGCGCGACCTCACCCCGGACGAACGCAAGATCGTCCAGCAACGCTTCGAGGAGTTGGCGGGCAAGCGCTTTGCGCCGTCGGTCAAGCGGCCGCGCTTCGAAGTGTGGTGGCCGAAGGCGCCGCTCGACGGCCGCGCGTTCCCCGAGGGCATCCATCCGCCCGAGGGCGATTCGAGCTTCAACGAGTCCGCGCGCCTCATCGGCTTTCTGAACGGCGTGTGCGGCGGCGAGTTCTACGTCGCAAACCTGAGCGCTCCGAAGCCGCACTTCCGGCATACGGGCAAGCTCGATGACGAACTGTGCCGCTGGTTGAAAACGCGGCTGGTGTCGAACCCGACCTGCCTGCTTGCCTCGACCATCGACGTGTTCCTGCTGGTCGACACCCAGCTCAATTACTCGGTGGTCGGCGGGCCGCCGGAAGTCATCGCGAAATTCGAAGCGCGCTTCGGCGGCGCCGAAGCACTGCAGCAGACTTTCGCCAACTTCGTCGACCAGATGCGCCTGGGGTCTGGGCTCGAGGACGTGAAGTGGGCGCAGGACCATCTGCAGAAGTGGTCCGGCTGGGCCTGAAAGCCTGAGGGTCAGTGCGTGGTGCGCTGCGCCGCCGGGAACGATTCGCCCGTCACCGGCAGACGCCGCGCGTTCACCGCCGTCTGGTAGCGCGCCATCAGACTCTGCAACGCCCGTGACCAGCTGTAGTTAGCCAGCACGTGCGCGCGCGCCGCGCGGCCGAGCGCGACGAGATCGCGCTCGTAGAGCGCCGCGATGCCGCCCGCGAGTTCGCTCGCGGCCTGGTCGGGCTCCGCGCGCGCGTCGACCAGGTGTCCCACGCTGGCATCGATGAGCTCGGGAATGGCGCCAGCGCGCGGCGCCACCACCGGTCGACCACAGGCCAACGCTTCCAGGACCACGAGCCCAAAGGTTTCGTGGACGCCGGCGTGCACGAAGGCATCGGCGGACGCCAGGTAGCCGGCGAGCGTCTGATTGTCGCGGCAGTAGGGAATGCGGGTGACGTTGCCGCTGCGCGCGGATTCACGGCCGCCGATCAGCAACAGGTGGTAGGGAGCACCCAGCTTCCGAAACGCTTCGACGAGCACGGGGATGTTCTTCTCGGCGGAGAAGCGCCCGGCGAAAACCAGCAGGCGCGTGTCGCGCGGCAGTTGCAATTCGGCGCGCAGATCGCGGCCGCCGCGCTCCGGCGTGAATGTCTCGACGTCGACACCGAGCGGCTGGCAGGTCGCGTGCCTGACGCCGATGCTGTGGAGATAGGCACACATGTGACGGCTCGGGGCGAGCACCTGCTCGCAACGCTCGTACGTGAGCCGCACGTACCACTCGATGAACTTCTGAGTGGCGCTTCCCAGGCGGCGGCCGGCGAGCTCGGGAAAATTCGAGTGATAGAACGCGATCAATGGAATGCCGCGCCGGTTGGCGACGCTGGCCGCGGCCCACGCGGGGTGAAATGCGTCACCGACTTCGATGAGATCGGGCTCGAGCCGATCGATGGCGCGCGACCAGCGCAGCGGATTCAACGGCAGGCGATAGTTGAACGCACCGGGGACGAGACCGCCGGCCACCATCGAAATATCGTCAGGCGCATGGCTGGCATTTTCTCCGGGCACCACCAAGCTGTGACGCCAGTTGGTATGGGCGCGCATCCACTCGTGTTTCGCGAGCAGGTAACGCTTCACACCGCCGCTCGTGGGCGAGAAGAACAGAGTGGCATCGACAACGTGCATGATGAGTATGGGCTCCACGACCAGTATCCGAGCGTTGCAGTGGTGCGACCAGTCAGCGCAGACTCCGTTCCCTATGTCGCTCTACGCCTACAAATCGCAACTATTGGTGGCGCTGATCGCCGTTTCGGTTTCGCCAGCGCGCGCAGACAATCTCGAAGACGGATTGAAGGCGGTCGACCCGAAGGTGATCGCCTGGCGACGCGACTTCCATCAGCACCCGGAGCTGTCCGACCAGGAAACGCGAACCGCGAAAATCGTCACCGCGCACCTGACAAAGCTCGGGCTGGAAGTGACCAGCGGCATCGCGCACAACGGTGTCGTCGGATTCCTGCGCACCGGCAAGCCCGGGCCCACCATCGCGCTGCGCGCCGACATGGACGCGCTGCCCGTGACCGAGCGCGTCGACCTGCCGTTCAAGTCGACCGTCAAGTCTAACTACCGCGGCGAGGAAGTCGGAGTCATGCAGGCCTGCGGACACGACTCGCACACCGCGGTGCTCATGGGAGTCGCGGAAGCGTTGACCGGCATGAAGGGCCAGCTGCGCGGCAACGTGTTGTTCGTGTTCCAGCCCGCCGAGGAGGGCGTTCCGCCGGGACAGGAAGGCGGCGCGTCGCTCATGCTCAAGGAAGGCATCTTCGACCGGTACAAGCCCGAGGCCATGATCGGCTGGCACGCGTGGGCGACGCTGCACGTCGGCGAGATCGGCTATCGGACCGGTCCGTTCATGGCCGATTCGAATGCCTGGAAAATCGTCGTGAACGGCCGGCAGACGCACGGCTCGCGCCCGTGGCGCGGCGTCGACCCGATCGTCGTGGCGGCGCAGATCATCAATGCATTGCAGACGGTGGTCAGCCGGCAGGTGGATCTCACCGAACAGCCCGCGGTCTTTACGGTGGGGGCCATCAAGGGCGGCATTCGCAACAACATCATTCCCGACAGCGTGGAGATGATCGGCACGATGCGCACGTTCTCGCCGGCGATGAAAAAGCAGATGGTCGAAAACGTCACGCGCATGGTCGAAAAAACCGCCGCGGCAAGCGGAGCTGTGGCGCGATTCGAGCTGGATTCCTACAACAACCCTGTGGTGTTGAACGACCCGAAGCTCACGGCGCGAATGCTGCCGGTACTGCGCAAGGTACCCGGGGTCACGAGCGTGAAGGAAATCCCGCTGATCACCGGCTCGGAAGATTTCGCCTACTACGCCAACAAGGTACCGAGCCTGTTCTACATGGTGGGGGTGTCGCCGCCGGTGCAGGACCTGAAGACCGTGCCGGAAAACCACTCGCCGCTGTTCTTCGTGGACGAGAAGGCGATTCCGATCGCGACGCGCGCGCTGACTGCGGTCGCGCTGGATTACCTCGGCGGAAAATAGCCGCCGCCCGCATGCAACTGGAATTCTTCGGCGCCGCGGGCGAAGTGACTGGTTCCTGCCACATCCTGCGCGTGGCGGGCCGGCAGCTGTTGCTGGACTGCGGAATGATCCAGGGCGGCGCGGATGCCCCGGCCCGCAACCGGCTGCCGTTTCCCTTCGACGCCGCGGCCATCGATGCCGTGGTCTTGAGCCATGCGCACGTCGACCACTGCGGCCGCCTGCCGCTGCTGGTCAAGCGCGGCTTTCGCGGGCCTATCTACACCAACAACGCCTGCGCCGAGCTCGTGCCCATCCTGTTGCGCGATTCGGCGAATCTCGCGCTGCGGGACGCGGAGCGCAACAACCGCCGGCTCGCGCCCGGGGCGGATCGCACCGTGCCGCTGTTCGACCTCGACGACGTCGCCGCCACGCTCGCGCAGCTCGCGCCGATTCCCTACGATACCCAGCGCGAGCTCGCGCCCGGCATCGTCGTGCGCGTGCGCGATGCCGGGCACATCATGGGTTCGTCCAGCGTCGAGCTGTGGGCGAGCGAAGGCGATGTGCGCCGCAAGCTCGTGTTCTCGGGCGACCTCGGCCAGTACGACACGCCGATCCTGCACGATCCGTGGAAGTTCGAGGCCGCGGACCTGGTACTGATGGAGAGCACTTACGGCGACCGCCGCCACCGCGGCCGCGACGACACCGAGCGCGAGCTTGGTGCGATCCTCGCGCAGGCGGTGCGCGACGGCGGCAATGTCATCGTGCCGGCGTTCGCCATCGGCCGCAGCCAGGAGCTGCTCTATCTACTCGCCAAGCACTACGGCGAGTGGCACCTGGCGCGCTGGAAGATCTTTCTCGACAGCCCCATGGCCATCGCGGCCAGCAAGGTCTATTGGGCCCATCCCGAGCGCTTCGACGAAGAGGCGACGCGGCTGCGCGCCGGCTTTCGCGGCATGCCGCCGCTGCCCAACCTTGTGCTGTCGGAAACCGCGGACGACTCGCGCGCGATCAACGACATCCGTGGCGGGGCCATCATCATCGCAGGCTCGGGGATGGCGAACGGCGGCCGCGTGCTGCATCACCTCAAACACAACCTGCCGCGCCGCGAATGTCACGTGCTCATCGTCGGCTTCCAGGCGCCGGGCACGCTCGGACGCCAGCTCGTCGACCGCAAACCCGAGGTGTGGATCCACGGGCAACGTGTGCCGAGCGCAGCGCAGGTCCACACGCTCGGCGGACTTTCAGCGCATGGCGATCAGGCGGACCTGTTGCGCTGGTATGACAGTTTCGCAGGCCGCCCTCCGGTATATCTCGTGCACGGCGAAGTGCCCGCCGCGGAAGCGCTGGCCGCACGCCTGCGCGAACTCGGTGCGAGCGCGACGGTGACTCGTCCTGGCCTGAAACTCGATCTTGCGAGCCTGCCGGTGCTGGCCCACGACCGAGACAGTCCCTAGAATCCACCGCCTAACAACGCGACCGACAGGAAAGCAGACCCAGGATGAATACACCTCCCGCGCGCGACAATTCCTTCCTCGGTTTTCTCGACAATCCCAGCGAACGAAAGATCGTCATCAGCGGATTCTTCCTGCTGTTCTGCGTGCTGGGCGGTTACTTCGCAGTGCGGCCCGTGCGCGAAACTATCGGCACGATTCTCGGACGCGAGGCCACGCAGAATCTGTGGGGCTTTACGGCGCTGTTCGCCATTCTCATCGTCCCTTTCTACGGCTGGCTGGTGGCGCGTGTCCGGCGAGCCGTGTTGCTGCCGGCGATCTACGGCTTCATGGCACTGGGGTTCATCGTCGCCGCGGTTGTTTTCGAAAACGATCCAAAGAACCAGGTGCTGGCGCGCTGCTTCTACGTCGGCATCAGTGTGATGAATCTGCTGCTCGTCTCCGTGTTCTGGAGCTTCATGCTCGAGATTCTCTCGAGCCGGCAGACCAAGCGGCTGTTCGGAATCATCGCGGCGGGTGGCACTGCCGGCGCGTTCATCGGTCCGCTCATCACCAGCCTCATCGTCACGCGCGTCGGCAACAGCGGCATCCTTTATCTCGGCGCCGGCATGTTCATCATCGCGGTCTTCCTGCAGCGCGTGTTGATCGCGCAATGGCGTTCGCTCGAGCCGGAAGCGGGCACCGCCAGCACTCCCGCGCAGTTGTCGGAGAAAGATCGTGCGCTCGGTGGCAATCCGTTCGCGGGCGTCATGCTCGTGCTGCGCTCTCCCTATCTCATCGGCATCATGTTGTTCGTCGTCGGTGTGTCGGCGATCAACACCTTTCTCTACTTCGAGCAGCTGAAGCTGGTCGAAGATCAGTTCGAAGAGATCGCCAAGCGCACGCAGGTGTTCGCCAATCTCGACACCATCGTCCAGGGCCTGGTGATCTTCACGCAGCTGTTCCTGACCGGTTTCATCGCGACGCGGTTCGGCCTCACGCTGCTGCTCGTCATGGTGCCGGTGGTGATGATCTTCGGTCTCACCGTGTTCGCGCTGTCGGGCACATTCATCGTGCTGGCCGTGGCCATGGTGATCCGCCGGTGGGGTGAATACGCCTTCATCCGTCCGGGTCGCGAGATGCTGTTCAGCAAGGTCGACAAGGAGAGCAAGTACAAGGCGAAGAACCTCATCGATGTCGCCGTGTACCGCATTGCCGATGCGGGCTTTGCGCAGCTCAAGAAATTTCTCGAGGCCATCGGCATGACGGGCACGGTTGAGGCGCTGTTTACCGCGGGCATTGCCGCGCTGTGGGCGTTCAACGGCTGGTGGCTGGGCCGCCGGCATGACCGCGAGAAGAACTGAGCGGTTGTCTGCTTCGATTGCGGAAGCGCGGCGTCGGAAAACTCCTGCGTATTCATAGGACGACCGCGCGATCGGTCGAGCGCGGGAACATCGTCGATTCTGGCGCGTCGCTTGAGGATGCCGTCGAGCGTCATTCGCTACTATCACTACGACCCCGTGCAGCGGCGGCTGGATCTGCAGTTCGTATCCGGCCGGCGCTACGCGTATCACGATGTCCCCGAGGAGACCTATGCGCAGATGCGGCGCGCGTTTTCGAAGGGGGAGTTTTTCAATGCCCAGATCCGCGATCGATTCCGGTACGAGCGTATTCACTGAGGATCCATGAACCGACTATCTAATTACCGTTGGTTGCCCGGCAGAGCCGGTGCGCGCTCACCGATCGCGGTCAGCCAGAGCGTCTACATGCGATTCCAGACCGCCACGTTGATCACCGCGTTCTTCCTCTTTTTCCTGTTCACACCCGGCGACGAAAGGCGCACCGGCGCACGCGCGTGAGTTAGCAGCGCGAGCACCAGCTCTTACGCTACAGCGGCGTTCGTCGCCTTCTTCTCGTGTGGCAGCGTGATTCGGAAGCGCGTGTACTCACCCGACTTCGTGGCGATGCCCACGCGCCCGCCAGCCTTGGTCACCAGGTCGCGCACCTGGTCCATTCCGATGCCGCGCGCGCCGCCCGCGCTGACGGTCGTGAAGCCCGGGCGGAAGATCAGTCCCGCCAGCTTGCGCACGTCAAGGGTGGCCGCGACGTCGGCGGTGAGCACGCCCTGGCGCACAGCCTCGGCGCGAATCTTGTCGTGATCCAGACCGCGGCCATCGTCCTGCACGCTCAGCTGATATCCATCGCCGCCGGCACGCGCGAACTGCACGGCCACGGTGCCGATCTCGGGCTTGTCCTGGACCACCCGATCGGCCGGCGTCTCCACGCCGTGGCGAATCGCGTTGTGAATGAGCTGGCCGAGAATCTTCTCGACGGTGCGGCGGTAGCCGCGCGGCACATCTTCGAGGCCGACGACGACCAACGACACGCGCTTGGAATACATGTCCGCGAGGAAGTGCGACATCTCCTCGAGGCTCTCCTGCGACAGATCGGACAGGCGCGCGGTCTTCTGCGTTGCGGAGGGTGGCTTCGAAATCGCGCTGCTCGCATCGCCGTGCGCAGCGGCCCTGCGCAGTTGCGGTTGCCGGATCGTGGTGCCGGTCGCGGTGGCCGAACGCTGTGTCACGTCTATTGCCGGTTGTTCAGGGGCGGGATTCTCGCCACTGCCGTTCAGCGTCCGCCATTCGCGCAAGCGGGTCACCACTTCACCCTGGATGGCGAGATGGCTGAGCAGATCATCCAGCTTCACGGCGAGCGGCAGGAAATCGTTGCCGGACAGGGTCTGCTTGTCGCGCAGCCTGCCGAGCGCCTCTTCGAAGCGTTCGGCGCGCTCGCACACGGACGGCAGCGGCAGGCGTTCGGCGCGCGCGTGCACGCCGCGAATCAGCTCGAGGATGAGCACGAGCTTTTCGCGGAACGCCTGCGGCTCGCGCGCGGGTAGTTTGAGGATGGCGCGCAGCTGGCCGGCCCGATCACGCGCCTCGCCGAGGAAATTCTCGAGCCGGGCGGGGTCGACGTGCATCACTTCCTTGAGCACTTCGTTGAGGCGCGGATCCGGTGGATCGATGACGGCGGGCGCATCGATGTGCGCGGGCTTTCTCGCGGCAGCGCGCGCCGGGGCGGTGTCCGGCGAGGTGATGGTGGTCGCCAGGTGCTGCGCGATCTCGGGACTGCCGATGGAATTCTCGAGCGCGTCCATCGCCGGCAGCGAGCGCGAGTTGGCGGCGGTGCTGTCAACGGCAATGTGCGCCAGCGACGGCAGGGTCATGGTCGGCGTATCCGGCCGGGCCTTCGGCATCGAGGGCAGGGAATCTTCGGTCACGTCCAGGGGCCCGAGTTCGAACTCGCCGGTGAGCATGGGGTGCGGTGCCGGCATCGCTGGCAATGCAGTTACCGGGGCAGGCTGTGCCGCGGAACCGGGCTCTATCAGCTCGTCGGCCAGGGATGCTACCAGCGCCGCGCGCAAACCAGTCTCGCCGGCGAGCCGCTTCGCGAAAGTCTCCTCGTTGAGCACCGGCACTTCGATGGTGTGCGGCACGAGGCGCGGCGCGGAAATGCGTTCGATCGACACGATGACGTGATGCACGCGGCCGTCGACGACCAGCCGCGAGAAGCGAATCGCTAGATGGCGCGCGCCGGAATGAACTTTCGCCAGCGGATTGAGCGTGGCGTCGACCATCGCGCTGGGCTCCGCCTTCCACAGCGATTCCAGATACGTCACGGCGTCGCGCCGGACGTTGACCGGCACGAGCTCGGCGATCACCTGCACGAACGCCGTGCCCGCCACGCAGATGTGGCCCAACAATTCCGGTGCCGCCGACGATGCTTCGCCCATGAGCCTGTGCTCGCGGTCGAGGAACAGCACACCCGCCTGGCTGAGCTCGAGCATCGCGTAGGACTGCGCGCGTGCCACGACCAGCTGTTCGTCGCGTGAACGCAGGCTGCCGCGCTGGGTGATCGCGTAGATGGTCACGCCGATCAGGCAGATCAGCGCCAACCCTAATGCCACGATGGGGAAGTTGACGTATTCCATTGTCAGCTCGCGCTCCCCGCGGTGACCAGCGTGGCCGGATCGACGCTGCCGCCGTCGCTCGCGGCGCGCGACACCTGTTCGATCGCGATCAGCAGCTCATCGCAGGAGGCAATGCGATGCTCGCGCGATTTCGACATCAACCGCTCGAGCAGCGGTTGGTAGGACAACTGGTGCACGGGCAACTCGGGCACTGGCGCCATCACGTGCTGTTGCAGCACATCGATGGCCGAGGCGCCGAGATAGGGCTTCTTGCCCGCGAGCATCTCGTAGAGGATCACTCCCAGGCTGTACAGATCGGTACGGGCGTCGAGCGCCTCACCCTGCGCCTGCTCGGGACTCATGTAGTAAGGAGAGCCGCGCAATACGCCGGTGCGCGTGCTGCCGTCGCCCCCGAGGAGGCTGCGCGCCAATCCAAAATCGATGAGCACCACGCTGCCATCGTCGCGCAGCATCACGTTCGGCGGCTTCAAGTCGCGGTGAATGATGCCGGCCTCGTGCACCACCTTGAGCGACAGCGCGATCTCCTTGAGGAACGCGATGGCCTCGTCGGCGGTCAACGGGTTCTGCAGGCGTGCCTTCAAGTCGCCGCAGGGGAAATATTCCATCGCCAGGTATTCGACGCCTTCGTGAATGCCGTAGTCGAACAGGTCGATGATCGAGGGATGATCGAGCGCGGCGATCGCTTCGAACTCGCGCTGGAACATGATGGAACGCTGACCGGTGTCGTTGGGGTTCGCTTCGCCGGTGTGCCTGCGCTTGGAGATCTTCAGCGCCACGTTGTGGCCGAGATCCTCGGCGATCGCCAGATAGACGGCGGCGGCTTCGGACTCGCCTATCTTCTGCAGGATCGTGTATCCCGGGATCTGGTGAATATTCGGCGCGACCGGCTTGGATTCCTTCACGGCCGCGGGCTGCGAGTCGCAGATCGCGGGCAGTGAACGCGCCGCCGGATCGTTCGCGAAGTCGACCGCTGGGACGGGCATGGGCGCTGCGGCAACGGCGGACGCGGCCGGCGTCATGGCGGCCGTTGCGGCGCGCGCCAGGGTTGCACCCGTGTGCGTGGAAATGTGCGGCGGCGGACCCGACGGCGTCGGCACGCTCGCCACCAGCGCGGCTTTCGCAAGCGTAGCGCCGGTCTGCGTGGAAACGTGCAGATTCGCGCCGGGCGCGGGCGCCAGGCGTTCGGCGCGCCGCTGGGCTTCCTTGTCAATGGCGCGCAGCGTGATCTTGATGGAGCGCTGAATGCGCGCCGGCGTCAGCAGGCGCTTGGGTAGATAGTCGGCGGCGCCGAGCCGCAGCGTGCGGATCGCGGCGAGCTCGCTGCCGGCGGTGGCCAGAATAATCATCTCCGGGAAGCCAGGCTGCGAGCGCAGCTTGCGGATCCAGTCGAAGCTGTCGTGCGGATCTTCGATCGCCTCCGGAAAATCCAGCGCCAGCATCACGATGTCGTAGTCGCGTACGGTCATGGCGGTGCGCACGCGGCCGAACGACGTCCAGTCCATGATGACGATCGAGCCGGCCGGCCAGCCCGAACTCACGGAGTGCTGCAGCCACTGGGCATACTTGTCGTCGTCTTCGACGATCAGGAATCTTTGTGTGCGCGGCGCTTCCATTTTCTTATTCTTCCGAGAACCTGATGCGCACGGCGGCGCGCTGGTCGACCGGCTTGCCGTTCTGGAGCACCGGTTTGTATCGCCACTGACTGATCGCGTAGATCGCGGAGGAGTCGAATACCTTGCGCGGGCTCGCGTTGGTCACGACGATGTCGGCGGTCGAACCGTCGGTGCGCACCGTGAACTCGAGTTCGATCCAGCCCTTCAGGGCGCGAGTGCTGATCGTGTTCGGGATTTTTGGCGCCACGTATTCGATGCGAGCCAGCGAATTCGCGCCCACCACCGAGTTGCGTTGCGCGGCCGCGGCGCGCGCGGCGGTCAGATCGGTTTCGGTGGCGTCGAGTTCGCGGCTCGCGAAGCCGATCGTGTGTACCTCGAGCAACCACGCGTCCGCGGCGGTGAGATCGCCGCGCGTCAGCGCGGATTTCATCTCGCGAAGATATGCGGTGCCCAGTTGAGCCCGGGCGCTGGCCACTGCCGGGTTTCCCGCATCGGCGTTGATCAGTGCCAGTAGATAGGACTTGGCGCTGCCGTTGGCAGGCTGCAGCAAGCTGTTTGCGGCCAGTGCCGCATTGAAGGACTGCGCCAGCGTCGTGATCTTGCCGGCGCGCGTGCCGATCAACGTGTCCTGCAGCAGGCGGCGAACGGCGGTCATTTCCTGGCGGCCGGCGCCGGCAGCGTCGGCATTGGCGAGCCAGCGCTCGGTGTCGGCGGCGTTGCCGGTGTTGGCGGCATTGGCGGCGCGCGTGAGCAATTCCCTCCGCAGTGCGCGCGTGGTCTCCTCGAGCGCCGGATCGTCCGGCACGATCTGGCGCGCCGCTTCCAGATAGAAGCGCGCGTTGTCTTCCGAAGGCTCGATCAGCGAACCGGCGCGCAGGCGCGCATTGGCCAGCCGCAGATACGTGGCGCCCCTGGTTGCCTGGTCCTCCGCATCCGAATCGTGCGCGCGGGTCAGTGCCGCGCGTTCGTGTTCCATTTCGATCTGCATCGCGAGAAAGGCGCCGCGCGCCGTGGCGGGCGTGAGTGTCTCGGCGACATCCACCATGTTCCGCGCGTCTTCGGGATTCCCCGCCGTGAGCGCGCGCTCCGCCGCGCTCAGCAGGCGATCGGCCACACGCACCAGGCCCGCCTTGGCCAGCGTGTTGGCCGGATCGAGCGCGAGGGCGCCGCGAAACAATTCCACCGCGTTCCGGTCGGGTGGCGTGGCCAATTCGCCGCGCTGCAGCGCCGCTTCGGCCTCGGCAAGTTGCTGGTTCAGCAGTTGCTCGTGGGTGAGCACCGGCGGCGGCGGCGGAGTCTGCGGCGCGGTTTCCGTCGTCTGCTCTGTGTCCGACTGCGCGACGGATTTCTGCGCCGGCGGGACATGCACTGCGGGCGCCATGGAGTGTGCAGCCGGCGGCGCGTCGCGCAGGCGATCGGCCACTGATTGTTCAGGCGCTGGCGCGGCTTCAGCCGGCGCTGCCACGGGCGCCGGCTTCGGCGTCGCGACCATCGGGGTTTCCTCGGGGATCCGCGCCTGTGGTGCGGGCGTGCTCGCCGGCAAGGACTCCGCGGCGCCGCGGTCGGCTGCCGCTTCGCTAACTACTGTCGCTTCCGGCTGGTCGGCCGGCTTCTCGCCGCGCGCGGACAGAAAATACCAGCCGCCGGCAATGGCAACCGCCGCCACCGCGGCGATGATGCCGAACAAGGTAACTCGGCTCTTGCCGGGCGTGCGCGGCTTGGCCGCCTCGACCTTGGAAAAACCCGGGCTCGTCTGCTCGAGCGTGCGCTCCACGTATTCGACTTCGTGACGGCGCAGTGCCGCCTCCACGAACAGCCGCACGCGTGGGGCCGACACGGGTCGGTGCAAAAAACGGTACACCACGCCCGACGTGATCTGGCTTGCAACCTTTGACTGTTCTTCGGCGGTTCCAACTACCACGAGCACGAGGTCGGGCCAGGTCTCGCGCAGGCGCTCGGCGAGCGAGGCGAGATCGCCTTCGACGAACATGCTGTCCAGCAACGCGACGGACACGCGCCGGCTGTGCAGATGCGGGCGCAGCTCGTCTTCGGAAGTGACGAGGATGAGGTCGGAAGTGGCGTCGACCGTGCTGCGCAGCAGCCCGATCAGCGCTCTATCTTGCGTAAGCGCGGCGATCGCCACCGGCGCCTGGGCGCTGGCAAGCATGGGCGATTCGAATTCCGTCTGCGGCAGCATGATGGTGGCGGCGCGACCTTCGAAAACCTGCAAAACAAGGGGGGCGAAAGCACTTTAACAAGATATGTCAGTTTATCGGGGAAGGCCGCACGCAGGCCTTGCGCGCAAGTAATCCGTGAACTGCGTCCCGCAGGCAATGTCCAGTAACGAGACTATTTTCACAGTTGATGCGGCGCTTTCCGGCCCGGTTATGATCGCCGCCGCGAATACGTGAATGGAGCGCCAAATGGCCCTGAAAGCCTGCTATTTCTCCCTGTTGCTGGTGCTGGCCGGTGCCACCGCGCAAGCCGCCGGCCCGAGCGGTGCACAAGAGAAGGGTGCCGCCGCGTTTTTGACCGCCGTCGCCAGCGGCAACGCCCAGGCAATCGCTCAGGAGCTGCATCCAGACGAGCTCGAAAAGCTGCGCTCCCGCCTGCTGACGCTGTTGCGCGCGGAGAACCTGCGCAGCGACAACACCTATCGAACACGGTTGTTTGGTCCGGGCCGCTCGCTGGCCGACCTCGAAAGCATGCCCGCGGTGCGCTTCTATTCCGCGCTGTCCGATCGGCTGCGCCTGCGGGCGCGGGAATACGCGAAATTCGACTGGCTCGCGGTGGTCCCCGACGGAAAGATCGTCTACCTGGTGGGCAAGGGCGAGCCGCCCAAGGAGCGCGGCTCTGTCAAAGTCACCGTCACGGTGGGGTTGATGCAGTACGGCGCACAGTGGCGCGCCGTCATACCCAACGAGATCGAGGCGCAGCTCGACGATCTGCTCGAAGGGCGCACCGCGGCGGCCCCCGCCCTGACCGTCGGTGGCGCGAGCGCGGCCGCGCCGCCCGCGCCGGCGCCGCTCGCGCCCGGCATCAGCGAATTGCTGGCGCGCGCCGAGGCCAGCCTCGCCGCCGGCCACTGCGAGGAGTACTACAGCGAGTACATGAGCCCCAACTTCAACAGGTTCACCTCGCGTAGTGCGAAGAAAACATTGATCACGGCCTGCACCAACAACGAGAGCCAGCGCGAGACGATGATCACCACGTTGCGCATCGTGCAGGAGTTGCAGCCCAAGTACGATCTCGGCGGTGCGCGCGCACTGTTTGACGTGAGCGGGCAGGGCCTGCCGTACGAGCGCTTCGTGCTCGAGCGCGACAAGGACATGCGCTGGTACATCGCGGAGTAGTTGGACACTCGATGCTGAACATCCGCCCAGCAACCCGCGCCGACGCGGCTACCATCGCGAGCCTGGTGCGCGAGCTCGCCGAGTACGAAAAGCTGCTGCCGGATGCCAGGGCAACCGCTGCCGATTTCCTGCGCGAGCTCGAATCTCCCAACCCGGTGATTCACGTGCTGATCGCCGAATGGAACGGCGCGGCAGCTGGTTTTGCGCTGTATTTCTACAATTTTTCGACGTTCGTCGGCCGCCCGGGGCTGTATCTCGAGGATCTGTTCGTGCGGCCGGCGCAGCGCGCGCACGGCATCGGCCGCGCACTGCTGCGGGCGCTGGCGCGCATCGCCAGGGAACGCAACTGCGGTCGCATGGAATGGGCCGTGCTCGACTGGAACGAGCCCGCGCTGCGCTTTTACAAATCGCTGGACGCGCGCCAGATGAACGAGTGGATCATCCATCGCCTCACACCGGTCGAGATCGACAAGCTCGCCGCCGAAACCTGAGCCCGGAGTACCCCATGAATAAAAGTCTGGTAGTCGTGGCCTGCGCGCTCCTCGGCGCTGCCGGCATCGCGGCAACTTCCAGCGCGGCCGATCCTGCGGCGGCCGATACAACTGCCGTTCCTGCGCCGCCCATCACCCAGAGCGAGTTGCTCGCGCGGCTCGAGAAGAAGGATCCGGAACTCGTGGTGCTCGACGTGCGCACGCCCGCGGAATTTGCCGCCGGCCACGTGCCCGGCGCACGCAACGTATCGCACGATCTGCTGTCCTCGCAGGTCGCAGACCTCGCTGAGCTGCGCGACAAACAGGTCGTGCTCTACTGCCGCAGCGGGCGGCGCACCTTGCTGGCCGAAGAGACGCTGCGGCGGGCGGGGTTCACCAAACTACTGCACCTGCAGGGTGACTACCTTGCCTGGGAAGCCGAGCATCGCCCGATCGAGAAGTAGAAACCTCTAGCTCTCAGTTGCCCTCGATCGAAAAGCGCGTCCCGCGGTACGAGAGCTGGGCGCCGGTCTGGGTGATGTGATCGACCCGTACGCCCTCGGGCAGCGTCTCGCCCTCGCGTAGCTTGCGCATGTTGATGAAGACAAATCTCTGAGCAGGATCAACGGCATACACGTGCAGGTCGAGCCGCAGATCGGGCAGCTGGGTGCCCTGGGCGATCACCTCGTCGCGCGACGGGATCGATCCGGCGCGCTGCGCCGCGGCGGCATTCGCCTGGGTGAGGGTCAACGCCGGCGCGTAATCGCGTGCGTCGTAATCGGGTGGCACGGAAGGCTCCTGGCGCGACAGCAGCGGTTCCTCGGCGAGCGGCGGTGTACTGCTCGGCGCGACCACGCCCGGTTCCGGATTGTGAGTGCCCATGGTGATGGACGGCGCAGAACCGATCGGGATGTTGACCGTGGTGGGAATCGTAACGGTGGCGGGCACCGTGACCATGCCGGGCGGCGCGGTGTTGGCGACGGCGTTGCCACCGGTCGCAGGCGCGGCACTGGCGGCGGGCGCGGTGACCTCACCCGCGGATTGCGGCTGACGCAGCAGCACCCAGGCGAGCACCAGCACGTTCACGCCCAACAACACCCCGAGCCCAACGGCCCAGGGCGGAAAACGGCGGCGCGGCGCTGCAACCTTCACTTCGAACAACGCCGGGGATGATTGCCGCTGACGGTCGGTTTCGGATTTCTTCAGTGCATCGAGGATGAACGACATGTCAGCTCCCGGCCGAGCCGTGCAGGAACGGTGTGGCCGTGTCATTGAGGGCGGCATCGAGCGCCACCTGGGTCTGAACTCCGGCAATGCCATCGACGGCGAGACGATTCTTGCGCTGGAAATCTTCGACCAGCGAGACCAGTGATTCGTCGAAGCGGTCGTTGTCCGCCTCTTCGGCGGGCAGGCCGTTGACGCGCCGCAGGCTGTCGCGCAGCCATTTCACGCGTGCGCTGCGCGCGCCGAGCGCCAGCGGCTGAGAGCCGCCCGCGGCTGGCTTCCACAGCAACACGTAGTCGCCGAACCAGCTGCGCGACAGATCGCCGATGCCGATCTTGCGCTGCGCGCCGCCGAGATCGACCTGCGCGTGTTCCTCGTCGAGCCCGGCGAGCACTAATTGATGGGGGCGCCCGTCGGCGCCGATCACGTTGAGCACGGCGGGCCGATTGAACAGCCGCAGCTGCGCCAGTGAACCGCGCTGGGTCAGGCATTCGAGGCCGGACTGCATCGCCTGGCTGCAGGGATCGACGCTACCGGCGACATAGCGCATTCCCCACAGCGCGAACAGCTTGTTGAAGGCGTTGTCCGGATCGGTTTCGCCGTCGTACTGCGCCAGCAGCTTCTCGAGGTCGGGCGCGGGGGCGGGCTTGGGCGCGGGCTTCGGTGCCGGCGCCGCGGCAATCGGCGCCACCGGCGCGGCGCGCGACAGGAAGCGCGGCAGGATCAATACGGCACTAACTACCGCGAGCGCGGCCACGCCCGCACCTGCGGTCCAGGGCAGCCAGCGCGGCTGGACGCTGCGGCCGAACACCTCGCCCGCCGCGCGCCGCACGACGCTGGCACTGACCAGGTGGCGGTCTTCGGTAAACGCGCCCAGCAAGGCGCGGTCGCTGATGATGTTGATGAGCCGCGGTACCCCGCCCGAGAGGCGCTGTATTTCGCGCAGGGCTCCGTTCGAGAACACCTCGCGCGTGGCGCCCGCGACGCGCAGGCGATGGCGCACGTACGCGGCGGCCTCGTCGCCTGACAGCGGATCGAGGTGATAGCGGCCGGTGATGCGTTGCGCCAGCTGGCGCAATTCCGTGCGGTCCAACAACTCGCGCAGCTCGGGCTGGCCGATCAGGATGATCTGCAGCAGCTTCTGTGTCTCGGTTTCGAGATTGGTGAGCAGGCGCACCTGCTCGAGCACCTCGACGCTCAGGTTCTGCGCCTCGTCCACCACCAGCACGATGCGCTTGCCCGCGGCGTGCGCCTTGAGCAGGTGGAAGCTCAGGAGGTCGACCAGGTCCTTGAGACTGCCCTCGGAGCGCGGCTCGACGGAGATGCCCAGCTCTTCGCAGATGGCGAGCAGGAACTCCGCGGGCGTCATGCGCGGATTCAGGATCAGTGCGATCTCGGCGTGCTTGGGCGCCTGCGCCAGCAGCGATCGAACTACCGTGGTCTTGCCGGTGCCGACTTCGCCGGTCAGCTGGATGAACCCGCCCGCTTCGTTGATGCCATAGACCAGGTGCGCCAGGGCCTCCGCGTGCCGTTCGGAGAGGAACAGGTAGCGCGGATCGGGCGTGATCGAAAATGGCTTTTCGTTGAGGCCGAAAAACGAGGCGTACATGGCTGGTCTGTGGACTGCGGTCTTGGCGAAATCGCCGCATGGGTATAACGGGCGGGGAGTATTACACGGGCTTTCCGGACGGGGGAATCAGCCTGCGGAGGCCCTGCCGGGCCCTACTCTACCGGCGCGGGGGCGGTGTCGGCGCTGTCCGGGCCCAGCGACGGTCGGGCGCTTCCTCGGACATATCCTCGGCCGGTTCGTCCGTGCCGCGGGCCTCGGGCAGGGCGCTGCCGCGCCGCACGGCGAAGTTGCCGAAGCGTTCGCGGATCAGGTCCACGGTGGCGTCGAGCGCGGTTGCGCCAGGGGCGCCCGCAGCCGTGGCGGCCGGCGCGGCAAACAGGTCCATCTGGTCGGCGGCATGCAGGTGATTCACCCCCACGCCTAACAACCGCACGCGCGCGCGCGGTTGCTCGCCGAGCCACGCAGCCAGCAGCTCCGCGGCAATCTTGGCGATGGTGCGCGAATCGGTGGTCGCAGGCTCGAAACGTTTCTGGCGCGTGAAGGTGGTGAAATCCGCGCGGCGTATCTTGACCTGCACGCAGCCGGTGGCGAGATTCTGCGCGCGCATGCGCTGGCCGGCGCGATCGGCGAGCCGCAGGACTTCGGCCTGCATCTTCCCGTGATCAGCGAGGTCGGAGAAAAAGGTTTCCTCGGCGCTGATCGATTTTTCATCCCACTCGGACATCACCGGGCGTTCATCGATGCCGGAGGCGCGCTCGCGCATGCGCTGCGAGTCGCGGCCGAATATCGGCCACAACACGGCGTCGGGCGCCACGCGCAACTCTCCAAGGGTTGCGAGGCCCGCGGCCTCGACGCGCTCGCCCAGTTTCCGGCCGAGTCCCGGCAGGCGGCGCACCGTCAATGGATCGAGCACCGCGCGCATGTTGCCCTCGTGCACGACGGTGAGGCCGTCGGGCTTCTCGAGATCCGAGGCGATCTTGGCCACCAGCTTGTTAGGCGCGACTCCGACCGACGCGCCGAGCTGGGTGACCGCGCGGATCTGGTCCTTGATGCCGCGCGCGATGCTGACCGCGTCGCCCTTCAGCGCGAGACTGGCGGTGACGTCGAGAAAGGCCTCGTCGAGCGACAGGCCTTCGACGATCGGCGTGTAGTCGTGGAAGATCGCGAATACCTGGTGCGACACATCGCGATACACCGACATGCGCGGCTTCACGCAGATCGCATGCGGACAGCGGCGCAGCGCCTCGCGGATCGGCATCGCCGAACGCACGCCGAACTTGCGTACTTCGTAGCTGGCGGCCGCGACCACGCCGCGATTGCTCGTGCCGCCCACGATGACGGGCTGGCCGCGCAGTCGCGGGTCGTCGCGCTGCTCCACGGAGGCGTAGAACGCGTCCATGTCCACGTGCAGGATGGCGCGCAGGGCGGTCATGGCTACCTCGACGCGAGCGCCGCAGCTCAGCAGCCTATTTTTCGACGGTAACGGTGATCTTCTTCGAGATCACCGCCGGATCGTGGGGCACGTGCAGCGAATCGCCCAGCACCAGCAGCAGCGTGTGTTTGCCCGGTGCGAGTGTCAGCGAGGTTTCCGTCTGGCCCTTGCCGAAGTGCACGCTCTTTTCATTTGCCGGGATGGGCTGCGACAGATCTGCGGGTGCATCGCCGTCGATGATCAGGTGATGATGGCCGGTGTTGTCGAACTTGATGCCGGCCGGTGCGACGCCCATGCCCTTGAGTCCGAACACGACAGTGACCGGGCTTGCGACCTTGGCGCCGTCTTTCGGCGAGACGATGTACACCTCGGCACCCGCCGGCGACGGCTCGCGCGCCATTGCCGTGACGGAAGCGAGTGCCACCGCAGCGCCGCACAGCAGCGTAACTAACAACTTGGAATTCATCGAAGTCTCCTTCGGTTGATGGGAGCTACAGCGTAAGGGCGCTGTAGATGACCGTGAGAATGAGCATGATCGTGCTCGTCACGAGGTAGGTAAACCCCAGGGTGAAGTATTTCGCGAGCGTGAGCCCGCGGCCCTGGCCGTAGACGTTGCGCATGGCGCGAAAGAGGTACCACACGATGTATCCGCCCGTAATCGTGCCGAGCCATCCCATGATGGGCCCGGTGTAGGGCACGCGCGCGATCAGTATGAGCAGGGTCGCGGCCAGGAACACGAAGGCGTGGTTGTGAATCAGGAACAACAGGTGCTCGACGTAGTAACGCTTCGGCCGCCAGTAGAGCAGCTTCATCACGAGCGCGAGCAGCGGCAGGAAGATGAACATGGCCCGCGGCACGTTGTGAACGATCACCGAACCCAGGCTGCTGCCGTCACCGTTCGCCAGGCGCCGGCAGCGGGCGAGCAGGTTGCTGCGGAACGGGCTGTTCGCGCTCTGCGGCTTCTTGAGCGAATCGCAGAATTCGTTCAGACCGCCGAACGAGACGTTGACGTTGTGGTGCGTGGCGCCGTCTTCCGAAGTCTCATCTTCGTCGGGAGCCGCGGCCTTGTCCGTGCGCGCCTTGGGCGCGATGCCGGCCGCCTCGCGTGCCGCCGCCCTGGCCGCCTCTGCGCGCAGGTAGTCCGCGCTGCGCTTGCGCATGGCTTCCGGCAACGGGCTGTCCTGTGATTCGAACTGCTCGGCCTGCTGGATCAATGTCGCCGAAGCGAGGGTATCGCCTGGAGATTCGGGCTTCACGCTGATCTTCTCGGGCATTCCGACCAGGAAGAACACCACGCTGATCACGATGTACAGGCGGAACGGCGGCAGGTAGCCCGCGCGGCGGCCATCGAAGAATTCCCGCGTGAGGACACCGGGCCGCGCGAGCAGGTACGCGAGCGTGCGCCACAGGCGCGAATCGGCGTGCGTGACGCTCTCGAACGCCTCCGCCGCGAAATGCGTGACGGTGTGAACGTGCGGTTCGTGGCGCTGCCCGCAATTTCCGCAGTACTCGCCGGCCAGTGGCGCGCCGCAGTTGGCACATACCAGCGTCTGCGGCGGCGGCGGCTCGGGCGGACTGACTACCGGGACGGGCGGCGAACTCATCGGCGCAGGTTCAAGCGACCTGGCCCGAGTTGCGATGGAAGTCGTTCACGTCGAGCGAACCCGGCGCAGGTTGCGCCTGCGCTGCGAGCTCGTGACTTTCGAAATCGTCGACGCTGATGAGCTCCATGACCTTGCGATCGTAATCGCGCAGCATCGCGGCTTCGGTCTCCGAAATGATCCCTTGTGCCTGCGCCTGAGCGATCTGCCCGGGCACATCGAGCGCCGTCACCTTGCCGGCCTTCACGCCTTCGACGCGGATGCGTTTTTCCACGGGCTCCGCGGTCTGCGACATCACCAGTGCTTCCTGCAGCAGGCCGAGCGGATTGCCGGGTTCGAGTGTGCGGTACACGTACTTGCAGAGGCGGTCGCGCACATCGGTGACGTTGAGCACGGCGTCGGCCAGCGTGCGGCCGAGCCGGTCGCTGGGCGCCGAATATGCGCGGCCACCGGGGAAGATCAGCGCGCGCATGACGCCGCCCAGGAAGCGGTTCGGAAAATTGCGCAGGAAATCGTGCAGCTGCTCCTGGGCCTTGTAGAGCTGGTTGCGGCACGCCCACTCGACCACCGGCAGATCCTCGGCGGGACGTCCCTGGTTCTCGTGATGCTTGAGCACCATCGATGCCAGGTACATGGCCGAGAGCACGTCGCCGAGACGCGCGGAGAGGTTTTCCTTCTTCTTGAGGTAACCGCCGAGCGTGAGCATCGCGACGTCCACCGCGAAGGCGAACGATGCCGAGAAACGCACGATGTGCTGGTAGTAGCGTTTCGTCTCGCCCACCTCGGGGACGTGCGTGAAGCGCGCATGCGTCAGCGCCATCACGAACGAGCGCACCGCGTTGCTGATCGTGAAGCCGACGTGACCGAACAACGCGCTGTCGAATTGATCGACGCCTTGCTTGCGGTCGGGATTGCGCGCGGCATTCATCTCTTTCAGCACGAACGGATGGCAGCGGATCGCGCCCTGGCCGAAGATGATGAGCGAGCGCGTGAGAATGTTCGCGCCCTCGACCGTGATCGCCACCGGGACCACCTGGTAATGGCGGCCGAGATAGTTGCGCGGGCCCAGCTGGATGCCCTTGCCGCCGTGCACGTCCATCGCGTCGTTCGAAACCTGCCGGCCCATCTCGGTGACGTGATACTTGAGCATGGCCGACGGTACCGAAGGCTTCTCGCCGCCATCGATGGCGCCCGCCGTGACCGAACGGGCCGCATCCATCGTGTAGGTGTAGCCCACCATGCGCGCCAGCACGGCTTCCACGCCTTCGAACTTGCCCACCGGCATGTTGAACTGGCGGCGGATGCGCGTGTAGGCGCCCGATGCGAACACGCCGGCCTTGGCGCCACCGGTGGCGTTCGACGGCAGCGAAATGCAGCGGCCCACCGACAATTGCTCGACCAGCATGCGCCAGCCCTGGCCGGCCATCGGCACGCCGCCGATGATCACGTCGAGCGGCACGAATACATCCTTGCCCGACAGCGGACCGTTCTGGAACGGCACGTTGAGCGGGAAATGCCGGCGGCCGATGATGAGGCCCGCAGTGTTGCGCGGGATCAGCGCGCAGGTGATGCCGTAGTCGACCTTGTCTGTGCCTAACAACCTGTCGGGATCGTAGAGCCGGAACGCGAGGCCGACCACCGTCGCAATCGGCGCGAGCGTGATGTAGCGTTTGGAAAAGTTGAGTTTGAGGCCCGTGATCTCCTTGCCCTGCCACATGCCCTTGCAGACCACGCCGGTATCGGGCAACGAGGCGGCGTCGGAACCGGCGCGCGGATGAGTCAACGCGAAACACGGCACGTCCTCGCCGCGCGCCAGGCGCGGTAGATAGTGGTCCTTCTGTTCCTCGGTGCCATAGTGGTTGAGCAGTTCTGCGGGGCCGAGCGAATTGGGCACGGCCGTGGTAGCCGCGAGCAATCCGGAGCGGCTCGCGAGCTTCACCAGCACGCAGGAGTGGGCGTACGCGGAGAACTCCAGGCCGCCGTACTTCTTCGGGATGATCATCGCGAAGAAGCCCTTGCTCTTGAGGTAGTCCCACACCTTGGGCGGCATGTCGCCGCGCTTGTGCGTGACATCCCAGTCGTCGTACATGCGGCACAGTTCTTCGCATGGACCGTCGATGAAGGCCTGTTCCTCGGCATTGAGTTGCGGCGCCTTGGCGGCCAACAACTTCTCGAACTTCGGCTTGCCGGTGAACAGTTCGCCGTCCCACCACACGGTGCCGGCTTCGAGCGCTTCCTTCTCGGTCTGCGACATCGAGGGCAGCAGGCGCATGTATGCCCGCATGAACGGCCGCGTGATCAGCGCCTTGCGCAGCGGCCGCAGGTTGAACAGCCACAGCGCGGCGAGCAGCACCCACAGGAGGCCCTTCCAGATTCCGGCCGGCGGCGCGAAATACGTGTAGGTGGCGAGCAGCAGCGTGAAGACCGCGGTGAATGCGATGAGCGGCAACCGCTTGTACGCCATGAAAATCACGGCGCCGATGAACAGCAGCGTAAAGCCCGTGCCGACCTCTGCCACGTAGGCGGCGCCGGCGATCAGGGAAAGAATGACCAGGATTGCGCCGAGCATAGAAGAAGCCCCTCGTTTCGCAGTTGCGAAACTATAGCCATTTCCGCGGGGTGGCGCGCCCTTACGACAGGCCTTCGAGACTGCGGCCCTCGCACGGCTGCCGGCGCTCGGCCGTCGCGCCGCAGGGCTTCGCGGCCCGCCGCGTCGCGGCCGGCCGCGCACGGGTTTTTGGCTTGGGTGCGCGGCAGGCGTAAAAAGGCGGCATGTCGAATGCCGAACTCTTCGCCACCGTCGCGCGTGAGTACGCGAACTTTCGTCCCGGCTATCCACCGGAGCTGTTTGCGTGGCTCGCGCGCGTTTCTCCGTCGCTGGATGCAGTGTGGGATTGCGGCTGTGGCAGCGGTCAGGCGAGCACCGCGTTGGCCGAATACTTCGAGGAGGTGTATGCCACCGATGTCGCGCCCGAGCAGATAGGCGCGGCCAGGCCGCATCAGCGCGTGCGTTATGCGGTGGCGCCGGCCGAACGCTCGGGGCTGGGCGATGCGTCGGTGGCGTTGGTGACCGTCGCGCAGGCGCTGCACTGGTTCGACGTCGACGCGTTCTATGCGGAGGCCCGGCGCGTTGCGCGTCCCGGTGCCTTGCTGGTCGTGTGGAACTATCCGCGGCCACGCTTCGTCGATGCGCAACTCGACAGTTGCTTTCTCGAGTTCTACAGCGGCGTGGTGGGGCCGTACTGGCCGCCCGAACGGGCGCACATCGAAGCCAACTACGCGACGTTGCCGTTCCCCTTCAGGCTGGTGGAGGCACCGCCGTTCGGGCTCGAGCTTCAGTGGACGCTGCCGCAGGTGCTCGGCTATGTGAGCAGCTGGTCCGCGACCACGCGCTACCGCAAGGCGCTCGGCACGGATCCGGTGCCGCTGCTGGCCGACTCACTGGGCGCGATCTGGCCGGGCACAGGTGTCACCGTGCCGTTGCGCATGCCGCTGGGGCTGCGCGCCGGGCGCCTGCACCCGCCGCCGGACTAACTAGATCAATTCCTTGACGCCGTCGCGCTCTTCGCGCAGTTCCTTGTCCGTGGCGTCCATGCGCTTGCGCGAGAAGTCGTCCACCCCCAGGCCCTGCACGATCTTGTAGTCGCCGTTGGCCGTGGTGACCGGATACGAATACACCACGCCTTCCTTGATCCCGTAGCTGCCGTCCGCGGGCACGGCCATGCTGATGAAGTTGTCGGCGGCGGTGCCCAGGTGCCAGTCGCGCATGTGGTCGATGGCGGCCGAAGCCGCCGACGCGGCCGAGGAGGCGCCGCGCGCCTTGATGATGGCGGCGCCGCGCTGCTGCACCGTGGGAATGAAGGTGTCTTCGTACCACTTGCGGTCGACGAGGCTGTGCGCGGCCTTGCCATCGACGCTGCAGAAGTTGAGGTCCGGATACTGCGTCGCGGAGTGATTGCCCCAGATCAGCATCTTGCTGACCTTGGTGACGTGGCTGCCGGTCTTCTCGGCGAGCTGCGACACGGCGCGGTTGTGATCGAGGCGCGTCATCGCGGTGAAATTGCGCGGGTTGAGATCTTTCGCGTTGGCGCGCGCGATCATCGCGTTGGTGTTCGCCGGGTTGCCGACGACCAGCACGCGGATGTTGCGGTCCGCGACCTCGTTCATCGCCTTGCCCTGCGCGGAGAAGATCTGCGCGTTCGCCATCAGCAGATCCTTGCGCTCCATGCCCGGGCCGCGCGGGCGCGCACCGACCAGCAATGCAGCCTGGCAATCCTTGAAGGCGAGGCGCGCGTCATCGGTGGCGACGATCCTGTTCAGCGTCGGAAACGCACAGTCATTGAGTTCCATGACGACGCCCGCGAGCTGTGGCAGCGCCGGTGTGACTTCCAGCAGGTGCAGGTTGACCGGCGTATCGGCCCCCAACATCTGTCCGGAGGCGACGCGGAAGGCCAGGGCATAACCGATCTGGCCGGCGGCACCGGTGATGGCGACATTGACTGCGGGTTTCATCGAAGGAGCTCCAAGCGGCAGGAAAACAGGCCCGAAAATGCGGGCCGGAATTCTAGCAGGGAGCTCGCGCGACCGCTGTTGAGGTAACTGCCTAGCGATCGGGAGCGACCGCGTAGGCCCGATGCTCGCGCTTGTACTCCGCGAACTCGGCATCGGCCTGCGCGCCTTTGCCCGCCGCGCGCAGCCGCTCGATCTCGGCGAGCCAGATCTTGGGGTCGCGACGGAACGCGGGCGCCGGAGCTGCCTTGGCCACGGCGCGCTCGGCTTCAGTCGGCGGCGGAGAAACGTCCGTGACCACCGTCTGCGAGCCGCTGACCGGGTCGTCGATGACCGCGCCCGCCATCGGCGCGGCGGCTGGTGCGGAGGCGTAACGATTGGCTTCCTCCTCGGACACGAGGCCGCCACCCGCAGCCATCGGCGCACGCGCGCTGTCGTCGAGGTCGACGACGACCGCGCCGCTCGAATCCGCGGCTGCGGCACGGGCGGCGGGTGCCGCGACTGCGGCGGGCGCGTAGTTGTTAGGCGTCGGCGAGCGCGCAGCCGGCGCCGGCGCGTTCTCGAGACGCTGTGAGATCGTCTGCACCGTCACCGTGGGGACCGGAGCGTCCTTTGCGGGCATGCCGACGTGCAGAATCGCGCTGATGGCGAGCACCAGCGTGGCGGCAATCGCCAGCGGCGCGCCCCAACGCGGCCCCTTGAATACTCGCTGCGGACGATCGCCCTGGATGGCCTCGCGGGCCTGCCGCAGAACGACGCGATCGAGTTCATCGGGCGGCTCGAGAGGTTCATCGGGGCGGCTGAAAATGGGCTTGCGGCGCGCGATGAAATCGTCGAATTCGTCATCGGGGCGGTTCATCAGGTCTCCGCCACGGCGAGCGCCGCTTTCAGTTTGCCCACGGCGTAACGCAGGCGGCTCTTCGCTGTTTCGGCGCCGACGCCTGTGACCCGTGCGATTTCCTCGAGCGACAGATCGGACTCCTCGTGCAGTAGATAGACGTCGCGTTGCTCCGCGGGCAGCGCGGCCAGCGCTGCGCGATAACGACGCGTGCCCTCGTCGCGCGCCAGCTGGACATCCGGCAGTTCTTCGTCGTCCGCCGGCAGCAGGTCCGCGGCATCCGCGTCTTCCACTTTCAAGCCCTGCGGCCGGCTCTTCGCACGGCGACAGTGATCGATGAAGCAGTTGTGCGCAAGCGTGAAGAGAAACGTGCGGAATTTCGCGCGCGGTTCGTAGCGTGCGCGATTCACGATCACGCGGCTCCACACTTCCTGGAACAGATCGTTGGCGACTTCCCCGTCGCGCGCCTGGCGCACGAGGTAGCGATACAGCGCGCCGCGGTGGCGGGCATAGAGTGTTTCGAAAGCGCCCATTTGTCCGCGCGCATACGCGAGCATCAATTGCGCGTCTTCGTCTTCACTCATCGCGTCGACTGTACGCGGGCGCGCTGTGCGCGCGAAGCGCGTCGAGCTTTCCGAAGTAGTGAGACCTTCCACCGTCATGACTGCAGCGTTCACGGCTGCATCACTTCCCCGGCGGTCAGGGGAACTGAGACGAGGGCGAGGAGTTCGCGCGGCGGCGCGAAATACGGATCGGCGGTGGGTAGATTCGTGCAGCTCAGCGCGACGCCGCGCTGCGGGGACGACAAGTCGTGCATCAGGCCGGCTGCCACCGCCCCGTGGGCAATGACAATACCGAAGATAAACAGCAACTTAGACTTCATGTGGGCTCCCGCGCCGGATTTGATCGCCTCATGGCTTGCAACGCACCACGAATATTTTTTGGGTTAGGGCTTGTTTCTGAGTTGGTGTTGTAGTTATATATAACACCAACACGTAGGGCGAATCGCATAGGGCGAGGCGCCACGAAACTGAAGGAGACGACCATGAAGACCCTGAACCTCAAATCCGTAGCCAGCGCGTTCGCCGCACTCGCCGTGACCCTGGCTCTGAGCTACTCGTTCACGAGCTCGCTCGACGCCAAGCTCGCCCAGCGCGACTACAGCTTCGCGGCCGCCCTGGTTGCCTCGGTCCGCTAGGACACTGGAGCTCTCTGATGGACCCGCAGTGGGACGATAGCCAGCCGATTTACCGGCAGCTGCGCGATCGGGTGGTGGCGATGATCCTCGAGGGCGTCCTCAAAGAGGGTGATCCGCTCCCCTCGGTGCGCGCGGTTGCGGCAGAGTTTCGTCTCAACCCGCTGACCGTTCTCAAGGGATACCAGCAGCTCGTCGATGAGCAACTGGTCGAGAAGAAACGCGGCCGCGGCATGTTCGTGAACACCGGAGCGCGACAGGCACTTATGAAAGACGAACGTACATATTTCCTCGAAACGGAGTGGCCGAAGGTCTACGCAACTATTGCGCGGCTCGGCTTCACGACCGAAGAACTCATCAAACGTGGCGAGAAAGCTGGAACCGTATCCCAGCCGTTCCCGACCCAAGCCAACGCAGGCGAAGAAGATGACAGCAATCATTGAAGCTCGCGGTCTCACGAAGAGCTACGGCAGCACGCAGGTGCTTCGTGGCATCGACCTGAACGTTCAGCCCGGCCGCATCGTCGGCCTGATCGGCCCGAACGGCGCCGGCAAGACCACCGCCATCAAGGCCATCCTCGGACTCACCTCGTTCGACGGCGAACTGAAAGTGCTGGGCCTGGATCCGCGCACCGAGCGCGACCGGCTCATGGAAGAAGTGTGCTTCATCGCCGACGTCGCGGTGCTGCCGCGCTGGCTCAAGGTTTCGCAGGCCGTCGAATTCGTCGCCGGCGTACATCCGCGCTTCGATCGCAAGCGCGCAGTGGAATTTCTCGCGAAGACCGACATCAAGATGGACAGCCGCGTGCGCCAGCTCTCCAAGGGCATGGTCACGCAGCTGCACCTGGC
>DATHJZ010000211.1:0-31192 GCA_035286365.1 Steroidobacteraceae bacterium | reverse complement strand
TCTTAGATCTCTCTCCACGTCCTCGAGCTTGGTATGCCGGACATCCTTCCCGTGCACCATGTAGATGACGTATTCGCAGATGTTCTTGGCGTGATCGCCGATGCGCTCGAGCGCGCGCACGATCCACATCACGTCGAGCGCGCGACGAATGCTGCGGGGATCTTCCATCATGAAAGTTATGCACTGGCGTTGGATGGATTCGTATTCCTCGTCCACCACGCGATCCTGGCGTGCGACGCGCAACGCCGCCTCGGCGTCCATGCGGGCGAACGCGTCGAGCGCCTGGTGCACCATCTCCGAGACGATTCGCCCCAGGTGTTTCACCTCGCGATATTTGTCGGCGGGGCGTTCCATCGTGGCGAGCCGCGAGGCGATGTACCCGATCTTCTCGCCCTCGTCGCCGATACGCTCGAGATCCGTGATGGTCTTGATGATGGCGACGATGAGGCGCAAATCGCCGGCGGCGGGCGCGCGGGTCGCGAGGATGCGCGAGCACTCCTCGTCGATCGACACTTCCATGCCGTTCACCTTGAAGTCGTCACGCCCGACGGAAACGCCGAGGTTGCTGTCGCCTTCGATGAGCGCGGTCACGGCGTTGGCCAGCTGCTGCTCGACCATGCCGCCCATGGTCAGCACCTTGTTGCGCACGCGCTCCAGGTCTTCGTTGAAGCGGCGCGAAATGTGGTGGGAAAGATCGGCGGTTTCCATGGGAACCTCAGGATACGCGGCGCGGACGACGGGCGCGCAGTTTGTTAGGGGCAGATGACCGCATCATGACAGCTCAGGCGCTGGCCGCCACGCGTCGTTCGAGGACGCGTTCGTATGGAAAATGACAGGTGAAGGTGCTGCCGCGTCCTTCGATGCTTTCAATTTCGAGGCGCGCCCCGTGGCGATGCAACGCGTGTTTGACGATCGCCAACCCCAGGCCAGAGCCGCCGGTTTCGCGCGAGCGGCCCGGGTCGACCCGGTAGAACCGCTCGGTCAGGCGCGGCAGGTGCTCGGCGGAGATTCCGGGTCCCGTGTCACGCACGGAGAAATACCCGCCCGCCTCGTCGGTCCACCAGCGGATGAGCACACTGCCCTCGACGGGCGTGTACTTCGCGGCATTGTCGACCAGGTTCGAGAAGGCCGATTGCACCATCGCTTCGTCGCCGATGAGCGCGGCCGCGGATTCGATACTGACTTCGACCTGGCGCGGATGATTTGGTCGCGCCAGCACGTCCTTGCGTAACAGTGCCGCCATTGCCGCGACGTCGATGGGCTGGCCCTTGATGGGCGCATCGTTCGCCTCGAAGCGCGACAACTCGAGCAGGTCCTCGATGATGCGCGTCATGCGATCGGTCTGACGACGCATCTCGGCGATAGGCGCAAGCATGTCGCCGAGGCTCGGGTCGGCGCCAAAGGTCTCGAGGTATCCCGCCACGACGGTGAGCGGCGAACGCAGCTCGTGCGATGCATTGGCCACGAAGTCCTTGCGCATCTGCTCGATGCGTACGTCGCGGGTGACGTCCCGCAGCATGAGCAGGCGCCGATCCTCACCATACGAAATGAGTTGGAACGCCAGATAACGCTCGATCGGCGTATCGATGCGCACGATCACGGGCAGTGAATACTGGCCGCTGCGCAGGTACTGCACGAAATCGGGATTGCGCACCAGGTTGTCGATGCGCAGGCCGAGATCGGCGCGCCGCGACAGGTCGAGCAGCTCGCCGGCCTTGCGATTGAACCAGACGATCTCGCCCTCGGGATCGAGCATCACCACCCCGTCGGGCATCGCGGCGGTCGAGCGGCGCAGTTCGCGGAACAGCCGGGTCAGGCGCTCTTTGTGAAATCGCTTGCGGCGATGGAGGCGCACGACCTGCGCGACCACGTCGCCCCACAGGCCCATCGCATCCGGCGGGTCGGCAACGCTGCGATGGCGCAACCAGAAATGCAGCTCGCGCAGCTGCCACAGATTCCAGGCGAGGTACAGCGCCAGCGCGCCGCACACCCCGATCGAGAGATAGCCCGCGAACCAGCCCACCGTCGCCCCGAGCGCCAGCGTCGCAAGCAATCGCAGCGCGACGTAGACGAAGGCAGAGGTGCCCGAGGTCATGTGGTTAGAGGGGGCGCGCCGAAAACCTGTAACCCGAACCGCGGACGGTCTGGATCAGGCGATCGTAGCCATACTCTTCGAGCGCCTTGCGCAGGCGCCGGATGTGGACGTCGATAGTGCGCTCCTCGACGTAAACGTTGCCGCCCCAGACGCGGTCGAGCAATTGCTCGCGCGAGTACACGCGTTCCGGGTGGGTCATGAAAAAGGCCAGCATGCGGTACTCGGTGGGCCCGAGCGCGACGGTGCGCTCACCCGAGCTCACGCGCTGGCTGCTCTGGTCGAGCACCAGGCCTTCGATCTCGATGCGCTCGGACCCTTCCGCGGGCATCGCGCGCCGGAGCACTGCATTGATGCGCGCCAGCAGCTCGCGCGGCGAGAAGGGTTTGGTGATGTAGTCGTCGGCACCACCCTCGAGGCCGGCGACCTTGTCGCCTTCCTCCGCGCGCGCGGTCAGCATGATGATCGGCAACTCGCGGGTCTCGCGGTCGCGTTTCAAGGCACGGGTGAATTCGAGGCCGCTGGTGTCGGGCAGCATCCAGTCGACCAGCAGCAAGTCGGGCAGTTTGTTGGCGACTTCGGCACGGCCCGAGCGCGCGTCGGCGGCCTCGCGCACTTCGAAGCCGGCGCGACGCAATCCAAAGGCGATCATTTCGCGAATCGGCCGCTCATCCTCGACAACGAGTATCTGTTTGGCTGACATGGTTGCTGACACGACATCCCAGGTGACGTTTTTGTGGCGTGCGCATTACAACGGCAGTCTATTGCAGATTGATTAAGGCGATGGCACCGCAACGCGATCCCTGACATAAATCGGCAAAGCAGCCTCCGGTGGCAGCAAATGGCCCGCCGCCACGACGGGCCGCGCCAGCGCCAGCACCTCGCTGGCGCGTGGCAGGAGGCTGGCCTGCACGGTCGCACCCGCCGCCACGCAGCGCGCGGCCAGATCGGGCCAGGCCGCAAGGCCCCGCCCGGCGGCCACCCAGGCGGCGGCGGATTCAGCCTGCTCGGGCAGCAGAACATCGACCGCGGCGCTCACGCGCTCATCGCCCTGAGATACCGGGCCGGCATCGACCGAGAAGCGGGCCCAATAAACCTCGCGCATGCGCGCGTCGTTCACGATCAGGATCCGGCGCACCTCGGGACTCATCTGAATGACACGCTGGGCGACTGCCGCCAGGTCGGACACCGGGACGACGCCGACATCCACGCCGAAGCCGAGCCCCTGCGCGACGCTGGCCGCCAGCCGCACGCCCGTGAATCCGCCGGGTCCGCGCCCGAAGGCGATCGCGTCCAGCGAACTCAAGGCAATACCACCCTCCGCCAGCACGGCATCGACCATAGGCAGCAGTTGCTCCGCGTGGCCGCGCTCGAGCTCGACGTAGCGATCGATGCTGCGGTCGCCGATGCCGAGTGACACCGAGCAGGCTTCGGTCGCGGTATCGAGTGCGAGGATTCTCATGCGAACTCGTCGGTGAACGGCTCGATGATCGGTTCGCGCACCATCGCGACCGAAGCCTGCGCGGAGCCTGCGATGCGGCGCAGGAATCTCTCCGCGTCGGCCGCCACGCGAGTCACGGGCATGGGCGGCAAGCTGGCGCGAAACACGCGCCCGTAGGGTTTGTCGACCAGGCGCGGATCGCAGATAACTACGACGCCGCGATCGGTCTCGCTGCGAATGAGGCGCCCGACGCCCTGCTTGAGCGTGAGCGCCGCCTCGGGCAGCTGGAACTCCCGGAAGGCGTTGCCGCCATTGGCCTTGAGGTGCTCGATGCGCGCTTTCGTCAATGCGTCATCGGGCGAGGAGAACGGCAGTTTCTCGATGATGACCAGCCGCAGTGCATCGCCCTTGACGTCCACGCCCTCCCAGAAACTCGCCGCGCCCAACAACACCGCATTGCCCGACTCGCGGAACCGGCGCAGCAGCTGTTCGCGCGGCGCCTCGCCCTGCACGAGCAGGGGAAAATCGCCGAGTTCGGTCCAGCGGTCGCGCAGCAGCTGCGCCGCGCGCTGCAACGCGCGATGACTGGTGAACAATACGAACGCGCCGCCGGCCGACGCCTCGATCAACGGCACGGCGACGTCGATCACGGCATTGGTGTGCGTGGGCGAGGACGGATCCGGCAGCTGCGGCGGTAGATAGAGCAGCGACTGCGATTCGAAATCGAAGGGGCTGGGGATGGCCAGCGTCTCGGCGTCATCGAGCCCGAGGCGCGAGGTGAAATGGGCGAAGTCCTCTCCCACCGACAGCGTGGCGGAGGTGAACACCCAGGCGGCGCGCGTGCCGCCGGCCAGCTTGGAGAAGCGGTCCGCGACGTCGAATGGCAGGAGGCTCAAGGTGAAACCGCGCGGCGTGAGTTCGACGCTGCGCGCGCCTTCGTTGTCGTCCGCATGCGTGATCTCGTCGAGTCGCGCGGCGAGTTCGGTGGCGCGCGCGGAACTCTGCGCAACCCCGGGCTCGCGGCTCTGTTCGTTCAATGCCGCGGTGAGCGCGCGCAGCGCCTGCGATAGATCGTGCGCGGCGTCGGCCAGAGGCGTATCCGCGACGAGCCAGTTCGGCCGCTGCGTGCCGCGGAAGATTTCCGCCAGCGCCGCCAGGTTTTTTTCGACGGCGCCGAGTTCAGTCGCGACCGCAGTCAACGGCGCCCGCACCTGCGCCAGTTCCTGGCCCGCATCGCGGATCAGCAACTCCACCTGGCGACTGCCGAAACGCGTGCCGAAAAACTGCGTGGCGAGATCGGGAATCTGGTGGGCCTCGTCGAGGATCACGGCGTCGGCCGCGCCTAACAAGTCGCCGAAGCCGTCTTCCTTGAGCGCGAGATCGGCGAGCAGCAGGTGATGATTGACGATGACGATGTCGGATTCGATGGCCTTGCGGCGCGCATCCATGACGTGACAGCGGCCGACCTCGGGGCAGCGCGCCCCCAGGCAGTTCTCCCGCGTCGAGGTGACCTGGGGCCACAGCGGATGGGCATCGCCGAGGTCGGGCACCTCGGCGAGGTCGCCGCTGCGCGTGACGCCCGCCCAGCGCTCGATGCGTGCCAGCGTACGGTCGCGGGTGCCCGCGAGGCTGCGCTGCGCGCCGGATTGCTTGAGGCGATAGGTGCACAGGTAGTTGGACCGGCCCTTGAGCAGCGCAACGCGCGCCGGCACGCCGATGGCGCCCGCCACCAGCGGCAGATCCTTGTTGAACAGTTGATCCTGCAGCGTGCGCGTGCCGGTCGAGATGAGCACGCGCTTGCCGGACAGCAGCGCGGGCACGAGATAGGCAAAGGTTTTGCCAGTGCCGGTGCCCGCCTCCACCACCAGCGGCGCACGGTTCTCGAGCGCGAGCGCCACGCGCTGCGCCATCGCGAGCTGGGAGCGCCGCGGCGTAAAGCCGGGCAGCGAGCGCGCCAGCGGGCCACGCGGCCCGAATACCTCGTCGAGATCTTGCATGTGAAATTGAGAAAACGCGCTGTCAGCGAGCGCGTCAGCAAGCTAGCGCGATGGGCGCAGGCTGTCGAGACTCAAATCTTTGAAAGTGTCCTGATCCGCCTTGATGCGGATCTTGATGTACGGGCCTTGCGCCGTGTGCCGGCTGGCCGAGAAATCGTCGTCCCGGAAACCGGCGAAGTTGTAGCCCACCGAGATCCACACGTTCTTGGCGAGCGTGGTACCCACGTCGAGGCCGGTGGAGTGATCCATCACATCCGACTCCCACGAGTGCAGCACGGCGGCGTGGACCCCCAGGTCGAAGCGGCGGGTGAGCTGGCGGCGCAGATCGAAACCGGCGATATCGGACAGGCCGGCGTAGCGCTCGCCCTCGAACGTGCTCGACACATAACGCGCGCCGTACTGCAGGCCGAGCTGCATTGACGGGTTCAGCTGCCAGTTGGCATGCAGGTTGTTGACCACGCGCGATGACTGGAACGAGAGCAGTTCGCTCACCTGGTCGCTGTACTTGAGCTCGAGGCGATCGAACACGATCCAGCGGCTCGAATCCGGGCGGAATGCCCAGGCGAAACGGCCGACCGCTTCGGTGCTGTCGCCGAGCGTGGCGCTCGAGTCGAACGCCTGCAGCGACACCGACATGGCGTGGCCTTCGAGCGGTTCGCGATACCAGCCGGTGGTCGAGCTCCAGCGTTCTTCCTGATCGGAATTGCGATGTTCGAGGCGACTCGTGAGCTGCCAGAGTTCCTTGCGATACGAGGCACCCGCGAAGGCGGCGAAGAAATCGTCGGTGAGCGAGCCGGACGCGAGCGGCGCATTCGGATTCAGCGGCTCGAGTTCCGCGCCGCGCAGCGTATTCGACTGGTCCACGCCCAGGTCGAACGCCCAGTTGTCCTTGTAGTTGAAGCCCTGGGTCAGGCCGAAGTTCGCGAACGTGCGCGGACCGTACTCGGTGGCCTGTGTGTTGATGCTCGAGCTCACCTGCGTGCGCTCCCACGGACGCGTGCGCACGCCGAAGCGAGTCGTGTCCGCTTCGAGTTGATCGCCGGTCGCGTGTTCGTATTCGGCGAACAGCGTGGTCTCGTTCGAGAGGTGATAGTCGACGCCGAGCAGGTTGCGCGCCGGATAGTCGACGCTCTCGTCCTTGCCGCCCAACGAGGCGTCGCTCGAGCCGCGCAACGTCACGCGGCCATTCCACACGTCGACGGCCGCGCCCAGCGTGGCCTGGTCGGACACGCGCTGGTCGCCGTCGGCTTCTTCATCATCCACGTGGCGCACGCCGACGCCGACGCTGTAGACGCCCTGGGTCATGCGCAACTCGGTGCTGGCCAGCAGCCGCGTCGCGTCGCTCGCGAGCACGCGCTGATGCTGCACTTCGCCATCGATGGTGAGTTTCTCGGTGAGCTTGTAGCGCGCATCGACGCCGGCGCTGCGCGTGCCCGTGTCGGCGGTCAACTGCTGCCCGACGCCGAAGCCCGCCTCGGCTTCGCGTGCCCAGGCACGCGCTTCCAGGTGCTCGGAAACGTGCTTGCCCTCGACCAGCCAGGCGGTCGACGCATCGGGACGCAGCGGATCGTCCGACTGCGACTGGGCCACCTCGGCGCGCACCTTGGTGGCATCCGAAACGCGCCAGGTCAGGTCACTGCCGACGATGCGCGTGTCGCCAGTCTGGGCACCTTCGAACACGGCGCTTGCGCCGAGCTCGACCTTGTCGCCAGCGAGCTTCGTCGCGACCCGCACGCCCGCGGCGGTCTGATCGTCGCCGCCCGTGCGCACTTCGTAGTCCACCACGATGAACACCGGATTCAGGTTCTCGTCGCGGCTCTGCACGGGTTCCTTGAAGAAGATCGTGCCGCGCTCGTAGTCGAGGTCGTAGTCGATGAAGCGCGACAGCTCGCGCGTATCGACGACGCGGGTGATTTCGAATCTGTCGCGCACCTCGATGTGCAGCTTGTCCGAGCCGATGACGATCGGCGCGCGCGACAGGCGGTACAGGCCCGAAGTACCGTCGCCGCGCAGTTCGTCCTGCACGAGGCCAGAATCGGTGCGCGCGGCGAAACCGGAAACCGACACTCGCTCGCCGGCGAAGTCGGTGCGCACGCCCGAGAGGCTGCGGTTGTACTGCGTGAGCTCGGTCACCGTGAAGCCGGTGTCGAAGTCGCCGAACAGCGCCACGAACTGGCGGCGTTCGATCTTGAGATACAGCTTGTTCTGCGACGCGGCTTCGAAGCGCTGCTCGGTGCCGTCGCCGTACAGTAGATAGTACTGGTCGGGCTGGATGGTGCCCTTGAGGGTGTCGCGCGCTTCGTCTTTCTTGCGGGCCGAGTCGTAGGCCATGGTCAGCAGGAAGTCGCCCTTGATGCGCCCCTTGGCGAAGAACGCCACACGGCCATCCTGTTCGAAGCCTTCCTTGCGATCGGCGGCGGCGGCCGTCTCCATGTTGCCGGTGATGGTGTTGTAAGCGGCCGTACCCTCGGCGACGCCGACCAGGATCCAGTCGCGCGCGGCCGGCGCCAGCCAGACTTTGATCTCGTCATTCTGCCGCTCGTTGTAGCGCAGGCGGATGATCGCGTTGCCCGTCTCGGTGGTCGGCTCGAGCTCGATCTGCGCGCGGCCATCCGCACCCACTTCCACCTGCGGCTCATGCGGACCATTCGCGATGATCTGGTTGTCGTTGAGCGCGTCGACTTCCCACATCGAACGGTACGGCGCGTCGACGCTGAAGCTCGCGATCGTGCCCGCGCGCGCCGGCTTGCCGTACTTGTCGAACAGCCGCAGTGCGACGACCGGGCGCGTGCGACCGTCGGCGACGAGCTTCGAAGTTGCTTTGTCCAACTCGGCGCGCACCGGACCGCCACCGAAGTGCACCGTGCGCTCGGCACGCCAGACCTCGGTGCCGTCCTTGTCGAGCACGCGCGCAACCAGTTTGTTTTCGCCGTCGACGAGATCGACCGCGCGCCAGCGCGTCAGCGCGACCGTGTTCGGGCCGTTGACACTCATGCCGTCGAACGTGAGCGGGTCGGCGGCCTTGCCGTTGACCGTGAGCTGCACCGTCGTGCCGGGCGTGTGCTGGATCGCGACCTTGGTCACGGAGATCGGCGGCGTCGCGTCCGCGGCCGGGGCCAGAAAGGCCATGCCGGGCTTCAGAGTCTCGACGTCGAACGATACGCCCATGCCGAGTTTGTCAGCCATGGCCAGGTTGCGCGGCGCGCGTTTACCGGCGACGGCGGGACCACGCAGGATGACACCCTGCGTCGCGATGTCGGTGGCCTTGCCGCCGGCGCTCACGAGCTCGAGTGGCGCGTTGGCTTCGAAGCGCGCGCCTTCGATCACGATTTCGACGCGGCGATTGGCGGCCAGGCTCACCGCGTCCTTGCCGTTATTGAGCGGCTGATCGGAACCGCGGCCTTCCACGTGCACGCGTGCGGCCGGCACGTTCAACGAGATGGCGAGGTAGTCGGCGACCGTCTGCGCGCGCGCCTGAGACAACGCGTAGTTGTCGGCGAACACCTTGCGGTTGCGGCCCGAAATCGGCTGCGCATCGGCGTGTCCGACGGCGCGGATGGTGAGGTCGCGCGCGCCGCGCCAGGAATTGATCAACGCACGCAGCGCGTGTTCGTCGGAGGGTGCGAGTTCGGTCTTGAGCACATCGAAGCGCGGCGAAAACGTGAACTGCGAGCGGCCGTAGCGCGCGGCGCCGCGCGACAGCTGCGATTCGACCGGCGCGCTGCGCAGTCCGGACTTCGCCGGGGAATCGAAGATCGCGAATGCGCGCACGGCCATGGCGCTGCCGGCCGCGGGCGTCGAGCGGGTCTGGAAGCGCAGCGTGCGACCGGCACCTGCGGTCAACTCACCGAAACGCGCCGTGATCACATTGTCGTGGTCGCTGATTACCGGCTCGCCGACGCCCACCACCTGTTCCTTCGAATCGGTGACCGTGACGCCGTCGACGGTCGCCGTGCCCGGCACGTACTCGAAGCCGTCCGGCAGCATGATCACGGCGCGCGTGTTGCCGGCCGTCACTCCGTTCACACGAATCACCGCCTCATGCTGCGCGAGGCCTTCGTTGTTCGGGTCGGTCGCGAGCGACGAACTGAATTCGAACTGCAGGTCGCCCTTTGGCGGCGCCTTCTGACGCACCACGAAGTCGCTGCGCCACAACGTGCCGGCGTGCAATTCGGCGAACTGCGAATACTCGCGTCCGGCGTGGTTCATCGCATCTGCGCAGGGCGCGAGCTCGAGGTACTCGGGCAGTGTCAGCTTGTCGAGCTGCACGCTGTGAGTGCCGGGTTCGAGGCCCTCGAAATGGAAGTGACCGTTCTCGTCGGTGACGCCGTAGCGGCCGTCCTCGAGATAGACGCGCACGTTCGCGACGCCGTTGTCTTCTCGTCCGTCGCGCTCGCAGCTGCCCTCGAACACGCGGCCGACGATGAAGCCCTTCTGCGAGAACAGCTCGTCGTTCATGCGCACGAGCACGCGCGCCTGGTTCGAGCGCACGTTGCCGGGCGCGAAAGCCTGGGCGGTATTGATCGCGTCCTTCGTGCCGCGCATGGCGACGGTGAACTCGAGCACGTAGCGCAGCTCGACCGTTGCGCCGGCTTCGATGCGCGCATGCGTGTACGTAAAGCTCGTGCCGTCGGCGGCCATGACCGGATCGGGAATGCGCACGCCATCGAGGCGCAGGGAACCTGCGCGATAACGCGCGCCGGCAGGCAGGTGATCGACGATCTGCACCGTGGTGAACGCGCCGGTCTCGCTGTTGTTCTTGAGCGAGAGGGCGTACTGGACGAAGTCGCCGGTGGTTGCGAGCTGCTGGCCCGCGCTCTTGCGCAACACGAGCGACTCGCCATTCGGATCGAGCGGCACGTCGAGCGCGACGGCTGGCGCGGCCGTGGTGATGAACGCCTGACCGAAAGAACCCGGCTGCAGGCGGAACGGCGCGTTCGGCAAAGTCTGCAGGTCGGGAATCGTGCGCTGCGACGGGAACGCATAACTACCCGGCGGGAACACTTCGAGGCGATAGTTGCCGGGCGCGACCAGCGGGAAACGGAAGACGCCCGCCGGCATGGTGTACTGGGTGCCGCCCTGGTCGGTGACCTGCTGCCCCGTGACCATCTCGTTCGGGTAGCGGCTCACGCCGTCGTCACCGAACACATTGGCGGCAAGCCCTGTGGTGTTGTCGAGCAGGCGCACACGCGCACCATCGATCGGCTCACCGGTCTGGGAATCGAACACGAGGCCGTAGGGATCCACGAGCGCGACGGCCTGGGCCGCGTCGCTGGCGTCGGTGGGATCAACGTAGGTCGCATCGAGTTCGGCATTGCGTTCGACCTGCAGGGCGCAGTCGGCCGCGGCCGTGCTCGCGCTGGTGGCGATGTAGCCCACGAAGACGCCGCTGTTCGGACCGGTCTCCGAGAGGCGCAGAACTTCGGAATCGCCGGTGACGCGCGCGGCTACGCGCACGTCGACCGTCTCGATGACATTGCCATCGCGGTTGCGGTCGAGGTCGACCACGCGCACGAAGATAGGATCGCCGGCGTGCGCGATCGGCGTGTCCTGCAGCGGAATCGGCTGCGTCGGATCGAGCGCACCGTGGCCCTGGGGCAGCGGCGCATCCAGCGGGAAGAACCCGTTGGCCGAGCGGCACTGCGTCGGACCCGCGGTGGTGCTCGTCTGGCCGGATGCCTCGTAGCGCGCCAGCGTGATCGCGGCCCGCGATGGGAGCGGCTGTACCGCCAGCGCGACCTCGTTCGATTGCGCGAGCGCCGCGATGCCGCCCGGCGCCTGGAAGGCGACGCTGCCGACGTTGCGAATCAGCGTGCCAGGTGCCGTGACCTGCGCCACGGAAACATTTGCCACAGTGAGAAACGCTGCATATAACAGCGCATTCGCGAGCGCCGCTGTTAGCCGGGCCCCAAACGCGCCGAAGGCGGGGTAGCTAGTCGCTACCCCGCCCTCTGCGTGAGAGTACCCGTTGTCGCGGGCGTGGGACTTGGGTCGTCCCTTCGGGCTCCAGACCCGTTTACCCGCTGCGTTGAGCATCATGACGGTTGTCAGCCTTCGCTGTGCCGGTCTATCAGTTGATCAGCACGCGGAAGCGCACCGTGACCGTCGAGCTGGCGGCAACTGTCGTGACCGCCGGAGCACCCACGCTGAGCGTTGCGCCCGTACGGAAGCAGCCATCGGCGTTCGTGTCTGAACCGCCGGCTTCGGCGATACAGAACGTGGCAGGAGCGGCGCCCACTTGGATGCTGACGTCGCGCGTGCCGCTCGAGTACTGCAGCGGCTGGAACGTGGTCGCGGCCGGCAGCGGATCGCTGATCGACTGCAACGTCGCGGACTGCGAACCGGTGTTCGCGATCACGATCGCGTATTCCATCGTCGCGCCCGGAATCGCCTTCGGATTCGGGCTCGGCGGCACGAGGTTGTCGCTGATGACCGTGCTGGTCTTCGACACGCCCAACGTCGCCGTCGCCACCGTGAAGGTGTCCTGGGCGAAGGCCGACGCTGTCGCGACGACGATCTGGGCGATACCGCCCTGCACGTCGACACCCGCGTCATTCACCCACGCGGCACTCGTCGCCGGGTTGATCGCCGTGGCCGTGAGGCGCACTGCGGCAACCTGCGTGTTGGTCGCAGCCAGCGGGATCGTGCCGACGATGAAGAACTGCCGGCTCGCGCCACTGGCGAGGCCCGCTGTCGATGTCACCGCGGTGTCAGTCCCCGGCTCATAGATGCCGTTGTTGTTGACGTCGAAACGCACGTCCAGCGCGCCGATGTCGAACTGGTCTTCCGCGGGCTGCGGACGATTGGTGCCCGCGAGGTTGAAGTTCGACGCGATGTTGCTGGTGTTGGTCAGCGTGAACATGCCGAACACGCCGGTCGACTGACCGGGCGTGACGTTCAGGTTCGTGCCACCGGTGACGTTCAGCTTGACCACGGTATCGACCGTGAACGCGTTGACGGCGGTAACGGGCGTTTGCACGACCGAAGCCACGGTGTAATTGACCGTCGCGGTGTTGGTGACCGTGTCACCGGAAGGCGTGCCTTGTGCAAACGCCTGCCCGGACAAACCGATCGACCCCACCGCAACGACGGCGAGACCGACTCGCCGCATTTGCCTGGAAATCGAAAACATGGGTACTCCTCTCTCTCTAAGAAAAAACTAGTTCAGCACCGCGCGGAAACGCGCGAATGCGCTGGCGCCAGGGGCGAGCGAATTCTTGAATTCCCAGCGGATGTGTTTGTATTCGTCGCCGCGCGCCGGACGGGTGACGCCGTTCTCTTGCACGGTCAGTTGACCGGCCGGTGCGAATGACTTGCCATCCACCGAATAGGTGATGTCGGCGCCTGGGCCGGTTGCCGAATTCGGCACCAGCGCCATGTGATCGGGCACCGGATTGTTGATCGTGACCTTGTCGGACGGCTGCTTGCAGACGTTGTTAGCCGTCACGGTCCAGACGACTTCCGTGCCGGGGATTACTTTGCCGGCCGGCACGAGCGACTTGGACTTCTCACCCTGGTCGCTCACCATTTCTTTCTCGATCTCGGCGGTCGACTTCAGCACGATGCAGTCCTGCGACTGCGCAAACGCCTGGCCGCTCAAGGCCGAGGCGATCAATGCGATGGCGCCGATGAAATTCCTGTTCCCCGTCTTCATGATGTACTCCTTCACGACTTTTTTTCCGTTCACAGACTGTTGATCGTCACGGCGAACGTAATGGTCTGCGTTCCACTCGCGGCGGTGAGATTGCCGAGCTGCACGCGAACGCGCGGCTGCGGCGAAGATTCAAAGGCGCCGACGTCGGCGTCGGCATTGTCCGAAAGCGCGGTTGTGTTCAGGCGCAACGTGCCGGGCACGTAGGTTGTGCCGGTCGGAATGTTGTCGGTGAACGCGGCGGCGGCGGCGATGCCGGTGCCCGTGGCATTCACAACAATGCTGTAGTCGATGCGCGCACCCGGCACCGGTCGCGCACCGCCGAACTGGTCGACGACCGTCTGACTCTTGATGGCGGTTATGGCGACGCCCTCGACCACGTATTCGCCCTGTGCGACGCCATCGCCGCCGGTCGAGCCGACGACCGCGTCGGTGCCGCTCGCGCCCGCTCCCGCGAACACCGTGCCGGGCGCGCCCGTACCGGTGCGCGCATCGGCGGTCAGGTTCGAACGGCCGGTATTGCCGTCGACCGCCGCGGCCGGAATGTCGTTGAAGACGAACACGGTGACGAAACCGTCAGCCGCCAGCACGGGGTCATTGGTGCCGACGACATACGGCGCGTCGCCGGTGTTGTACGTGCCGCTCGCATCCGAATCCAGGTAGATAGCCGGCGAAGCGGCGGTCGGGTCGAACTGATCGCCCGCGATCGCGTTGCTCATTACCAGGCGGAAAGTCTCGGGACCGTTGCCGATGTTGGTGACGCGGTAACGCATCACCTGCTGTGTCGCACCCGGGGTCACGGCAACCGTGGGCGTCTGCACGATCACGTCGACATCGACGATCTCGGCGACCACGACGCTCGACTGGTTGGAAGTCACCGTCGCGGTCACCGCGCCAACCGTGTAGTCCACCGTGGCGGTGTTGTTGATGGCCGTACCCGCCGGAACGCCACGCGCGTGCGCGTTGTTGGCGCTCACCCCGAGGGTCAGCGCGATCGCGGCGAGAGCGGTGAAACGTAGAGACTGCAAGACGATTTACTCCTCGAATTTCCTATTACCCTTGAGACTTTTTCCCGCGACCGATTGCGGGAAGCGGCGTCAAACCTCCGTCATTCGGGGTTTGGATGAGTCGCTGCAGTGCATAATAGGAATCGAGGGCTCAGGGCCACGTGATTGGGGTCACGCCGACCCTGTCGCCACTGCGATACGGATCACATATAACGAGAGCAGGCCCCGCGGAAAACCCACATGGCAGCCAAGAGATCACGCCAAACCCGCGAAACTGTGACGGATATCCGCTCTGCGGGAATCGAAGCCGCGAACGAAAATTCCCCTCAAGACGGCTTCGCACCGGCCGATAAGGAGGGACAGCCCGAGCTCGAACACGCCGCCGCCACCGACGCCGCTGAACAGATTCTCGGCGCCAATCCGCTCTTAGGTCTCGACCGCGAAGAGTTGTTAGTCGCGGGCAAACGGCTGCTGCGCCTGATGACCGTCAACCCGCAGGTGCTGATCGAGGAAAACCTCGCCTTCGGCCGCGAGTGTCTCGACATCGCGATGGGCAGATCGAAGATTGCCGCCGATCCGCGCGACCGGCGCTTCAGCCACGTGATCTGGCAGAAGAGCGGTTATTACAAGCGCCTGATGCAAGGCTTCGTTGCCTGGCGCGACATGCTGAATCGCGTGCTCGATCGCGCCGACACCAATACCGAGGACCGTGAGCGCGCCCGGTTCGTCCTGCAGCTTTTCACCGAGACCTTTGCGCCGACGAATTCGCTGCTCGGCAATCCCGGCGCGTTGCAAAGAATCACGGAGACGCGCGGCAAGAGCCTGCTGTACGGCCTCACGAATTTCATCGACGACCTGACCAACAATTTCGGCATGCCGCGCCAGGTCGACGACCGCAAGTTCCAGGTGGGAAAGAATCTCGCCACGACGCCCGGCGCCGTGGTGTACCGCGGCGAAGCTTTCGAACTCATTCAGTACACGCCGCAGACAGACCTGGTGCACAAGCGGCCGCTGATCATCGTGCCGCCGCAGATCAACAAGTTCTACGCCACCGACCTGTCGACGGGACGCAGCTTCGCCGAGTACGCGGTTCAGCACGGCATCCAGACCTTCTGTATCAGCTGGCGCAATCCGACCGCCGCGCAGCGCGACTGGAACATGGAAACGTACCTGTCCGCCTGCAAGCAGGCGATCACCGTGGCGCGTGAAATCACCGGCGCCGATCGCGTGAACACCATGGCGGCCTGCGCCGGCGGCTTCACGCTCGCGACCTTGTTAGGCCATCTGAAAGCCAAAGGCGAAGACAGTGTCGAGAGCGCCACGCTGCTCGTCACCGTGCTCGATACCGAAGCGCCGACCTTGCTCGGACAATTCGCGTCGCGCTCGGGTGTCGCTGCAACCATCGAGAAGTCGCGCCGCAAAGGCGTGCTCGAAGGCAGCGAGATGGCGCGCGTATTCGCGTGGCTGCGGCCCAACGATCTGGTGTGGCTGTTCGTCGCCAACAACTGGGTGATGGGCAATCGACCGCCCGCCTTCGACATCCTCTACTGGAATTCCGACACCACGCGCCTGCCGGCGGAATTCCACGCCGACCTGCTGCGCATGTTCATGGAAAATCCGCTCAAGCTGCCGGGAAAGATCGAGGCGCTCGGCACGCCGATCGACATGTCGAAGGTGGACGTGCCCGCCTATGTCGTCGCGGGGATCACCGATCACATCACGCCGTGGCAGGCGTGCTACCAGTCGAAGAACATCCTGCGCGGCAAGATCGATTTCGTGCTGTCGTCGAGCGGACATATCCAGAGCATCGTGAATCCGCCGACCAATCCGAAAGCCAAGTATTTCCTCAATACATCGATGCCCGAAGATGCCGAAACCTGGCTGGCAAGCGCGAGTGAACACGCGGGCAGCTGGTGGAGTCATTGGAGCGCGTGGTACGCCCAGCATGGAGCCGGCGAAGTTCCGGCGCCGAAGGCGGTTGGCAGCGCGACCTATCCTGCGGGTGACCCCGCGCCGGGGCGTTACGTTCATCAGAGATGAGTAAGCCGCACGTCGAATTCATCGAGGTCGATGGCGTCAAGCTGCGCGTCGCGACCCAGCAGGGGCGCGGCGGCGTGCCGTTGCTGCTGTTCAATGGCATCGGTGCGAATCTCGAGTTGTGCTTTCCGTTCATGGAAGCCCTGCCCGAAAAGGAAATCGTCATTTTCGATGTGCCCGGGGTGGGCCGATCGGAAATGAGCTGGTGGCCGCGGCGTTTTTCCGGACTCGCCCGGCTCGCAAACAAACTGCTCGACCGCCTCGGCTACAACCAAGTGGACGTCATTGGCGTGTCCTGGGGCGGCGCGCTCGCCCAGCAGTTCGCGCGCCAGTATCCGCAACGCTGTCGCCGCCTGGTGCTCGCGGCAACTTCACCGGGCGCGGTGATGGTCCCCGGCCGGCCTTCCGCTCTTTCGAAGATGATGACTCCGCGACGTTACCTCTCACCGACTTACATGCAGAAGACGGCCGGCGACATCTACGGCGGCGAAGCGCGCCGCGATCCACGCATCATGTCGGCGCACACCGCGCGCATCATCGCGCCGCAATTCATGGGGTACCTGTACCAGCTGATGGCCGGCATGGGATGGACCAGCATCCACTGGCTCCACAGGCTGCGACAGCCGACCTTGGTCATGGCAGGCGCTGAAGATCCGCTGGTGCCGCCGGTCAACGCCCGGATCATTGCCTTGCTGATTCCCAACAACCGCCTGCACATCGTTCCCGGTGGCGGCCACCTCTTCATGCTCCACTCCATAGATAAGGTGGCGCCGGTGATCCGCAGTTTCCTCGACTCGGAGACCCCTCTCGCGGTTTGAAACGCGGGCTTGACTTCACGACGCGGCTCCGTATGATGCGTCGCAACATTGCTGCGACGCAGCACAGGAGAACCCATGAATTTTCAGGAAAAAGTTTTGGAAGCCACTGCCGATCTGCGCAGCCGCGCCGCCCTGCTGGCCGATGAGGCCTTGAAGACCGCCCGTGCCCGTGCCGGCATTGCCGCCAAGCGCGTTGAAGTGCTGAAGGGCTCTCTGGCAACGCTGAGCGTCGCCAGCCGCGAATTCAACAAAGTGGCTCGCCGTCATGCCGTGCGCTTCGTTAAGGAGAACTCCACCCTCGCCGCCGCCGCTGGGAAGGACGTTTCAGCCCTGGCGCGCACGACATTCGCCGCGCTGGCTAGGCGTCCGGCCACGATGAAGGCTCGCAAGCCCGCGGCGCGCAAGCCTGCTGCCCGCAAGCGTGCGAACGCGAAAGCCGCCTGACCGACCCCCGTTGCGGGCCTTGCAGGCCTGTGACATCCAGTGCGCTCCCGTCGCGGGGCGCATTGTTTTCTTTGACTTTGTACCTACCGTACAGCCATCACAGCATCGAATAGGCGCTCTTGTTCTTTCGATAGCTGTCGTTTTTTTCGCCGCTATACTCCGTTGTCTCGCCAAGACACAGGCAGACAATATGAGGACTCGCGATGGCCACTGCGCCGCAATCGTTCGCCGCACTCCCACAGATTTCTCCCGCAGTTGCCGATTGGGTCGAATCGGTTCGCCAGCTAACCACCCCGGACAAGATCCAGTGGTGTGACGGGACGACCGCAGAGCTCACCCGCCTCAAGCAGGCACTCGAGAAATCCGGCGAGCTCAAGCAGCTCAACAAGAAGACGTTTCCCGGCTGCCACATTGCCTATTCGCATCCCTCCGATGTCGCGCGCGTCGAACACCTGACTTTCATCTGCACGAAGAATCGCGAGGACGCCGGACCCAACAATCATTGGATGGACCCGGCCGAGGCGCACGCCAAGATGCGCGACCTCTTCAAGGGCTGCATGAAGGGCCGCACGCTGTACGTCGTGCCCTACTGCATGGGACCGATCGATTCGCCCTATTCGCGCTGCGGCGTCGAGATCACCGACAGCGCTTACGTCGTCATCAACATGTCGATCATGACGCGCATGGGGCGCCCGGCGCTCGAGCGCATCGCGCGCGACGGAAAATTCGTGAAGGGCCTGCATTCCATCGGCGAACTCGACCCGAACCGGCGCTTCATCATGCATTTCCCCGAAGAACTTTCGATCGAAAGCTTCGGCTCGGGGTATGGCGGCAACGCCTTGTTGGGCAAGAAATGCCATGCGCTGCGCATCGCCAGTTGGCAGGCGCGCGACGAAGGCTGGCTGGCCGAGCACATGCTCATCGTCGGCATCGAGAACCCGCAGGGTGAGACTCACTATGTCGCGGCGGCATTCCCGTCGGCCTGCGGCAAAACGAATCTCGCGATGCTGATTCCGCCCGATTCCATGCCGGGCTGGAAAATCTGGACGGTGGGCGACGACATCGCCTGGCTGCATCCGGGACCGGATGGCCGGCTGTACGCCATCAATCCGGAGGCCGGCTATTTCGGGGTCGTTCCGGGAACGAATCGCGCCACCAATCGCAACGCGTTCGACATGATCCATCGCGATACGCTGTTCACCAACGTCGCGCTCACCGCGGACAACGAGCCGTGGTGGGAAGGTCGCAAGCTCAACACCCCGGTGCTCGACTGGCAGGGCAAGCCCTTCGACCCGGCGAGCGGCGGCGTATCCGCCCATCCGAATTCCCGTTTCACGGTGTCCGCCCAGAACAACCCTATCTACTCCCCGCACAGCGATGATCCGATGGGCGTGCCGATCTCCGCCATTGTCTTTGGTGGCCGGCGCCGCGAAGTGGCGCCGCTGGTTTACGAAGCGCGCAGCTGGCAGCATGGCGTGGTGGTTGGCGCCTCCGTGGCCTCCGAAACGACGGCTGCGGCCAGCGGTGCGGTCGGCGTCGTACGGCGCGATCCGATGGCCATGAAACCCTTTGCGGGCTACAACTTTGGCGACTACTGGCGCCATTGGCTGTCGATGGGGAAGCGGCTCAAGCATCCGCCGAAGCTGTTCCACGTCAACTGGTTCCGGCGCGACGCGGCCGGAAAATTCCTGTGGCCCGGCTTTGGCGACAACCTGCGGGTCATGGAGTGGGTGCTGAAGCGCTGCGCCGGACAGGTCGGTGCCGACGAGTCGGCCATCGGCTATCTACCGAAGCCGGCCGATCTCAATCTCAAGGGTGTCGACGTGAGCGAGGCGACGATGAAGGAACTGCTTGCCGTCACGCCCGAAGCCTGGCGCAAGGAAACCGCCGAGATGCGCGAGTATCTGCAGGAGTTTGGCGCGCGCGCTCCGCAGGAGATGTCCGCGGAGCTCGGCGAGATCGAGAAACGCCTGGGCTAGGCTTCTTCGCAGTAGAAGCGGATCGTCAGCGGTGAATCGCGCTCGGGCACGCGCCCCAGGCCGATGAGCCCTTCGCCTTTGATCTGCACGCTGTCGCGGCGCACGAACAGCTCTTCGCCGCCTTCGGCCTGGACGAACGTGCCGTTGGTACTCTGATCGATCAGCACGAACTTGTTGCGGTTGATCTCGATGCGAGCGTGCAGGCGCGAAATGAGATTGCCGCGGATGACCAGATCGTTGTCGTCGGCACGGCCAATCGCCACGTTCGGGCGCTGCTCCGTCAACATCACCTCGCCGCCGTCGAAGGTGAGCCGCAGACGCATCGCGCGGCGTCCCTCAGCGGCCGAGAGCGACACCGACGGCAACATGCTGGTGATGTCTTCGGTCTGCCACAGCACTTCAAACAAGGTGACTTCGGCGCCCTGACCCTTGAGCGTTGCGACGTCGATCTGCCGCACCGCCGACTGCCAGTCCGGTGACAGCAACGCGACCATCGCTTCCGTGGTGATGATCTGCCCCGCCTTCGCCTGGCTCGTCATGCGATTGGCGGTGTGCACCGTCGAACCGAATACGTCCCGATTTTCGACCACCACCGGGCCCGCATGGCAGCCGATGCGGATCGCAACGTGATGCCCTTCGGCGGTGAGTTCGGGATTGCCGGTGATCGACTTTTGCATTTTCGCGGCGGCGTTCAACGCATCGTTGGCCACGGCAAAGGTGGACATCACCTCGTCGCCCATGGTCTTGATGACCGTGCCGTGATGCTCCTCCGTCGCCTGTCGCATGATGTCGATGCAGGTAGCGACCACTTCGCGTGCGCGTTGGTCCCCGAGCTCCTCGTAGAGCCGCGTCGAGCCGACGACGTCGGCGAACACGATGGCAAGTTCGATGTCTTTGGCCATAGGGATCAAATGGATGAACGCGGGTGATTATACGCATATGACTTAGAATGGCAGCCCATTCCCCGAAGGCTTCCTCATGGGTAGCAGCCACGTGACCAAACACAAATCCCGGATATTCTTCGTCTCGATTCTGCTGTGCGCAGGTGTAGCGAGCGCGGCTGACAAGCCTCAGGCTTTCACGCGCGCGGACCTCGCGAGCGCCAATTCGCTGCTGGAAAAAGCCCTCGCGGACACCACCGCCTACCAACTGGTGGAATCGCTGACGACCGAGGTCGGACCTCGCCCCGCCGGCTCGCCCGGCGACAAGGCGGCGATCGCCTGGGGACTGCGGGAAATGCAGCGTCTGGGGTTCTCGAACGTGCATACCGTCCCGGCAGTCGTGCCGCACTGGGTACGTGGCGAGGCGGAATTCTCGGTGCTGGCGCCCTGGCCGCAAACCATGCCGGTCCTCGCACTCGGGGGCAGTGTCGGCACCGGATCCGAAGGCATCGAAGCCGACGCGGTGATGGTCAAAGACCTCGCTGCATTGGCGGCGCTCCCGGCCGGCGCGGTGAAAGACAGGATCGTGTTCTTCAGCAACCGCATGGAGCGGACGCGTGATGGTTCCGGATACGGCAAGGCCGTCGCGGTGCGCGCGACCGGCCCATCGGCCGCCGGGGCGCTCGGCGCCGTGGGCGTCGTGATCCGCTCCATCAGCACCAGCAGCAACCGGTTGCCACACACCGGCGCCCTCAGGTACGCCGCCGACAAGCCGCGCATTCCCGCGCTGGCATTGTCGAACCCCGACGCGGATGCGCTCGAGCGCCAGTTCGCGAGCAACAAGCCCGTCCGGCTGCGCATCAGGAGCAGCTCACGCGATCTGCCGCCGATGGAGTCCGCGAACGTGGCCGGTGAAATCCCGGGCAGCGATCTCGCGCAGGAAATCGTGATCCTCGGCGCACATCTCGATTCATGGGATCCGGGTGTCGGTGCCATCGACGATGGCGCCGGCGTCGGCATCGTCATGGGCGTGGCCAAGGCCATCAAGGACCTCGGCCTGAAGCCGCGACGCACGATCCGCGTGCTGTTGTTCGCCAACGAAGAATTCGGGACCACCGGCTCGAAGGCGTATGTCGAATCCCTCGGCAGCGCCGCTGCCAACCATGTGCTCGGCCTCGAGGCGGACTTCGGCGCCGGTCCCGTGTGGCGCCTAGCTAGTCGCGTCGAGGCGGCGGATCTGCCCGCCGTCGACCAGATTTTCCGCGCGCTCGCGCCGCTCAAGCTCGTGCGCGGCAACAACGAAGGCGCGGGCGGCGCCGATCTCGAGGGCCTCGCCAAACTCGGCATGCCGATTCTCGAGCCTACGCTGGATGGCACGCTGTACTTCGACACCCATCACACGGCCAACGACACCATGTCGCAGGTCGATCCGGCCGCGCTGCGCCAGAGCGTCGCTGCGTACGCGGTCAGTGCCTGGTTGGGTGCTCAGTACTCCGGGAGCTGGCAGAAGGTGATGACGCCTAAGCCGCCGCGTCGCTGAGACGCTCGCAGGATTCGCCCGCCGCGAGCAGCAACTCGGCGGGTGCGTCCGCGGTGCGTGCACCTTCGGACAGCTGGCGGCGGAACTCTCTCGCGCCGGGCTGGCCGGCGTACAGACCGAGCATGTGCCGCGCGATCCAGCTCAGCCGTTCGCCGCGCGCGATTTCCCGCTGCGCGTACTGCGTCATGCGTTCGAGCAGCGCGAGGCGGGTCGGGGCGGCGCGCCCGGGCGACAATTCGGCCAGCAGCATCGGACGGTGGTACGCCTCGCGGCCGAGCATCACGCCGTCGGCCCAGGCGAGCTCGCTAACTACCTGCCCGGCCGTGCGCATACCGCCGTTTAGGATCACCGGTACGGGCGCGATGCGTGCCGCCAGCTCGCGCACCACGTCATAGCGCAGCGGCGGTATCTCGCGGTTGTCGCGCGGTGACCAGGCGCCGAGCACCGCCTTGCGTGCGTGCACGATCACGGCATTGCAACCGGCGGCGACTATTCCGCCGACGAATTCCTCGAGCGCCGCTTTCTCAGGCGCACCGTACCTTGCGGCAGCGGCGCGCGCGGATTCGCGCCGTGATTCTCCGTGCTGCGGCAACTCGCCGGCGTCGACTACGCCGATGCGCAGTTTCACAGTGACTGGAATGGTGACCGCTTCCCTCATGGCCGCGACGCAGTCGGCCACCAGCTGCGGCCGCAGCATCAGGCAGGCGCCGAACGCACCCGAGTGCACGCGATCGCTCGGGCAGCCGCAGTTGAGGTTGATCTCGTCGTAACCCATCGCGGCGCCGATGCGCGCCGCCTCCGCCAGAGCCTTTGGATCGCTGCCGCCTAGTTGCAGGGCGACCGGGTGTTCTTCGGGATCGAACCGCAACAGTTTCTCGCGATCGCCGCGCAGCACCGCTGCGGTAGTGATCATCTCTGTATATAGAAGAGTGTCCGGCGAAAACCCGCGCAGGAAGTACCGACAGTGCCGGTCGGTCCAATCCATCATGGGCGCGACGCTGATGCGGCGGTCGAACGATTTGCTGCCTTTCTCGACGGAAATGCCTATTTTCGTAGCGTTGTCCACTTGTGGAGTTTCTGCGGGATTCCTGCGGATTTCGGGGAGTTTATCGTTTGTCGGGGGACATAAAGGAGACATGATCCCTTTCAGCCTCCATGTCTCCCCGGATTTCGATCATGCCGACGATCAAAATACGCAAGCAGGCCAACGGTGCCACGCGCTACACGGCCATCGTTCGGCTGCGTCGCCAAGGGACCATCCTGCACCGGGAAAGCCGGACATTCGCCCACCGCTCCGCAGCCTTGAGCTGGGCTAAGCACCGCGAAGTCGCGCTCGAAGACCCTGCGGAGCTGACCCGCAAGCAGCTCAGCACGCCGACGCTCGCGGAATTGATCCGCTGGTACATCGAGACGTTCGAGACGATCTCGCGTTGGCAACGGAGCAAACAGACTCATCTAGAGTTTCTGGACGGCACTCGCTCGGTAAGACCATTGCGCACACCCTCACGGCCGCCGATCTCATTCGGCATGTTCAATCGCGTCGTGCGAAGGGTGCTGGCCCAGCAACCGTGATCAACGATCTGATCTGGATCGGTGTCGTTCTGCGAGCCACCAAGAGCGTCAAAGAGCTTCCGGTGTGTCCGGAGATCGTGCAGCAGGCACGGAGCGCCTGCCGCGAGTTGCGCCTGGTCGGCAAACCCAAAAAGCGCACGCGGCGGCCGACCGCCGATGAACTCAAGCTGCTGCGGGAGCATTTCAAGAGCCGGGATCGACGGGCAACGATTCCCATGCTGGCTGTCATGGAATTCGCCATCGCCTCTGCGCGGCGGGAGTCGGAAATCTGCCGGCTCGAATGGCGCGACAACGATGAAACCAATCGAACTGGCTTGGTCAGGGACGCGAAGCATCCAACTGGCAAGGAAGGGAATCATCGGCGGTTCAAATACACGCCCGAGGCTTGGGCGCTAGTCGCCGCTCAACCCGAGACGAGCGAGCGTATTTTTCCTTATGACCCCAAGAGCGTCGGCGCCGCATTCACGCGAGCCTGTCACCTGCTGGGAATTCAGGATCTGCGCTTCCACGATCTTCGGCACGAGGCGACCAGCCGGCTGTTCGAACGCGGCTACCAGATTCATGAGGTCGCCCAGTTCACGCTGCACGAGTCATGGAACGAGCTCAAGCGGTACACGAATCTGAATCCTGAGAATCTGCGAGACATCGTGGCGCCGACAGCAAGCAAGCCCCGCACCAAACGGCGGAAGTCGTCCCGCGTTGCTAACCAGCCTTCTGGCGCCGAACATCAATCAGCTCAGCGAGATCTGTGGCACTGACGAGCCACGGTGATTTTTGACCGCCAAGACGGAATGCGCGGCAAGGCAGCTGTTTCGATGGCGCCCGACGTCGTGCTTCGGCACAGCTGAGACCGAAGTACTTCGTTGCCACGCGCTCAAGTGGAATGTTGGCTTCGCCGAATTCTGCCAACAACCCGAAATATGTGCTGTTCACGACATATGCCTGCAGATTAGGCCAAGCTTACCTAGAGTGCGTATCGGGAAGTGAGTCAAGCATACTTGACTTGCGCGGAGCTTCAGTCTAGCGTCAAGCATGCTTGACCTCCCTGGAGCGCCTTTGAACAACAGCACCGTACCGCCCAATGTCACTCGCCACGTCGCATTCAGCCAATGGACCTATTGGTGTTCCCTGGCCGTCTCAGCGCTAAGCGTGCGCTACATTCCAGCGGGCAACATTCAGACTGCCGTTTTGCTGATCCCGGTTCTGGCCGCGATCTTGAGTATTTCGGTCGCGTACTGGATCTACGAAGCGTGCGACGAATTTATTCGTATTCAGCTGTTGAAGTCCGTGGCGGTGACCGCGATCATCGTTGCCGTTGGCACGTTGGGATACTTCTTCCTCGAACTCACTGGCTTTCCACGCGTGAGCATGCTGTGGGTCAACCTGGTCGGTTGGAGTGCCTTCAATTTGCAGGTGATTCTCGTCGTCCGTCGGTCTCGATGAAGAATATTCTCCCCGAGCTTCGGGCGCGGCGAGGGTGGACGCAAAAGGAGCTCGCGGCGCGGCTGAAAGTCTCCCGCCAAACCATCAATGCGATCGAGACGGAGTTTTACGAACCGAGCATCTCGCTGGCGTTTGCGATCGCTGATCTGTTCGAGCAGCCCATTGAGACGATTTTTCGGCCACGGAAAAAATAGGCGCGTAACGATCTCAGTCGTCCATAGATGGATATGGAGAGTCAACGTGTATAGAAAAGCGGTCTTTTCTATACATGTCGATGCCGACCTGAGAAGGCTCGACGCACTTCCTATACACAACCCACCTCCGCCTGGAAGCCCGCTGCGCATCCACGCCGGCCCACCTAACGAAAGAAGGATCACTTCAGCAGCGGGGTGATCTTCCGGCAGCTGCTTCGGAAACCAGATAGCCAGCTTGTGCCGCATGGTCTCCGCGGCAGGTCCCTCTCGCGGGTATTTCATCGCGGCGAGTAGCTCAGCCTCGTGTTTCAGTTTCTTCGTCGTGCCAACCCTTCACACCGCCACCCATCCCCGCCCCGCTTTCCACTGCTTCTTCAGCCTGTCGCCGCTGGCAAGCGAGCGCAGCGCCGGCATCGCAAAGATCTTGACGTCATCGACGATCCTGCCGAACGCATCGACGAGTTCGCTCTCGCCTATCTTTCTGACAAAGGCGTTCCATTGGACTCGATGTCCCTCCACAAACGCCCTGGTGAGCGCCTCGACATCGTCGGCCGGAACTGGTGTATCTCGATTCTTGAACGTCGCGTCGATTGCCTTGAGAAGTGTGTCCGCATTGAAGTCGAGATGGTTCGAACAGATCCAGACATCGTAGAAGTCCTTCATGCGGCTGTTGGCGTTGCCGAGCGCAACCATGGCCTGGAGTTTCTCTGCGATAGAGGACTCGATTGGATAGGCGAGCAGCTGGATGGTGTCGCCGCCCAGGAAGACCGGGTATTCGATCATTCGCGGGCCGGGCACCATGACATCTCCCACCCCGAAATCGATCTGGATCTTCAGACGCACGTTATCCATGCGTGCATGCATCAGAACTCGTGTTCCTTTGTATTCCGAATCCTTTGCGATGTCCTCGGCCACCACGCTGTCGGCGATGAAGGCAAGCCCGTCTGCCTCCACTTCGAGAGTCGCACAGTCTTTGATGAGCGCCACCAGGCTTGCGTGATCAGCCTTGCCCTTGCGAAGCATGTCGATGTCCACGGTAGGACGCGCACTCGGGATGCCGATAGTCTTCAGCAGCAGCGCGCCTTTCAGAATGACGCTTTGCGCATGCCGCGACTTCGAGATGCGATACAGGAATCGCTCCATGGCGTACAGCTGAAGCACCTGCTGAAACGGCGTGCCGCTCGACTTTGAATTGTTGCGCAGCTTGGCCAGCACCGACGCGGTGACGTTCTTGGTTTCCTTCCCGGTCATTCGATCGCCTGCAGGTACGGCGACATAGGTTTTTCGACACGCAGCAGCCGTGCGTAATGCAGCAGCTCTCGGTTCTGCGCGCGCTTCCGTTGTCGCGCCATACGCAGCGCCTCGAGCGCCACATCAAGACCAATCTTGTTCCTGAACTTGAAGCAATCCACCACGGTACGTGCCGCGCTGTAGATCTTCAGAGGCATGCCACCGATGCGATGCGTTTCGAGGCCCTTGTTGAAGGTCTTCGGGTCAAAGCGATACACCGTGACGGGAATCGGTAGCCTGATGCCGTGATAGCTGCCACGCGGCACGGCTAGGTGAACGGAAGATGGGATCTGGGTCGTGATGTCGTGATACGAGAGCGCGCTGATCAGGCAGACGGCCGCATCCGGCGCGCGCGCCGCGACCAGGGCGAGATCGGGATGCTCGGCTTCGCCGGTTTCGGCAAGGCGGTAGAGGCCACGACCGAGTTCGACGACGCGACCCGCGTCGCGCAGCATGTACAGCGCGTCGGTGTGCACGCCGAGCGCGATGAGATCCCGGGTGCGCAGCGTGCCGCCCTTGTCATGAAAGGCCTTCAGCGCGGTATCGGGATTCCGGGTCTTCATATCGGGTAATACTAGCACCACTTGTTTCTAAGTGGTATGTTTATTACCCATTCGAGCGGAGACCCTCGCTCTCACAAAACTTCAATGGAATTTAAGTTTTGTGGCCACGTGTCAACGGGACTTGAATCCGACTCACCTCAGAACACGCCCCTCGAGGAGACCTAAAGGAGACAAGCCTCCTCCGCTGACGCCAAACTATTGATGCTCAAAACGATTTAGAGATCATCCGTCCAATCCATCATGGGCGCGACGCTGATGCGGCGGTCGAACGATTTGCTGCCTTTCTCGACGGAAATGCCTATTTTCGTAGCGTTGTCCACTTGTGGAGTTTCTGCGGGATTCCTGCGGATTTCGGGGAGTTTACTGGTTGCCGAGCAGACATGAAGGAGACAAGAATGGTTTGGACACGTCTAGTCTCCTCAACTGAACAGGCCGTTCTGGATTCTTTGCATGACACGTCCTCCCACATCGCAAGATAGCCCGGAACACCCACGCCTCTCCAAGCGCATGGGCGAACTCGGCCTGTGCTCACGGCGCGAGGCGGATCGCTGGATCGAAAGTGGCTGGGTAAAAGTGGATGGTCAGGTCGTTGACACACTCGGCGTGCGTGTGTCACCTGACGCAAAAATCGAGATCGATCGGGCCGCACGGGAACACCAGAGCGGACAGGTCACCATCCTGCTGCACAAGCCGGTGGGCTATGTCTCCGGCCAGGCCGAAGATGGCTACGAACCCGCCATCGTGCTGATCCGTCCGGAAAATCGCTGGGCGGCGGATCCCTCGCCCCTGCAGTTCCAGCAGGGACACCTGCGTGCGCTCGCCCCCGCCGGCCGACTGGACATCGACTCCACCGGGCTGCTGGTTCTCACCCAGGATGGACGCGTCGCGAAGCAGCTGATTGGCGAGAACTCCTCGGTCGAGAAGGAATACCTCGTGCGCGTCGAAGGCAGTCTCACTCCCGACGGCATGAAACGCTTGCAGTACGGCCTGACGCTCGATGGCGTGAAGCTGAAGCCCGCACTGGTGTCCTGGCAGAACGAACACCAGCTGCGCTTCGTACTGCGCCAAGGTCGCAAGCGCCAGATCCGCCGCATGTGCGAGCTCGTGGGTCTGTTCGTGACCGGGTTGAAGCGTGTCCGCAGCGGCAACGTACCGTTGGGAGGATTACCGGTTGGCAAGTGGCGGTACTTGCGGCCGGACGAGAAGTTCTGAGAGAACTTCTGTTTCTCAGCGTGCCGCGAGCCGCCAAAGCGAAGTGATTTCAGCCGCGCGCGCCATATGGAGCGGGTCCGTTTTGTCAGCGGCTCGCGGATGTCGCGGCGGCACGTCGTTTCGGCCCAGGACGCGCAATCCCGCAACCTCGAACTCCTCGAGCAACTGCGTGCGAGTCCTTAAGCCAAGATGTTCCGCCAGGTCGGAAAGGATCAGCCACCCCTCAGCGCCCGGCGCAAGATGCCCCGGCAGCGCCCCCAGAAATCCACGCAGCATTCGGCTTTCGGGATCATAGATTCCGTTTTCCATGGCCGAGCTCGGCCGCGCGGGAATCCATGGCGGGTTGCAGACCACGAGCGCCGCGCAACCTTCGGGAAAAAGGTCCGCCTGCACGACATCGACGCGTTCCGAAAGCCCCAGCTGTCGAACGTTCTCATGCGCACACTCGAGCGCGCGCGGATCGAGATCGGTAGCCACCACGCGTTCGATGCCACGCCGTGCGAGTACCGCGGCGAGCACACCGGTGCCCGTGCCGATATCAAAAGCTAGGCTTCCTGAAGCGCACGCAGCTGGCAGAGGCGTCGTAGCAACGAGGTCCACGTACTCACGGCGGATCGGCGCGAAGACACCGAAGTGCGGATGAATTCTTCCACCTGCTTCCGGAATCTCGATGCCTTTGGTGCGCCATTCATGCGCACCGATCACACCGAGCAACGCTCGCAGCGATGTGACTGATGCTGTCTCCGCGGGACCGAAAGCCTCCGCGCAGGCTTGCCGGATATCTGGCGCTCTTCGCAACGGGATCGAGAAGTCTTCGTTGAGCGGGATCAGCAACGCGTTGAGCGTGCGCGCGCGTTGCGACCTGGCCTGCCGGTAGAGATGGAATGCTTCAGCCCGGCCAGCCAGTGGATTTGCAACTGAAGTCCGCGCTCTACGCTTCCGACGATCCGCGCGATTCCCCAAGGCGCTCAACATCTGGCGCGCCTCTTGAAAGTCGCCGCGCCACAGAAGCGCGGTCCCTTGAGACGCGAGACCATAGGCCTCGTCTGCTGTCATTTTCCCGTCAGCAACAACCACGTGCGTGGCAGGCGGCGTATCGCTATGGGAGCGCCACCGTGCCTCGAAAGCCTTGCCGTCTTCGAGCCAATGAATGATCGGGATATCGCGGGTCACTTCAGCAACGGGTGATCTCCCGGCAGCTGCTTCGAATACCAGATCGCCAGTTTGTGCCGCATGGTGTTCTCTGCGACCTGGTCTTCGGGCAGCGGCTGGATCATCTTGTCGTGAACCAGAAGCCGGTAAACATACAGCAACTTCTGGCTCGCGGAATCCGTCGGCTCGAATTCAACGGCGCCGCGCTCTTGCGCGTATTTCATCGCTGCTAGCAGCCCCGCCTTGAACAACTCAGCCTCGTGTTTCAGTTTCTTCATCGCGAGCTCATCGATGGGTGGATACGCATATTCCGATGGCGCAAGTCTACCGCGCGGACGGGCGAACAACCTCAGCGCGTCCACCGGTGTCCTGCCAGAAGCCGGTAATCCAAACCAGCCGGGACTATTTTTGGGAACCCGCTGAACGGCGCGTACACTGCTGCCCGTGACCGCTCCCGAGCACGCCTCCGATCTCCTGCCGAACTCCGCTTACGTGCAAGAGCTGCGCAACAGCGAAGGGCGCATGGAGTTCTCGCCCGTCATCGAGTCGCAGTACCGTGCGTACTATCTATCGGAGCGCCGCGCCCCCGTGCGCTCCTTCTATCTCATCCTGGCGCTGGCCGCGGCGGCCGCCGCCGGGCGGCTGTTGTTCTTCCCGGACTCGGCATCTGATGCGTACGGCGTGGCGCGCCTCGGCGCGATTGCTTTCCTCTTCCTGTCACTGATCGCAATCACATTCACGCCGTACTACCACCGCATTTTTCTGGAAGTCGCGAGCGCAGCCTGCCTCGCGATATCGGCGCTCGCGAGTTTTGAAGTTGCGCACCATGTAACGAATGGTCATGGCGCGGTGTTCGCGGTGCTCACGACCTTCAGTCTGGCGTTGTACTACCTCGCAGGATTGCTGTTCTCCGCGGCGGTCTATGCCAATGCGGTGATGGTCGTTTCGTTTGCCGCTGCGCTGGCCTGGTACGGAGAGCCCCTCGACCGGCTGGCCTCCCTCACCGGATTCCTTGCCGGAAGCGCGCTCATCGGCGGCGTCGCGTTTCGCAACCACGGCAGCCGCTTTCGCCGCTCCTTCCTGCAGCACCTGCTGATCGCCGATCTGGCGTCGCTGGACGGCCTGACTGGATTGAAGAACCGCCGGGCACTCGATGGGCACCTGCTGCACGCGTGGCAACTGGCGCTGCGCGACCGGCGGCCCATCGGCGTGCTGCTGGTCGACGTCGATCACTTCAAGGCCTTCAACGATCGATATGGTCATCAGGCGGGCGACGCGGCGCTGCGTCGCATAGCCGCGGTGGCGAGCGGGACGACACGCCGGCCGCTCGATCTCGTGGCACGTTACGGCGGTGAAGAGTTTGCGGTGATTCTCTACGACGCGCAGCCGGACCACGTACGTGCGGTCGCCGAACAAATGCGGCTCGGGGTCTTGAATCTTGGAATCGAACACGAGGATTCGCCACCGCTGCGCAAGGCAACCATCAGCATCGGCGTAGCAATTGTCTGGCCCACTCTCAAGCGGACACCACAGGGAATGATCCAGCTCGCGGACGAAGCGTTATACGCCGCGAAAAATGGCGGCAGGAATTGCGTGATAGTTCGCGAGGATGAAGCTTCCGGCAATGCGACCGGGAAGTTCCGTGTACCGGGAGCGGATGTCGGTTGACGAGGCTGTTCAGGCGCGTTTCTTGAATGCGTCGTCGCGCTCGTGCCGCGCGCCGAAAAGATCAGTCTGCGCGGACTCGAGCGCCAGCAATTTCGCCTTGTTTTCCAGACCGCCGCCGAAACCGGTGAGGGCGCCGCCAGATCCGATCACGCGGTGACAGGGCGCGATGATGGAAATGGGGTTCCTGCCGTTCGCGGCACCGACCGCGCGC
>DATHJZ010000210.1:0-3271 GCA_035286365.1 Steroidobacteraceae bacterium | reverse complement strand
CTACGTGTGGTGCGCGAATGGCATTCTCGAGAGCAAGGCCGCCGTGGCGCTGCTCAAGAACCTCAAAGAAACAGGCACGACCCGCAACTGGGCGACTTTGACCAAGATCCACGCACTCATGGCGGAGAAGTCATGAAGAAGATTTACGCCGCGCGCCGCGCAGGCATCCGCCGATGAACACGGGCCACGGGATGATCCTGCTAGGTGGGGTGTGCTTCATCGTCGGTGCGATCGCGTTCGTCGCCGTGTTCAGCTACCTCGCCGCGAAGTTCGACTACCCGCGCGTGCTGGATGGCGACGCCGCGGAAGTATTGCCGCGCCTGCGCAATGGCGGGGCGGCCATGCGCGTCGTCTGGGCGATCTACGCTTTCCTCCCCTTGCTGCTGGTGCCGGGCGCACTGGCTGCAACGCTCGCGCTGCCTTCGAGCACCGGCTCCATGACGTTGGCGCTGATCTTCGCGTGTCTCGGAAGTCTCGCCATGTGCCTGGGGTTGATGCGCTGGCCGAGCGTGCACTGGGCGCTCGCAGGGGCGTACGCGGAATCCGCCGACGAAGGCCGGCGCAGCATCAGCGCCACGTTCAAGGGGCTCAATCTCTATCTCGGCAACTACATCGGTGAGTTTCTCGGGGAGATCTGTCTGGGCGGGTTCTTCCTGTTATCGGGCTTCGCGCTGCTGGACGAGACGCGCTTTCCAGGCTGGGTCGGCCGCTGCGGAATCGTGTTCGGCGTGCTGTTCATCCTCGGCGCGTTTCGCAATGTCACCCCGCGGGTGCAGTGGATCTCGAGCCTCAACAATGTCCTGCTGCCGCTGTGGATGATCGTGCTCGGAGGAGCATTGATCGCCTTGGATCCATAGCGCCGGGACGAACGGTAGATAGCGGCGGATGGCCGGTTCCTCGGCCGACGGACGGCAATCTGTAGCCGACCGCAGACATCCTCCTGTAAAGATTTCGCGCGTATATTTCCGACTCATGGGCATCGACAACAACATTGACTGGACCATTCCGACCACCCCGCAGACCGAGCAATACGGGCCTGGCCTCGCGCGCGAATCCGCTTTCCTGTCGAAGAAGGACGCCGCGGTCGCGGTCTCCAAGCGCAGTGTCATGGACACATTGCTGGGCGAAAACAGCCTGGCGGCTTTCGACGCGGGCGGCAACGATCCTTACAACGCGACCGGAAGGCAGTTCCGCCGCTGATTCTTGGGCGGGTAACCGCCGCCGCGAACCGTTAAACTCGCGGGCTCATGAAAGTTGCCGTCGTCATTCTCGCTGCCGGTCAGGGCAAGCGAATGAAATCCGATCTCCCCAAGGTTCTGCAGCCGTTCGCCGGCCGCCCGCTGGTGGCCCACGTTGTTAGCAGCGCGCGCGCGCTCGAACCCTCCTCCGTCCATGTGGTGTACGGGCACGGCGGCGATGCCGTGCGGGCGGCTTTCGCTGGACAAGAACTCTTCTGGGCACTGCAGGCCGAGCAACTCGGCACCGGCCATGCGGTCATGCAGGCCATGCCCAAAGTCGCGGACGATGCGCTGGTGCTGGTGTTGTACGGCGACGTGCCGCTGATTCGTCCTGCAACGCTCGCGCAGTTGATTGCCACCGCCGGGCCCAGGTCCATGGGCTTGATCACGGTCATGTTAGGCGACGCCAGCGGCTACGGGCGCATCGTGCGCGACAAGCGCGGTGCCGTGAAGAAGATCGTCGAGCAGAAGGATGCGACCAAGGCCGAGCTCAAGATTCGCGAAGGCAACAGCGGCATCATGGCCGTTCCGGCCAAGCTCCTGCGCAAATGGCTGGGCAGGCTCAAGAACACCAACGCGCAGGGCGAGTACTACCTCACCGACATCATCGCCATGGCGGTGAAAGACAAGGTGAAGGTGATTCCGCTGGTCGCACCGGATGTCGCCGAAGTACTGGGTGTGAACGACAGGATCCAGCTTGCCGAGCTCGAGGGCCTGCACCGCGCGGAACGTGCGCGTGAGCTCATGATCGCCGGCGCCACGCTGGCCGACCCCGCGCGCATCGATGTGCGCGGCACGGTCAACCTCGGTCGCGATGTGTTCATCGATGCCAACGTGCTCATCGAAGGCTCGGTGTCGCTCGGCGATCGCGTGCGCGTGGGTCCGAACGTGGTGCTCAGGGACGTCACTATCGGCGCCGGCAGCGTCATCCATCCGAATTCCGTGCTCGAGCAAAGCGAGCTCGGCGAGGGCTGCATCATCGGACCGTATGCGCGCGTGCGCCCGGGTTCGAAACTCGGCCGCAATGTGCACATCGGCAATTTCGTCGAGCTCAAAAAGGCCCGGATTGCCGATGGCAGCAAGGCCAACCACCTCACCTATCTCGGCGACGCCGTCATCGGCAAGGACGTGAACGTGGGCGCGGGCACCATCACCTGCAACTACGATGGCGTGAACAAGATGACCACCACCATCGAAGATGGGGCGTTCATCGGCTCGGGGAACATGCTGGTCGCGCCGGTACGCATCGGCAAGGGTGCCACCACGGGCGCGGGCAGCACGATCACGAAGGATGCCCCCGACGGTCAGCTCACGCTGACGCGCGCGCGCCAGTCCACCATCGAGGGCTGGAAACGGCCGGAGAAGAAGAAATAGTCAACGCGCGCGGACCGTTGCCAGCGTAGCCTCCTCGCCGCCCTGATCCCACTTCAATGCCTCAAGCCGGTCCTGCGATGCGACAAACACGCTGGTTCCACGTAGCGTGCGAGGCGTCACGATTGGACTTGATGAAGTGGAGAACCCTCCCGACTGGGACACGGGCAACCCGAGAGAAAGCCACCTCGAGCTTGGGGAAGACGAGGGCCGGGGCGACCGATGAGAGCCGGGGAGGTGGCTATCAGGGCGACGAGAAGCTTTTCGAAAGTCATGGCTTTTAGACGCACCATCGTCCAATGAGGTTGCAACTGCCCGCGAGGCGCTGGCCCGCCGCGGGCGCGCCGGCCGATGGCACAATGCCGGCCATGAATCCGGTGACTCTCACCACGCTGGCAGCGTTCCCCGCCGCGCTCGAAGCGCACTATGCGGCGTTTCCGGCGTCGCTCGTGAACTGGGCGCCGGCCGCGTGGGACGGCGTGCCCAGCGAGCCGTTCACGGCCATCGAGCAGATCTGCCATGTGCGCGACATCGAGATCGAGGGCTATCACCAGCGATTCCGGCGCACGCTCGCGGAAGAATCGCCGCTGCTGCCGTTCATCGACAGCGAGGCGATCACCCGCGAGCGCGACTATGCGAGCGCAGATCCCACGCAGGTGTTC
>DATHJZ010000209.1:0-9356 GCA_035286365.1 Steroidobacteraceae bacterium | reverse complement strand
ACGTGCTTGTTTGTTTCTGACATGGGGACCGCCTTCATTTCAGCCTGATCTTGGGAGAGAGCTTGGCTCTTGCCTTTTCCTCGCGTTTGCGACGAATGAAGACGCGGCGCATGTAGGCTTGATCCGCAAGGGTCAGGATCTCTTCCGATTCGACGAACTGCTCTTGCTCCTCCTCGCGGATGTGATGGAGATAAAGCTTCTTCGCTTCACCGAAGCGGCGTAGCCAACCCCTCAGCTTCATGTTGCGGGCGGCGAGGTCAGCGAACATGTCATCTATCTTCTTGTGTTCCGCCACGGCATGCCGGCCGGCGTCGGTACTTTCAGGATGGCGCAGTACCGTGGACCACAACGCCTGCTCCTCGGCTGCGGCGTGACCCTTGATCTCGCGGTTCAACTCGCGGAACAGCTCGTCTCGCTCGCCGAAGGTGACTTCCGCTTCGATCATCGAGAACAGCGCGCGATGTCGATCATGGTCTTCGACGAGACGGCCGAAGATGGCTGCATCACCGCGAAACTTCGTGGCTGGCGTGCTCCCGATATGGATGGCCGCTGCGGGCGCAACCCGCTTGGCTTTGGAGAAGGCCGCCGACTTCGCCAAGCGTTTTGCCTTCCTCGTATTCTTCTTCATCTTCTTCTGATCCTTGTCTGGTCTACCGACTCTGATCAATGCAAAGGTGCGGCGCTGTAGGAATCGGCCCCCGCCAGAAACGTCCGGTTTGTGATAATGGATTCGGATGAGCAAGCCAACCATTGCATTGGTCACCGCGGTAGCCGCAAGAACTCGCGACGAAGACCTGCCTCCACTGGAATCCGCTCTGCGCAACGCAGGCGCGGACGTCACAATTGCGGAGTGGGACCGGCCGCACGACTGGAGCCGGTTCGACATCGCGCTGCTGCGTTCGACGTGGGACTACCCGCAACGGCTGTTGGAATTCCTGTACTGGGCGGGAGCGGTGAGCCGGGTGACCAAACTGCTCAACCCGCTGCCGGTAGTGAAGTGGAGTGCCGACAAGCATTACCTGGGCGACCTCGAGAAAACGAAAGTGCCGACGGTGCTGACGAGATTCGTCGAGCCCGGCGAACTTCCCGACCAGCGAATAGCGGAGCTATTGAGCCAGCCGGACCTCGATGAGTTCGTCGTCAAGCCGGCCGTCGGCGCGGGTTCACGAGACGCGCAGCGGTTTGGGCGAGAGGAGCGGGAAGACGCCGCGCGGCACGCGCTGCGGATGTTGACCGAGAAGCGCAGCGTGCTGCTGCAGCCGTACTTAAGCAGGGTGGACGAGCATGGCGAAACGTCGCTGATCTATTTTGAAGGCGAGTTCAGTCACGCGATCCGGAAGGGCGCGCTTCTGAAGAGAAAGGAAGGGCCGACGACGGAGTTGTTCGCGAAGGAGGCGATCACGGCCAGAGTGCCCGACCCGGCAGAGTTGAAAGTGGGCGCCCGCGCGCTACGGGCGCTACCGTTCGCGACGCCGCTGTATGCGCGGGTGGATCTGATACGAGATCAGCAGGGCGACCCGGTGGTGCTGGAGCTGGAGCTGGTCGAGCCGAGTCTGTTTTTTCCGTTCGCAGTGGGCAGTGCTGAGAAGTTCGCGGCGGCCGTGGTGAGGAGGGCGAGGGCGTGAGTGTTTGATGGAGCCGCGGCAGCCTACGAATACATCGAGCAACTCATGAAGGCGGTCAACTCTTCCGCAGCTTGTCCTTGATATCGTCGGCCGTCTTTTTCCAGCCGTCGATGTAGGTTCTGATCATCGCCTTGGAGCTATCGAGCGCGGCGCTCAGGCCCTTCTTGATGTTGCTCTCGGCGAGGGTGTCCGTGTATTTCTCCACATTTTCCAGGGCGGCCTGAATGGAGTCGAATGACTTCCCGATCTCGTCGTCCCACCTTTCCCATTGGGAAGGATCGGTGGATAGCGCTTCAAATGAGCTCTGCGTTTCCTCGTCGAGCCGGTTGTACAGCACGTCGAACAACGCATCCGCATCGGTCACCGAGCGGTCACACTGGTCCTCCAGTTGCTCTTTGCACTCTTTCCCGAACGCCTCCCAGTCCCGGGCCTCGTATGGCGAACTCCTGCCGCACGTGTAGAGGCTCTCTGCCGTCTTCTTGCCGGTCTCACTGGACGACTTGATGGAATCCTTGTTGAGTTTGCTTTTCACATCCTTCAGGAGACCGAGCCTGGCGAGAAGAATCTTCAACAGTGCCTGCTTCTTGTTGGCAGCGTCCACCGCCTGCCCAAAGCTTCGAGTCAGTTCATCTCCCAGTGTCTTGATCTGATCCGGGATCGACGGCTGACCCTTGTATCTCTCGATCTGGACGATGGCGATGAGGAACGTGCCCGTCTTCTTGAGGACATCGATCATTGCTCCGAGCGTGCCCTCGACATATTTCTGAACGTCCTTTTCATCGCTGAGAACTTTCTTGAGGTCCTCGTTGCAGTCCTGGAGCAATTTCAGGTTCGCGAGATGGATCGTCTTCATTTCCTTGGCCCGAAGAGCGATCTCTGCCCGCGCATTCTCGGTCCAGATACTCAATTCGCCGCGGTAAAACTCGCCCAGCCCCACGCCTGCGAGACCGTTTTGCCCGGGCGTCGAACCGTTGACGTTGTTACACGCATCTTTGCCCCGGCTGCAACAGTCAACCCAGTCCCGATCCAGGCTCGAAGGGTCGTACACGCCGAGCAGTGTCACCATCTTCTTCTGCAGGTCATCGCGTTGCGACCCGTAGTTCGTCATCAGCTGATCGATCTTGTCGACTTCCGCCTGACTCAAGACCAACGTTTCGCTCTTCTCCAGGGTGTTCCTGAGAGTTGCCTGGGCATTCTCGATATCTGCAGTTCCCATCGAAATAATCCTCCTCAGGTGATGTCGAACGAGTCCACCAGGATGGTGAGGCCGCTCTGGCCGCTGGTGTGATAGGCCGTGCCGCGCACGTTGAGTTTGTCGCTGGCCTGCACGCGCCCCATGCGGCGGCTGACATCGGTATCCGCGCGCACGACGATGGCCAACCGCGTGCGCGTCGGCGCGTCGACGGCCACCACGCCATACGCGCTGTAATCTTTCTTGTCGGTGCCGGGCGCGAACACCGACGGGTTCGACGAGGAATCCCGCAGCTGCGTGATGGTGAGCGTGACTGGCTTTCCATCGAGCGAATCGCGCTGCGCATCCAGCTCGGCCGCGTTGATGGGCGTGTACTCCACCGCCGTCTTTGCCGTCAGCGTGCCGAACAGCGGCGCTTCGAGCTTTCTGCGATGCGCGCCCGGAACGGAATCCGCGCCTTCGGTGAACAGCGCCAGCGCCTTCTGCCAGTCGTAAGGGGGACAATACTTCGGCGCGGCCGATGGCGCGGTCGCCGCGGTCTCGGCCGCCTTGATCTGTCCCTTCGTCGCACTGAGGCTCGCCATCAGAGCGTCGAGTGACGAGCCGCCCGCGGGTGCGGCCGGCGGAGCCGCAGAGGCGACCTCGGCGGCGGGCTGCTTTTCGACGGGCCGGACCGTCGCGCCGACAGTCGCCGCGACGGATTTCCATTCCTCCGTGCCGATGCGCGACGGCAGCGTGAACAGCCGCGCCAACGCCTGATCCGCGAACTGCGGGTCCACCGGCCAGCCCGAAACTCCGAGTTGGTTGCCCTCGAGCAGGTATGCCGAATCGGCTTCCACGCGCCGCATCCAATTCGTGCCATCGGCGAACAGGTATTGGCAATCGCACAAGTGGTTGAAGCCGTTCGCGCCGAACCGGTTGTTGCGCAGCGCGATGTTGTCCTGGGGCAGCGCGGCGCGAATGCCGTAGTTGTCGGCGAACCCGATGATGTTGGAGTCGAGCTCGATGCCGCCGCGTCCCTTCAGCTGGATGAGAGTGCCGCGCGAGCTCGACTCCCCGCTGCCCGCGCGCTGCGTGGGATCGCAGGCAAACAGGATGGTGTTGTTGCGGATCGCGCCTGGGCCGGCGCCATTTGCGTTGAACACGAGCGCATCGCTGCTGGTGTTCACGATGACGTTATTCTCGAACACCCCGAGCGCGCAGTCGATCACCACGGCACCATCGGAGGCGTTGACGAACAAGCAGTTGCGCACGGTGATTGGCGAGTCCGCGCCACGCAGCCGCACCAGCGGCGCGAGCGGCGACGTGCCGAGGTCGAGCGAGCCATCCTTGTAGTTGTTCCAGCTCGCGCCGTCGAATACGAATCCGTCGAGTACCAGGCCGTCGCTGTTCTCTTCCGAATAGATAGGCGTTCCCGCCGGCCGGCCCTTGGCCTTTTCCTCCGCATCGAGCGAGAAGCGCGTGGGGCAGGCCCACGGATCGCGTGTGTTGAACCCGGCGTCGTAGCCGCCTAACAAGGCGAGATTGCGCATCGTCAGCAGCCACTTGCCCGAACGCAGCTTGCCGAAGTATTCGCCGCCGGCAACGTGGATGGCGTCGCCGCCTTCGCATTTCTCCAGCGCCTGGAACGGATCGCGAAATGGCTTCTCGCGGCTACCGTCGCCGCCGGACGATCCGGCGCGCACGAACCAGTCACGGCCCGCGGGCCGTCCCGGCAGCGGTGGCGTGAACATCGGCGCGGGCGTGACGGACTCGACGACGAGCGTGGCCTTCTGCCGGTTGTTGCCCGTGTCGGTGCGATACACGCCGCGCAGCCAGTAAGTTTTCTCGACTTCCATGCCGCGCGGGTAATTGCGGCCCTCCCGGTACTGCCGCGACGCGAACGAGTTGCGCGGGATGAGCACGTAGAACGAATTCTCGTCCGAGCCAGGGTTGTACACACGCACACCCATATGCGTCTCGACCGACGCGTCCGCGAGTAGTTGGGTGTTCTGCTCGCTGCCGAGCCCGACGCGCAGCTCGACGCGCGTGTTCGCGAGGCCGGCATCCGGCGTCACCGTGGCCGGCCAATCGATGCGCTGGTATGCGGCTGGCGTGGCCACAGGAACGCGCGAGCCCGCCGGGCCCGGCAGCTCGACGCCATGGAAACCTTGCTTGGCGCCGAAGACGAGATTGCCCATGTCCTGCGTCGTATAACGCGGCGCGACCGCCCCCTTCTGATCTTCTGCGCGCACGTCGGCCGGCGCGAGTGCCGGCAAGCCCGCGGCGGCACGCAGGATGGTGGCGGAATCGAGCGGCGGCGTGGCATATCGGGCGAGCAGATCGCGGGTGTATGCGTCGAGCCAGATGGCGGGAACTCCCGTGATCGCGGGATCCTGCACCACGTTGCCGGCGCAGGCTTTGAAGCCGATGTCTTCGATCTCCTCGAGATTCTTCTCCTTGATCTCGCCCTTGAAACCGCTGGTGTTGCACGCGATGACACTGCGAGGCGAGGCGAAGAAGAAGTTGCCCTCGATCGCGACACGCTGGACGTCCAGCAGCACACCGATCGCGGAATTGCCGCAGCCGACGAACACGTTGTTCTCGATCACGGCGGGCGCCATGACGCGCACGCCCTGCGAGCGATCTCCGCCGCCGGCCGCCGGATCTCCCATGTCGTGCATGAAGCAGAAGGAGTTGCCCCGCACGGCAATGGGCTGCTCGATCAGTTGAGTCGAGCTGCGCAGCGTGAGCATCGAGATTCCAATGATGCTGAGCAGCAGGTTGTTCTCGAAGCGCGAGCCGGTACCGGACAACTCCACGCCGCCGGTGCCGCTGTTCATGAAGACGCAATTGCGAATGACTACGTTCGCGCCACTGAACGAAGCGATGGGTCCATCCATCGTGGGGATCCGGCCGATGCCGTCGCCGGGCTTGTCGCCGTACTGATTGCGGTCGGCGGAGTCGAAGCACAGGCCGTCGAGGATCAGGTCGGAGTGATTGTCACGCCCGGAGATGAGGTTGTTCTCGCGCGCGTATTCGTAACGTGGATAGCAGCCGAAGACGGATGGCGTCTTCCACGGTGTGCGCGTGCTGAAGTCTCGCGAATAGCCACCGAGCACGGTGAGCTTCGGCGTCTCGACGATCCACGACGAGCGGTCGAAGCGGCCGTAGTACAGGCCCGCGGCGACATGGATGGCGTCGCCGGGCTCGGCGCGCCGCAAGGCAGCCCAAGGGTCGTGGAACGGATGCCCGCGCGAGCCGTCGCCGCGCACGCCGGTGGGCGCGACGAACCAATCGACGGGGTCAGGCATGAATCTTCTCCATAATTCTTCCCGGCGCGCATCCTTGCCGGGAGCAGGCTACTACCGCGAGCATCTCTGCGCCAGCCGGCAATCCAGCACGTTCATGTGTTTCGATGTAGCCAGCGCGACGATGTCGCTCGAAACAATCAAGGGCTTGTTCGCCTCAAAGGTGCTGCCGCATTTGGCTGCGATCGATTCGATCGAGAAAGTTGCGGACATCGCTGAGGAGAGTTTTCCCTTCGTCAAGGGGAAGCTTTATTTCGAAGCCGGCCTACGTGATCGCGCTAAGCCTCAGCTCGAGAAGCACATCGAGTACTTGCGCAAGCAGCCTCAGGTCTCGTCCATCGTGAAAGGCATGAATGAGACTGTCTCCATGCTGGAGCAATGCTGAAGCGATTATTGAGGCTCGGTTTTAGCGCGAAGCCGAGCCTACCTCTCCATTCGCCAAGTGCAGGGCTGGACTCCGCGCCAGTGCCCTACGCCAGCGCCTTCTTGAACAGCGCCAGCTTGCGCGCCCATCCTTTCTCGGCGGCTTCCGCATTGTGATTCTGCGAATCCGGCGGCATCCAGCCGTGGTTCGCGCCCTTGTATACCTCGATCTCCGCCGACAGCTTCGCATCGTCGAACGCCTTGCGCAGGATGTCCTTCGACGTCGGGTCCTTCTGATCGTCGTTGTCCGCGATGGCGATCAGCATGCTGGCTTTCATCTTCGGGATCAGCAGGTGAGGGCTGTTCGCGTCGGAGGTGGTTAGTCCACCGCCATGGAAGGAGCAGCCGGCGCCGATGCGTTTCGGCAGCGATCCCGCGGTGCGCATCACGATGGGTCCGCCCATGCAGTATCCCGTGGTACCGATCTTGCGGTGCTTATCAACGGCCTTCTGCGCATCCAGCCAGGCCACGAAGGCCTTCGCATCGGACACATGCGTGGCGGGGCTGAGCGTTTTCGCATAACTGAACGCGTCTTCCCGGCTGGCAGGCGTTCCTTTGATGGAACGATAGAAGGGGTTGACCGTGAGTACGGCGTAGCCGGATTCCGCGAGCCGCTTGCCCATGGCGAGGAACGCGGGGCGCAGACCGAAGATGTCCGGCCACACGAGCACGGCGGCGGTGGCTTTGGCGGGATGCACGAAGTGCGCGTCGCAGGTGCCGTCCGGAGTCTTGATCTCGACTTCGGACTCGGAGACTTCGGTGGCCGCGGAGGCCGGAGGCAGCATTGCGGCTAGCGTCGCGCCTAAGCCTAAGGCGCCGAAGCGGCGGCGGGAGAGCTCGTTGTTGCGAAGGATATCGTCAGTTGAATCGCGCTCGCACATGGCAGACCCCTGAGGACGAAAAGTGGCGGGGGTGAATTCTAACGGGGCGGCGACCGCATCGTGAAGCCTGACCACGCGCTGCGCGCGGTGCAATGCCGGCGAGCCTAGCGAAATCCCCGCGATTAGCGACAAGCTGCTGCACAGTGCGCGCCGCGTTGGCGCGGTCACCGACGAGCGGCGCCGAGGCGCGGACGCTTCGAAATCCGGCGGTCGCAACGCATCGAAAATTCGTCGATCTCGGCGGATGGGTACCGCTTAGTCGCGACCGCCGTCTGGCTCAAGACGGGTCGTCTGCATTTCGGTCCCATTCGAACATACCGCGCTGGAGCGTCGAAGGTCGAAGAGCATGCCCACAACGATGTGCCAGATAGTGCGGGCGGGATTGTAAATATAGGGAGCGCAAAAGCTCGCAATGCCAGACATCTCAGCGCGCTAACATCCGCTCGTATCACGACTACAGACCTTGGCGCGCTTCTCGCAACTTTGCGTATTCCTTCAATCCAGGATGGATTTTGAATCTGCTCGCGTTCCGGTCGTAGCCGGCGCCGGGGTCAGTATATTGAAAGGTCCACGATGAACCTCCGTATCCACTCCTTCTCTCATACCCAACGACTGAGAACCGGTAAAGCAACTCGAGTGCGTGGTCTGCGTCTATGAGATTCTTGCTTGAGGAGCGCTTCTTGTAATTTTCCTCAAACTCTCCGCGCTCAAAGGTAATTGTGCCTACGTCAGATAGCGCTTGGAGCGCTTCTTCCCATTGCGGCCAGTGAGGCAGTATTTCGTCATCAAGTTCCTTCTTCAGATAAGTCGAGTACTCATCTCTCGCCGCGACGATATCCTCGTTCAGAAAAATGCATGGCTCGGCACTTCGCGCCTTTGCTTGACTCAAGGCCGCATTCAGGAATCTGATTACGTCACGCGGCCTAAGAAACGTCCTTGACAGGATGTGATCCCATTTCTGTTGTGAGCCGCGCATCAGTGCGTCATCAGCAACGTCATTCCAGGAAATTCCTTTGCCGAGCCTCGCTTCGAGTCTTAGATTTACCAACCGCAATAGACTCTCCGTAGTCCATTCAACAGGCAGTGCTTGACCCTGACTTATCTTGTTCTTGTCCGAAAACTCTAAGTCGTCCCAGAGGTCAGTCCTTAGATACACGACGGGATTTGCTGTAACGGAGGTAGATTTCAGTTCTCGCCTAACTTCCCGTGCTGCAAGGACCAAGCCTATAAGCATCCGACTTCGATTATTGTCGATCTCTGAAAGCCCTTGGTCGAGTTCATCAAAGTGAAGAATTAAAGGACCGAGTTTTTCATTTTCTGCAATCTTAACCGTGCTAGACAAAATCGCGTCTGACACAGCGTTTAGCTCAACACCTAACTGCATGTCATCAGATTTTCGCTCTAAGTCTACTCCCCCAAGCGAAGTGCCCAATACCTGCGGGCGTATGGATGTTCCTGTTAACTGAAGCCTGCGTGGCCGAAGAATGTTAGCCAGATCTGGGCTAACCCCGCCGTAGTTGTCATCCATGAATCGGCGAAGAGCAATGACTTGATCGAACTGCGGACGTTCGGTCCGGGTCAGGACAAGAGAAGCAAGCTCAACTGCAATTAAGAATCTCCACGACGAAACATAGGTCTCGATCTCTGAGGCTCCGCGATCAACTCTGCTTGCGTGCAGTGCCCATGGATAGCGTCGAAGGTTCAGGGCCTTTGAAAGTGCGCCAGACTTGCCTTCACCAAAATGTCTGACAAGCGCTGTCTTGCCCGCCCCCTTTCTTCCGAGGACCAAAAAACCCTCGTTCGCCTCTATGCGCCTTACCGCATCGGTGGTTAGGAAGTATTCAAGAACGGAATCTTCCTCTGCGGCAACATCGCCGAACGTGTTGAGATTTCGCAACGAGGTTTTCATTGAAGCTTGGTCTCCGAACAGCTAAGAGCTTGCGAC
>DATHJZ010000208.1:0-28671 GCA_035286365.1 Steroidobacteraceae bacterium | reverse complement strand
CCGAGCGCGAACGAGCGGCTGATCAGCGTGTTTCCAAAGTTGAACTGGTCGGGTCCACCGACGTCCGCGAATGCGTAGTAGGACTTCTGGATTTCCTCGGTGAGATTCACCGCGTCGAACGACACCGCGAGCTTTTCGGTGATGTCGTAATTCACCTGGAAGTCCAGGCTCTTTTCCGGCTGTCTCCAGATGCCGATCGGATTCGCGAACAGACGCGCCTCGTTGTTGGCGAGGAAATTGTCGCGCCACACGTACGAGAGGCGGGCGCCGACACCGTACTTGTCGTAGGCAAGGGTGACGTTATACGAGGTGTCGGAAACGCCGAAGAACGCCGAACGATCCTGGCCGATGACTGCGCCGGTGTCGTCGAAGCGTGGCACGTTCTGGTCGGACTTCATGTCCGTGTAACTGCCCTGAATTCCGAAACCGTTGAGGAAGCCCGGCAGATTGTCGGGGAAGTACAGGAAGCCGAGCTCGACACCATCCAGAACTCCGTCAGAGGCATTGACCGGGCGCACGACCTGGAACTGATCGACGTTGAGTCCCGTGCCCGGAATGGTCAGCAACTGCACGTACGGCACGACCAAGCCATCGATCTTGCGCTTGAAGTACGTGGCGTAGATGGCGCTGTCCTTGGCGAAGTACCACTCGACCGTGGCGTCGTAGTTCTTGCCCTTCGCGGATTCGAGCTCCGGGTTGCCGCCCGTGCCCGACCCGTATCCCACGCCGGTCAGATCCTCGATCAGCGTGAAGTTCGGATTGAGCTGGTCGAAGTTCGGGCGGCGCAACGTCTCGCCGTAGTTGAGGCGCAGCCGCAGGTCGTCCGTGATGTTGTAACGCAGCGTCGCCGATGGCATCAGGTCGCTGACCGAGCTTGCCGCGCTGGTTTCCGGCTGGCCCGGCGCAACGAGATCGTTGAACTCGATCGGCGTGCTGACCTTCACGTAGCGCAGGCCCGCCTCCGCGAACAGTTTGTCGCCGAACTGCATGTTGAGCTGTAGATAGGCAGAGGCCGTGCGTTCCTTCACGTCGTACGACCTTACCACCTCAGGACCGCCGGCCGGCTGCGCGTACAGCGCCCGCACCTCGTCGGCGTGATCGTGGATCCAGTATCCGTTGGCCACGAGCCAGCTGGTTGGCACGTCGGCGTTGCCGTCCATGAAGCCGCTGTTCGACCAGAGCATTCCTTCAGGCATCGCCGCGAGCGTCGCCGGCGCCGGCAGGAAGGGAGAGGCGGTCGTCACGGGCTGGCGATGCACCGCGCCGCGGTCGTCGTAACGCATACCAAAACTCAACTTCTTGAACATGGCCGCATCGCCGCCGAGTTCGTAATCGGCATCGATGGCGAGCGTCTGGGCTTTACCCAGATCCTTGCTCTTGTTCTGGAACAGCTGGCCCATGTTCCAGCGCGACGCGTCCAGCATCTCGGCGTCGTCGTTGAAGTGCCAGGAAGGCATGCCGCCGCCGGCATTGAAGTCGAGACTGATCGAAGCAGGCACGCGCTCGGTGCGCACGGCGATGAACTCGCTGTCGAATTGGCTGGTTTGCACGGACAAGTCCGCCTCGAGGGTGAGCCGGCCGCCGATTTCCCACTTGCCGTTCAATGCGTAGACGTAGGTGTCCGTGGATTGATCGGTGGAATCGCCGCTGTTGAAGCCGAAGGGTGCGCCAACCACGCGCGTCTTGATGAGGTTGCTGTCGGGGTACAGCGTGATCGTCGACGCCGGATCCGGGCCGAGGGTGCCCCACCAGTCGGCGAAGGTGAAGTGCAGGTTGTTGAACATCTCCTCGCGATAACCCTGGTAGAAGGCCTCGAAGGTGTACTCCGAACTGTCGTTGGGCGCCCATTGCAAAGCAATGTTGGCGGCCGGTCGCCTGCGATCCGCTTCGAAGTCGCTGGCGAACAATGCGTCGCGCGCAAGTAGATAGGGAAAGTTCGCGACGGCGGGCGAAGTGTCGAAGTCCAGCACCGAGCCCGGCTCGGACGGGAGGCCGCGGTCGAGGCCGGCCTGCCAGATCGGCGGATCTCCATTGAACACGCGCTGCAGCGGCGTGAATCCCGCCGGCAGCGGACCATCGGCGGTGACGAAGGGGACGAGGGCGCCCGCGGTCACGCTCTGGTCGCGGTAACGCGTGCGCCCGAAACTCACGTTGATGAGGGCGCCGAACTTTCCGTCGTCGCTATCCCAGGTATTCGCCGCCAGGAAGCTCGCGTTGGGGTCGAGTGAATCGCGCTGCTCCTGATCGACGGCGCGGGCGCTGAAGGACAGCTGCATGCCCGGCAGATCGAACGGCCGGCGAGTGCGCACATCGATCTGGCCGGCCAGGCCGGTTTCGATCTGGTCGGAGGAGCGCGTCTTGAATACGTCGATGCGGCTGATTAGGTTGGCGGGAATATCCTGCAATTGCACCGAGCGGCCCACGCCGGTGAAGAAGTTGCGGCCATTCCAGGTCGTGGTGATGTCGTTGAGACCACGGATCACGATGCCGTTCGCCTCACCGCCGGAGCGCTCGGTGACTTGCACGCCGGTGACGCGTTGCAGCGCTTCGATGACGTTGTTGTCGGGAAGCTTGCCGATGTCTTCGGCGACGATCGACTCGACGACCTGGGTCGCCTCCTTCTTGTTCTGGAGACCCTTGGAAAGGCTCTCGCGAACGCCGGTGACGATGACGGTCTCGACAGGCTCGGCGGGAGCGGATGCCTCCTGGGCGACCGCGGAGACCGAGATTGAAAGCGCCGCAACAGCGGACGCCGATGTAATCCGATTTAGTCCCGCCACGTGTGTTCCCCCTCTGACGGACGGCTTGGTCGGGCAAGCCTGTCCGCATATTTATTACTCGGACAAATGCTAGCGGCAGCGGGCGAGGCTTTGCAATGTCGGGCGTGTCATCACTCCATGATCAGAACTATATCCATGCTGTTCGCGAAAACAGCCCGCAAATACTCGGACATTCATGAAACTTGATCTGTAAAGGCCGTTTCAGCGGTGTGCGCGCGGATGGATTTCCGGGCTGGATATCAATGCGTTGCGTGCGAAAACCGTGTCCGCTGGACAATCGGCCAAAACCGCCGGACAGCGGCGAACTACCTTGTAGTCGCGCGGCACTGCGTGGAGAATTCCGCGCTGCCATGGCTGCCAGGAAAAAAACGAAGGAGACGGCTGGTGCCCACGACGCACCTCCTCAGGGTCGCAAGCCGTTGCGGCTGCACGGCACCATCGCGCGCGACATCGGCGTATTGATAGTGTCGGGCCGATACCGGCCTGGACATGTGCTCGACGGAGAGGTCGAGGCGAGCGAGCGGCGCAAGGTGTCGCGCACCGCCTATCGCGAGGCGATGCGCATACTGTCGGCCAAGGGGCTGGTGCACAGTCGTCCACGGGTTGGCACACGTGTGAGCGCGCTGGAAGAGTGGCATTTGCTCGATCCCGATGTCCTGTCGTGGGTATTTTCGGGTGAGCCCGCGCCCGAGGTGCTGCACGGTTTGTTCGAACTGCGAACCATCGTCGAGCCCGCCGCTGCGGCGCTCGCCGCCGTGCGGCGCAACCAGGCACATCTCGACATCATGCGGCGCGCGCTCGATGCGATGACCATGCACACGCTGCACGTCGAGGCCGGTCGCCTCGCCGACAAGGAATTTCACGCGGCGCTGCTCGGCGCGACCGCGAATCCGTTCATCGTCTCGCTGACGAATGGCGTTACCGCCGCGGTGAATGCGCTGACCGAATTCAAACAACGCATCGCGCCGCTCAAGCGGGATCCGGTGCCGGACCACTGGCGCGTCTACGACGCGATCGCGGCCAAGGACGCCGAGGGCGCACGCGCAGCGATGGCCGAACTCATCCGGCTCGCGATCATGGACACACCGATCAAGCAACGCCCCAAGCCCGCCACGAACATGCGGGCGCTGCGGGTCGCGTAGTCGTGACGCGTCCTTGCGGTGCCCCGGGCCCGCCGCTAGCATCGCAATTGTCTGAGTAAACTACGGGCGCATACCGGCGCGCGTTCGAAAGGGGGAGCGATGATTCATCGTACGAAGGTGCGGGTCGCCTCGGCCGCGCTGCTGCTCGCGTTCGTCGCCATCGCAGGCTCAGCGTCCGCCGCGGCCCCCGTGCAGGTTTCGGTCAACGTGCGCGCCAACGAGCCCGGGCCCGTGATCAACCCGAATGTCTACGGCCAGTTCGCCGAGCATCTCGGCGCCGGCATCTACGAAGGCGTGTGGGTGGGCGAGAAATCGTCCATTGCCAATACCAACGGCTATCGCAATGACGTGATCAAGGCGCTGAAGGACCTGCACGTGCCGGTAGTTCGCTGGCCCGGTGGATGCTTCGCCGATGAATATCACTGGCGCGACGGCGTCGGTGAACGTTCCAAGCGCCCGGTGAAGGTGAACACACACTGGGGCGGTGTGGCCGAGACGAACGAATTCGGCACGCACGAATTCATGACCTTCGCGGAGATGATCGGCACGAAGGTGTACATCAGCGGCAACGTGGGCTCGGGCAGTCCGCAGGAGATGGCCGACTGGATGGAGTACATGACGTCGAACACCGTCTCGACGCTCGCGAACGAGCGTCGCAAGAACGGCCGCGAACAACCATGGGAAGTACAGTTCTTCGGCATCGGCAACGAGACCTGGGGCTGCGGCGGCAACATGACGCCTGAGTACTACGCGAACCTGTTTCGTCAGTACGCCACCTACGTGAAGGCGCCGCGCGGCCATCGGCCGAAGATCGTCGCCAGCGGCGGCAACGACGCCGGCACGGACTGGGTCTCCGTACTAACTACCAACGTGCACCGCGACATGGACGCGATCTCGCACCATTACTACACCACGCCCACGGGCGTGTGGGCGAAGAAGGGCAACTCCACCGGTTTTCCGGAACAGGAATGGATCTCGACGCTGCAGCACACGATGCTGATCGACGGGTACATCGCCAACAACGTGAAGATCCTCGATCAGAACGACAGCCAGGGAAAGGTCGCGTTGTACGTGGATGAGTGGGGCACCTGGTACGACCCCGAGCCTGGCCGCGAGCCGGGCTTTCTCTACCAGCAGAACACGTTGCGGGACGCGCTGGTCGCCGGGCTCAATTTCAACATCTTCCACCGACACGCGAAGCGCGTGCAGATGACCAACATCGCGCAGATGGTAAACGTGCTGCAGGCGATGATCCTGACCGACGGCGCGAAAATGGCGCTGACGCCTACCTACCACGTGTTCCAGATGTACATCCCGTTCCAGGGCGCGATTTTCCTGCCGACCGACGTGACCACTCCCGAGTACAAGCTCGGCAAGTACACGGTCGAGTCGGTGAACGTGTCTGCTGCGCGCGACACCGAAGGACACATCGTGCTCGCATTGGTGAACCTCGATCCGAATCGCGAGGCGGTGGTCTCGACTGCGGTGACCGATGCCGCGGTCAAATCCGCGGTGGGTCGTGTGCTCACGGCTAAGGCAATGGATGCGCGCAATACGGTCGATGCGCCCGAGGCCGTGAAACCGGCGCCCATCAGCGCAAAGAAGGACGGCGGGAAGTGGGTGCTGCGCCTGCCGCCGAAATCGGTGGCGGTGTTGCGCTTTCAGTAATTCGAGGCGCGGCGGCGCGGCGTGCCCGCTGCGACTGACAGCGACAGGGAGCAAGTCCCTACAGGGAAAAACCGGACCCTCGTCGAAGATTTGCCTGCCAGATCGATGGTATGCAAAGGAACTTCCGCGTGGAAAGCCAACCTTTCAGGATCCTGTTTCTTTCACAACGCAATTCAGCACGCAGCATGATGGCGGAGGCCATCGCGAATTCCATCGGCCGCGGACAACTCGAAGCGTTCAGTGCCGGAGTGCGACCTGCATCGAAGATCGACCCGCTTGCCGTCGAGCTGTTGAATCATGCCGGTCTTTCGCCACCCGAACATCCACCGCAACACGTGCGCGAATTCAGCGCGCCGGATTCTCCGCCGCTCGATTTTGTGTTCACCCTGAGCGACACCGCCGCGGGAGAAGCGCCGCCAATGTGGCCGGGTCATCCCATCACGGCGCACTGGCGCTGCACGGATCCTGAACAATTCGACGACGACGTCGAACGGCGCCAGGCGCTGATCCGCACCCGCAAGGAGCTGGAGCGCCGCCTGCGATTGTTCGCCAACCTGCCGGTGCGATCGCTGGACCGCATGAGCTTGCAATCTCATCTCGAGCAGCTGGGCCGGGGTCAGGACGCGTAGTTTGCCCGCGCGCGCGATACACTCGCCCGCATGCGCCGCCGCATGCCGTCAGCCCTTTTCATAATGCTCGCCGCGGCAATCGCCCAAGCCGAGATTCCCGCGCAGGATGCGCCGCTCGAAGAGGTCGTGGTCAACGGAGAGTTTCCGGGGCCCGGCATGTGGAAGGTGACACGCGCCGACGATGCGAGCGCACACACCTTGTGGATCATCGGCGATCCGCCGCCGCTGCCGAAGCGCATCGAGTGGAAGTCGAAAGACGTGGAGGCGGTGTTGAGCGGGGCGCAGGAAATCCTGCGTGACGCCTCCGTCACGATGAAGCCCGACGAGGAAATCGGCCTGTTCCGCGGTCTCATGTTGCTGCCGGCGGTGCTCAAGGCGCGCAAGAATCCCGAAGACGGCAGGCTGAAGGATCTGCTGCCTCCCGATCTGTACGCGCGCTGGCTGGTACAGAAGAAGCTCTACCTCGGGCGCGAGTCCGGGGTCGAGGAATGGCGGCCGATATTCGCGGCCCACAAACTACGCAAGGCGGCGTTCGATGAGCTCAAGCTGCGCGAGAGCGGCATGGTCTGGGACGTGGTCGGCAAGCTCGCCAGGCAGAAGAAGATCACGGTGACCACACCGACGCTGACCTTCACGTTCAAGCGCGACGACATCCGCGCCAAGATCAAGGAGTTCTCACGCGAATCCCTGGCGGACGTGGAGTGTTTCGCCACCACGCTCGAGCTGACCGAAGCTCTGTCCGATCGCGATACCGAAAATTTGCGCGCGCGCGCCTGGGCAACCGGGGACCTGCAAACACTGGCGGGGCTGCCGCCGCTGCCCAATCCATCGCTGCCCTGTGTGATGGCAGTGATGAGCTCGCAGGTGGCACGCGAGGTGATTCCGGGCGATATCCGCGAGCAACTCTACGTGCTGTGGATCGGCGCCGCAGAGCAGAGTCTCGCCGCTCATCAAACTACCTTCGCCATTGTGCCCTTGGCCAAGCTCACGCGCGACGATGGCTATCTTTCGCGGCTGGCCGCGAAGGGCTACCTGATCGAGGCGCCGCGCTAGCGGTGGCGGACGCTTGCGGATCGAACCGGTGGCGGCGCGGCCGACCTGCGGCCGGCCGTGGGCCCAGATCCGGGGCTGGCGACCGTGAAGCTGCTGCCCTGGGGAGGAGCACCGGCCGGCACATGCTGCACTCGCTCAATGCAATGGTTCGCGCTGTGCGTGACCGCCACGGACCTCACCGATTCCGACATCGGAATTTCCACTGCCTTGCAATCCGCGGGCGACGAAACCTAATACACGCGACTCTTTCAGTCGTGATCGGGCGAGCGCTGCGCTAGACTACCGGCACTTCGCCGACGGAACCCCCAACCCCCGTCGAGCCCAAAACAAAATGCCTTCAAGAGTCCAGCTGATCGTAGCGGCTGTCGCCGCCATATTTGTCTCCGCCTGCTCCAACAAGGGCCAAGCACCGGGTGAAATGCCGCCGCCCGAGGTCGGCGTCGTCGTGGTGCACGCGCAGCCAGTCCCGCTGGTGCGCGAGGCTTCTGGCCGACTCGCACCCGTGCGCGCCTCGGACGTGCGGGCCCGTGTCCCGGGGGTGCTGCAGAAGCGCCTATATAAGGAGGGGAGCATGGTCAAGGAGGGTCAGCCCCTGGTGCTGATCGACCCAGCTCCCTATCGCGCCCAGCTTGCCGCCGCGCAGGCGGACCAGGAACAGGCAGACGCCGCGGCCACGAATGCGCGCGTCACCGCGCAGCGCAACCGCGAGCTGACGAAGCAGAACCTCGTCTCCCGCATGCAGCTCGACGACTCGGAAGCGCTCGAGCGGTCCACCGCCGCGCAGGTATCGGCCGCGCGTGCGCGCGCCCAGACCGCGCGCATCAATCTCGGCTACGCCACGATCACGGCCCCGATCTCGGGACGCGCCACACAGTTGCGCGTGCTCGAAGGCGCACTGGTGGGGCAGGGTGAAGCAACTTTGCTCACGACCGTCGAGCAGATGGACAACATGTACGTGTACTTCGACCAGCCGGCGACAGATTTTGAACGCCTGCAACGCGCGCAGGCCTCCGGCGCCGTGACCCTGTCAGCCGGCAATCTCGCGGAGGTGCGCCTCGTGCGCCCCGATGGGTCGCTCTACGACGAAAAAGGCACGCTCGATTTCTCCGACTACAGCGTGAATCCGACCACGGGATCGGTCGCGTTCCGTGGGCGCGTCGCCAATCCGAACCACACGCTGCTCGCCGGCATGTATGTCAGCGTGCGCCTGACGGCCGGCACGCTCAACAAGGGCTTCCGCGTGCCGCAACTGGCGGTGCAGCGCGATGGACAGGGTCCGTTCGTGCTGGTCGTGGGCGCCGACGGCAAGGTTGCGCAGAAGCGCGTCGAAACCGTCGCGACTGTCGAGAACGACTGGGTCGTCTCGAGCGGTCTCGCGGACGGCGACCAGGTTATCGTCTCGGGCCTGCAGAAAGTGCAGCCGGGCGGGCCCGCCAAGGCGGCCGTGGTTCCGGCGCCCGGCACGAAACCCGCCGGCGCTCCCGCCCCTGCGAGCGACGCGCCGCCGGCCGCGGCCGCTGCCACACAGGGTAGTTAGCAATGGCGCAGTTCTTCATCGACCGCCCGGTCTTCGCCTGGGTGATCGCGGTCCTCATCACTCTGGGCGGTGTGCTCGCCATCCGTGAGCTGCCGGCCGAGGCCTATCCCGACGTCGCGCCGCCGCAGGTGCAGATCAGCGCCACGTATCCGGGCGCGAATGCCGACACGGTGGAACGCACGGTCGTGCAGGTCATCGAGCAGCAGCTCACCGGCATCGACAATCTGATGTACTTCTCGGCGTCGTCGTCCAACGGCGCGGGCAACATCACGCTGGTGTTCGAGACCGGCACGGACCCGGACACGGCGGCGGTGCAGACGCAGAACCGCGTAGCGCTCGCCGAGCCACGCCTGCCGCGCGACGTCGTGCTGCAGGGTCTGCGCGTCGCGAAGGTGAACTCCGGCTTCCTCATGGCGGTGAGCCTGCGTTCCAAGGACAACACCGTTCCGTCGGACGCGCTCAACAACATCGTTGCCGCGCAGGTGATCGATTCGATCTCGCGCATTCCCGGCGTCGGCCAGACGGAACAGTTCGGCGCCGAGTACTCCATGCGCATCTGGCTCAATCCGGACAAGATGCGCAGCTTCAAGGTGAGCGCCGCGGACGTCGCGGACAAGATCCGCGGCCAGAACGTGCAGTTCGCCACGGGTGCGCTCGGCGAGCAGCCGTCCGTGCCGGGGCAGCAGGTCGTCGCGCCGGTGTCGGCCGAGGGACAATTCAGCAGCATCGAAGAGTTCGAGAACGTCATCCTGCGCACGGATGCCAACGGTACGAGCGTGCGTCTCAAGGACGTCGCGCGCGTGCAGCTCGGCATGTCGACGTACTCGTTCGACGTGCGCCTCGATGACCAGCCGGTGGCCGGCTTCGGCGTGTTGCTCTCGCCCGGCGCCAACGCGCTCGACGTGGCGAAGGGGGTCGAGGCGCGCATGAACGAACTCGCGCGCTCGTTTCCGCCAGGCGTCGAGTGGTTCCTGCCGTTCGACGCCACCATCTTCATCGACTCGGCCATCCACGAAGTCATCGTCACGCTGTGCATCGCGATCGTGCTGGTGTTCATCGTGATGCTCGTGTTCCTGCAGAGCTTCCGCGCCACGCTGATCCCGACGCTGGTCGTGCCCGTGGCCTTGATGGGCGCGTTCATCGGTATGGCGCTGTTCGGTTTCTCGATCAACCAGCTCACCTTGTTCGGCATGGTGCTGGCCATCGGCATCGTGGTCGACGACGCCATCGTCGTCATCGAGTCCGTCGAACGCATCATGCGCGAGGACCATCTGCCGGCGAAGGAAGCCACGCGCAAGGCGATGACGCAGATCACGAGCCCGATCATCGCGATCTCCGTGGTGCTCGCCGCGGTGTTCATCCCGAGCGCGCTGCAGTCGGGCTCGGTCGGCATGATCTACCAGCAGTTCGCGATGACCATCGCGATCTCGATGGGCTTCTCGGCGTTCCTGGCGTTGTCGCTGACACCGGCGCTGTGCGCGACAATGCTGCGGCCCGAACACCTGAAAGAGAACACGGTGTTCCGCCTGTTCAATCGCGGCTACGAAAAGACGCAGGGTTCCTATCTGCGTTCTGTGAAGTTCGGCCTGCGCCATCAGCGCTTCTGGCTGGCGGGGTTCGTGGTGTTGCTGATCGGCGGCTTTTTCATCCTGTTCTGGAGGTTGCCCGGCAGCTTCGTGCCGGAAGAGGATCAGAGCTTCGCGATCGGCATGGTGATGATGCCGCCCGGTTCGAGCCAGCCGCGCACGCGCGAGTTCATGCGTGACGTCAGCGCCAAGCTCAAACAGAACCCGGCGGTGCACTCGGTGTTCGAGGTCACGGGCTTCAGCTTCATCGGCAGTGGCGAAAGCGTTGGCATGTTCTTCATCAAGCTGAAGGATTACGGCGACCGCAAGTTGAGCGCTACGGATTTCATCGCGTGGGCGAACGGCATGGCGTTCATGCAGACCCGCGATGGCATGGCGTTCTTCGCGAACTTCCCGACCGTTGCCGGCCTCGGCGCCTTCGGCGGCTTCGATTTCTGGCTCGAGGACCGGGCCGCGGCCGGTCGCCCGGCGTTGTATGGGGCCATGGGAGCGCTCCTCGGCAAGGCGACGACCAAGAATCCGAACATCGGCAGCATGCAGCCGAACGAATTGCCGCCCGCGCCCCAGCTCAAACTCTCGGTGGACCGCACGCAGGCCGAATCGATGGGTCTGTCGATCTCGGACGTCTACACCGGTCTGCAGCTCATGCTGGCGCCGGTGTACGTCAACGACTTCATGTTCGAAGGCCGGGTGTTGCGCGTCACGATGCAGGCGGACGCCGAATTCCGGCGCAGCGAAGAATCGTTCAGCCGCTTCTATCTGCCGGCCGGGACGGATTCCACCACCAACCGGTTTTCATTCGCGGGCGACACCGCCACCGATGGCATGGTCCCGTTGTCGTCCGTGGTGCGTTCGCAGTGGACCATCGCGCCTCCGGCGCAGGCGCGCTTCAACGGCTTTCCGGCCGTGAATCTCAACGGCAGTCCGGGACCTGGCAAGAGCTCCGGTCAAGCCATGAACGAAGTCGAGCGCATCGTGCGAGAGGATTTGCCGCCGGGCTTCAGCTTCGACTGGGCGGGGCAATCGTTCCAGGAGCGGCTCTCGGGAGCAGAGGCACCGATGCTGTTCGCGTTGTCGATCTTCGTCGTGTTCCTGTGCCTCGCGGCGCTCTATGAAAGCTGGGCGACGCCGATCGCGGTGCTGCTCGTGGTGCCCGTCGGCATCATCGGCTCGGCGCTGGCGGCCTTTCTCACCGGCAAGCCCAACGATGTGTTCTTCAAGGTCGGATTGATCACCATCATCGGCCTGTCTGCGAAGAACGCGATCCTGATCGTCGAGTTCGCGCTCGAGGAACAGAAGCGCGGCAAGCCGCTCTACGAGGCTGTGATCGAAGCCGCGCGTCTGCGACTTCGGCCGATCCTCATGACCTCGTTCGCATTCATCCTCGGCGTGCTGCCGCTGGTGTTCGCCACCGGCGCCGGTGCGAATGCGCGCCGTGCGCTCGGCACCGGCGTCGCGGGCGGCATGCTGAGCGCCGCAGTCCTGGGCGTCCTGCTCGCGCCCATCTTCTATGTTGCGATACGCCGGATGGTCGGCGACAAGCTGACGATCGAGGGCCGAACCTGATTCGAAGGGCAGGTCGCCCTGGAAGAGCAAAAACAGGGCAACGATTTGTACGATTCTGTCGTCGCGGCGGCGAGGTCATGCTTTCGGCCTGTTTCAATGACGTCATCCGCCCTCATACTGGGGCTAGTCTCGTACGTGCAGATCCTGAATGGCAGATGAACGCTGCAATGAATGTTGATTAACGTTTCTTGAGGAACCAGGAGGGCCGGGAACTCCACTCACGACATGAGAGTCGTATTTCGCAAGAGGTGGTTATGAAGATTTCACTGGTCGCAACTATATTAGCCGCGACGTCGCTGGCCGGCTGCGCCGCCACGCTCGCCAAACTCAACGCGCCGAAGCTCGACTACACCGAGTACGCGGGCGAGCCGGTCAAATCCTTCTATCTGGGCAACTACGACGGATGGTCCGCCGTGTCGAAGGATCAACTCGTCGTCTGGTCGGGCGTCAACAAGGCCTATCTACTCACGGTCACCGGGTACTGCCCCGATCTGCAATTTGCCAATACCATCGCCGTGACCTCCACCGGGAACACGGTCGACAAGTTCGAAAAGGTGATCGTTGGTCGCGACCGGTGCTTCATCAAGGAGATCCGCCCGATCGACACCAAGCAGATGAAGGAAGACCGCAAGCTGCTGAACGAGCAGCTCAAGAAAGAGAATTCCTGATCTACTAGTTCGTTTTCAGGCGCGCTCGAGCAGCGGTATCAGCATCATGATCAGCCCAACCCAGCTGACCACCCAGGCCAGGGTGCGCAGCGCGTTGACACCCGACAAATACAGCGGCACGTAGATCACGCGGGCGATCAGGAAGATCAGTGCGCCGGTGGTAGCCATCGCCGCCGCGGTGCCGGCGATTAAGTTCATCAGTGCGAGTCCGAGAAAGACCGGCATCGCTTCCTGGATGTTGGCGAGCGCACGCGCGGCGCGCAGTCCGACCGGGGTCAGCGGTCTCATGTGGTCGCGGTTGCCGAGAATTTCGGCCAGTTTTCCGGGTTGGCCGGGCGCCACCGGGTCGCGGAAACGGCCGGGCAGGAGCGTCTGGATGACGAACAGCGCGAGCACGAGCAGTACGGCTAGGATCATGTGGACGCTCCGGTGTGAGACATAGTTTGGCGACAAGATCGGTTTACTGCCGATAGCGTCGCAGAAAACCACCTGCCCGTCTCGGATCGCCCGGCGCGGATTGCCCGGCTGCCCGTAGAATCGCCGGCCATGAGTCTGCGTGCCGTCCTTTCCATCAGCGCCTGCGCTCTGTTAGCCGTGTCCGCCGGTTGCAGCCCGCGCAGCGAAGACGCGGCGCCGCCACACCCGGACTGGATCATCAAGTCGCACGTGGCCTTCTACGAAGCGGATGCCAAAACGCCGCGTTCCGCACCCAGTGAACCGCTGCGCCTGTGGGTGCCTTATGTCGTCGGTGACATCTATGGCGCGCCGAACGCCGGCGAACTGGCACCGGTGGTGCTGCAGCCCGACCTGTCTTTCACCATCGATCTCAACGTGCGCTACCTGCGTCTCGCGGAGGCATTGGTTCCCACCGAGTTTTCGCAGAAGTGGATGAGCATCGAGCCTGCATCCGCACGTATCGCGCGAGTCTCACCATTCGTGCTGCCGCAAGAGGGCATTACACCGCTCGGCACGAGCGAGTGGTTAGACACCGACACCCGCACCCGGCTGTTGTTGATCTACCTCGACCGCCCGGCGCGCATTCGCGGCGAGATCGTGCACGAGGGCCGCAACCTGCGTTTTGACATCAACACCGAGGAAGCCGGGTACGTGTGGGTGTCCCAGCCGCAGGGCAGTGGGGTCTACCGCGCCGTGTCGCAACCGGCGCACCTTAAGCTCGCCGTAATGCCCAACCTCTGATCGAAGTGGTATTTTCCGCCCCGCGGACCCTTCCTTACACGAGAGCGCGAACCATGCAACGAACCTTATTCGTGGCAATCACCAGTATTGCTGCGTCAACTGCCTTTCTTGCCGGATGCGCAAAGAAAGAGGCCCCACCTCCGCCGCCGCCGGCTGCTGAAGCAGCGAAGCCCGAGCCGCCAAAGACCATCGACCCGTCCAGATTTCTGACCCAGCCGCTGCTGGCCGAGATCTTCACGGCCGATCCGTCCGCCCATGTCTTCGAGGGGAAGATCTGGATTTACGGCTCGCACGACATCGACGCGGGCGTTCCGCAGGACGACCTCGGCAGCCACTTCGCGATGCGCGACTACCGGCCGATCGAGCTCGACGGCATCGGTGGCGCCGTGAAGGTGCACGACGTGGCGCTCGACCTCGCTGACGTTCCGTGGGCCGGGCGCCAGATGTGGGCACCGGATGCGGCCGAGAAGGGTGGCAAGTACTTCCTGTATTTCCCGGTGAAGGACAAGCAGGACGTGTTCAAGATCGGTGTCGCCGTGGGCGACAACCCCGCCGGTCCCTTCAAGGCGCAGCCGGAAGCCATCAAGAACAGCTTCAGCATGGATCCGGCCGTGTTCAAGGACACCGACGGCAAGTACTACATGTACTTCGGCGGTTTGTGGGGCGGCCAGCTGCAGAAGTGGAAGACGGGCGCGTACACGCCTGACGACGACACGCAGCCGGCGGATGACGCGCCCGCGCTGTTCCCGAAGATCGCGCGTATGGAAAAATCCATGCTCGAGTTCGCCGAGAAGCCGCGTGACGTGAAGATCCTCGATGAGAACGGCAAGCCGTTGCTGTCGAAGGATCACGACCGCCGCTTCTTCGAGGCGTCGTGGGTGCACAAGTACAAGGGGAACTACTACTTCTCGTACTCGACCGGCGACACGCACTACATCGCATATGGAATGGGCAAGTCACCGTATGGACCGTTCACCTACAAGGGCCGGATTCTCGAGCCCGTGCTGGGATGGACTAACCACCACTCGATCGTCGAAGTGGGTGGCAAATGGTACATCTTCTATCACGACAGCCAGGTCTCGAACGGCGACACGCATCTGCGCAACATCAAGCAGCCGGTCGAGCTTCACTACAACGACGACGGCACGATCCAGACCATCGATCCGTTCCAGGAAGATCCGCCGGCAGCGCCCGCTGCCGACGCGGCACCTGCCGCGGCTCCGCCACCTGCCAGTTGAGCGAACGGGGACTGCCCCCAAACGGGACTGTCCCCTCTTCCAGCGCCATTTTCCGCACAGAATGCGCTTATCATCCGCCACGCCATGAACGTCGCCGCCGAATCCCCACCCGAATCTCCCTCGCTCACCCGCCGGCGACGCACGTTTCTCGCCCCTTTGTGGTTGTTAGCCATGGGCGCCGTACTGGCGCTCGCGCTGGCCGCCGGCTACTGGAACTCCGCCACGACCACCACGGTCGTGGTCGTGCGTCACGCCGAGAAAGAACTCAGCGCCATCACCGATGCGCCGCTGTCACCCGAAGGTGAAAAGCGCGCGACGCGGCTGGCGCAGATGTTCGGCGACAGCGAGATGTTCGGCCGCGTGCAGAAGATCTACGTCACCAATACGCGCCGCACGCAGCAGACCGCCGCAGCGCTCGAGCAGCGGCTGAACCTTCCGGGCGAAGTCGTGGAATCCAAGACCGACTCGTCCGACCTCGCACGCCGTGTCCTGCGGGAGAATCGCGGCGGCGTGGCACTCGTGATCGGTCACAGCAACACGGTCCCCGAGATCGTCGCGGCGCTCGCGCACGCTGGAAAAGTGCCACCCATCGGCGAAGAGGAATTCGACACGCTATATGTCGTCACCGTGCCGACCATCGGCAAGGCGTCGGTACTGCGGATGAAGTATTGATCGGGGACAGATTTATTTAATGACGATACGGCTCCTCGTCATTAAATAAATCTGTCCCTTCAGACCGGCGTCGCGCGGATCTCGATGGACTTGCGGATGAATTCTTCGTGTTCGGCGATCGAGAAATGCGCCTTCACCCGTCCCTGGATGACGCGGTTCTGATCCACCAGATACGTCACCCGCTGCACCCAGAAGCCCAGCGGGCCGTTCACCCCGAACATCTTGATGACTTCCTTCGTCTCATCCGACAGCAGGGTGAAGGGCAGGCTGTGCTTGTCGCGAAAGCGCTTGTGGCTCTCCGGGCTCTGCGGGCTGATGCCGGCGACTGTCAGGCCGGCGCGGCTGATTTCCCGGTGGATGTCGCGGATCGAGCAGACCTCGCGCGTGCAACCGGGTGTGAAGTCCGCCGGGTAGAAAAACAGGATGGCCGGGCCGTCCTTGAGCATGCTGGTGAGCGAAATGTCGTGACCGTCCTGGTCGGGAAGGGTGAACTCCGGAGCCTTGTCGCCGCTGTCAAGCATGTACCGGATATTAAGAGTGTTTCCCTTGCCGAGGCCAGCCCCGATGCTAGAATCCCGCGCCTTCCGGACCCGTGGGGTTCGCAGGCAGGTTCACGTGTGGGGCGGTAGCTCAGTTGGGAGAGCGTCGCGTTCGCAATGCGAAGGTCGAGGGTTCGATCCCCTTCCGCTCCACCATCCTTGTCAGGGGTTCGCGCCCCACGTTCAATCGAGGTCGAGGCGGGAAGGGTTGCGACTCTTCGATCCGCTGCGTGCGCCTCGAACCCATCCGTGAGTTGATTCGCGGCTCCGTTTAAACTCCCCGCCGTCGCCCCCGTAGCTCAGTGGATAGAGCGACCGCCTCCTAAGCGGTAGGTCGTCGGTTCAACTCCGGCCGGGGGCGCCAATCTTTCCTGTTAGCCCCGCAAACAAAAGGGCGCCGAACTTTCATTCGGCGCCCTCCGGTTATTACCGGATGATCTACGAACCTACCAGCCGATGTCCTGGAACAGCTGCAAGGTGAGGTCGAAAGGCACCGTCACTTCATGCGTCAGGTCGGCGTTGATCGCCGGCTCCATCAGCAAGTTGCGCGAGGCCGATATGTCGTAATGCGACACCGATGATCCTCCCTGGAAGGGATTCGGCGCGTACATCCTCACGCGACCCAGGGCATCCGTGCCCGCGAGCACCAGCGGGTTTCTGCCCATTGCACCGATGACGCCCGACTTCGCACGCGAGCGCTTGACGAGCGCCGCACGCAGTTTGGTGGCATCGGCCAGCGTGACGCTGACAGTCGGAATCGTGATCGTCGGGTCCGCGCCACCGAGGCCCGGCGGCGCGGCGCCCGCCACGTTGTCCGCGATGATCACGCCCAAAGCGCCTGCGAGTTGAGCATTCTTCACCTTGACCGCGAAGCCGCACACACCGCGACTGATGAGTGCGACGTTGCCGGTTACGGCCAGCTTGTCCGCAGCGCTGAACGCGAGGCATCCTTCGCCGTTTACTCCGCCATTGCTGATGGGCATGACGTCCCCGGAAGCAGCGGTGTTGGTCAGCAACGGTCCGAACGACGCCAATCCGACGTCGTAGGTGCCCGCGCTAGCGCCCGCAGCCGGACCGCTCACGACCAGTCGTGGAACCCCCAGCAGGACCTGCGGTGCCGCAGCGGTGACGTTCGCGCCGGTCCACACGAGGTTGTTCGTGTTGATGGCGGACGCAACGCGCTGTGCGTTGCTCATCTGAGTCCAGTTCAGGCCGCTCGTGTTGTCATACAGGAAGTGATCCCAGACCGAAGGAATGCCCTGGATCTGCGCTCCGCTCGAGCCGTTTGTAAACGTCTGGAATCCCAGGCCGTGGCCCATTTCATGCGTGAGTACCGTGACGAAATCCACGGCGAGACCGTGATTGTTGTCGAGGCCGAGATAGAACGGAGTGCCCGTCAGGCAGCCCGGGTTCCCCAGATTCACGTTGAAGTTGGCGCTGATATCGACTGTGCCCGTCGTGTTATCGAACGGATCGAGATCTTCGCCCGCCAACTTGTCAGCGAGCGCGCCGGAGTACCATGTATCGGCGAGCGGTGCGTTCGGGAAGTCGGAGAAGATCGTGGTCGCACCGGCCGATCCCAGCACTGCACCGGTCGCGGTGCAGGTGAGCGCGCTGAACTGCGCAATGATGCGGACCTCGACATTGCTGGTAAGTGTGGCGCCCCATTTCTGAGCTGCGAAAACGAAGGCGTTGATGCGCTGTTGGCCCAGGGTAGTGCCGGGGTTGCCACCGACAGGCGCGACGGGAGTCGCATCGTTGAAGCCGACGCCGGCACCGTTGATATTGAAGATGCGGAGCGTCACCGCCGCATTGGCGGACGAAGCCGCCATGAGTCCCACTGCCAGGGTCGCCGTGGAAGCGAGCAGCCGCAGTTTGCTGAGGTTCTTATTTTTCATTGCTGTCGACTCCTGCCTTGGCGGCCGCGGCGCGCAGCGCCGCCGCTGCGTTCGGCTGCTGCTCCACGCATTCCGCTTTGACCTTGCCATCGGGCCCGATCGTTGCGACGGCGTACGAGAGATATGACTCGTCGAGCACCAACTTCTTGGCTCCGTTCGCGAGTTTCACGGCCACCGGCCCCGATGAGGCGGCGGCGAAACCTGCGCTGCGCTTCGCAGCCGATGGGGCGGCGACGCGCGCTTGCGAAGCGGCCGCTTCTTCCAGTTCGGCTTGCGTGGCAGGCCGCAGTTGGCGGGTTTCCGGATCGACGTATGCGCGCATGCCTGCGTTCGATGGCGTCGAGCTGGCGTTGAACCGCGCGATCTGAGCCGGCGTCGCGTTCACGAACTCGACGTTGGCGACTTTGACGGCGTCGGTGACTGGCTGCGGCGCAGCCTTTTCACCGGACGCAAATGCGATTGAAGCGAGTGCGATGGCCCCGGCTGCACCGGCAACCGTCGCAAGTCGCGTTATGTGAATTTTTCTCATCGAGATTCTCCCTTGAATCCGTTGAAAACGAATGAGGTGCGGTCGCGGCCGGGAAATCCGGCCGCGTCCAAAAATATTCAGATCTGTTCGCGACGGCGCCGCGTGGCGACAACCATCATGAATAACGCCACACCGAACAGCGCGATCGTTCCCGGTTCCGGCACGTTCGCCACGTCACCTTTGACGCTGAACGAGTCGATGCCGATGTAGTCACCGACAGACGTGGTATCCGGCACGAAGTAGCGGAACGCCAGGCGGAGGTCGCCGTAGCCACTCGAGGAAAAACCCACGGTCGTCCAATCGATGGGATAGTCACTGCTCAGGATCGTGCCGAGGCTCGTGAAATCCGCGAGGTTCGAGCTGCCATAGCTGAACAGCACCTCGAGGTTGTCGCCGAAGTCCAAATCGGCAGTGCGCGTCGAGAAGCTGACCACGCTGCCTTCGACCACCGAGAAAACCGGCGTGATGAGCCAGTTGTTGATCGAGCCGCCAATGGGCGCGCCCAGGAAGTTGGCCGCGATGTACGAATCGGCCGAGCCGGACTCAGCAGCAAAGATGCCGCTGTTGCCCTGGAACCAGCCGGGGTTCTCGCCGCCGGGGGTGCTGTTGTCGCTGAACACCCAGCCAGCGCCAGCGAGCGAGGTGATGTCTTCAAATCCTTCGCTGTAGTTGATAGGGCCCGCAGTCGCCGCGCTGGCCGCGGCAATCAATGCTGCGCTCAATAGAAATTTCCGAAACATTGTTAGGTCTCCCTGAGCATTAAAGTTTTTACTATGGCGCGTTCGTCATTCGTTGCGCCGCTCGATTCACTCGCTTTGGCCGATTCTAGTCCTGACTGTGCGTGATTCGAAAGCGAGAATTTTCGAGCTGTAAAATTTCTCGACGATGCATCTAGCAACTCGAGAGATGAAATCTTCTCGGAAGCGGACGCAAAAGTTCGCCGGCTGTAAACATTCTCGACACGTGCGAGTGCGCGCGAAGCAAAGTGGCGATTCATTCTGTAGGTGTTTGCCGTAGTGAGACGATGCAAGCGCATTCGGCGCAACGAGGTGCGCACCGAAATCGCGGTGGCGATGCGTTCCCCATAGCACCACGGCGCTCTTTGAAGTGCTCGCGGAACAGGAATACCCTTCGACCGCGCCCGCGATTCATCGCGGAGATATCAAAGAGTTATTGCGCGTTGGCAGGGGGATTCGAATGCATTCACGGACGACACGACGGGAATTCGTGCTCACGAGTGCCGCCACCGCGGCGACGCTCGCGGCTTGGCGCGAAAGCAGCGCCAGCATCAGCGTCGATGACGCGTGGGCACGCGCCGCCGACATCGCGCGCAAGGTGAGTGCGCCGACATTCCCGGCGCGCGTATTCGACATAACGGGGTTCGGCGCGCGAGCCGACGGCGCCACGTTGAACACGGATTCGATCGCGAAGGCGATCGAAGCGTGCGCGAAAGAGGGTGGCGGACGCGTGCTCGTTCCCGCCGGAACGTTCTTCACCGGCGCGATTCATCTCAAGAGCGGTGTTGAACTGCACGTGAGCGAAGGTGCCACGCTGTTGTTCGACACCAATCCCAAGAGCTATCCCATCGTGTTCACGCGTTGGGAGGGCATGGAGCTCATGAACTATTCGCCGCTCATCTACGCGCGGAAACAGAAGAACATCGCGATCACGGGCAAGGGCACGCTCGACGCGCAGGGCAGCGAGAAAAACTGGTGGGCGTGGAAGGGGCCGTGGGGTGGTACGACCGAGTACGGCTGGAAGCCGGGCATGCCCGATCAACGTCCGGCGCGCAAGAAGTTGTTCGACATGGCCGAAGCCAATGTGCCCGTGGAACAGCGAGTGTTCGGTGACGGCTCGCTGCTGCGTCCGCCATTCATCCAGCCGTATGACTGCGACAACGTGCTGATCGAAGGAGTGACGCTACGCAACTCGCCGTTCTGGAATATCCATCCCGTGCTCTGCCGCAACATCACGCTGCGCGGCGTCAGCGTGTATGGCCACGGCCCTAACAACGATGGCTGCGATCCCGAATCCGTGGATCACATGCTCATCGAAGATTGCTCGTTCGACACCGGCGACGATTGCATCGCCGTGAACTCCGGCCGCAACGCAGACGGACGCCGTCTCGCGACGCCGTCGCAGAACATCCTGATCCGCAACTGCCGCATGAAGGAAGGTCACGGCGGCGTGGTCGTGGGCAGTCAGATCTCGGGCGGCGCGCGCTGGGTGTTCGCCGAGAACTGCCAGATGGACAGCCCGGATCTCTGGTACGCGATCCGGTTCAAGAACAATGCGCTGCGCGGTGGCTTGCTCGAGAACTTCTATTACCGCGATCTGAATGTGGGCCGGGTGGGCCGTGCGGCGATCACCTGTGACTTCAATTATGAAGAGGGCGCGAACGGGCCGTTCATCCCGCAGCTGCGCAATGTGGTGGTAGAGCGACTGAAAGTGAAGAACGCGGTGCGCGTGCTCGATTCGCAGGGATTGCCGCAGGCGCCGGTGAATGACATCACGCTGAAGGATTGCGAGTTCAACGGCGTGACGCAGCGTTCCATCGTGAAGTACACGAAGGTAGTGAAGCTCGAGAGGGTGCGGGTGAACGAAAAGCTGGTGCAGGAGCTCTAACCTAGCCTGGTGAGCCCTATCCGCAAAGCAGTTCTGGCCGTAGCCGTGATTGCGTCGATCGCGATCCCGCTGAGCGCGAGCGAAACTGCACGCGATATCGCCGACTACGGCCTCATGCGATTGCGCGGTCAATACACGGTGCAGGACCGGCTGACAGAATACGCTGCGGACGTCGAATCGCGGCTGCGCGGCAAATTGAGCGGTGCCGGGCTTTCCTATCCACCAGCGGAACTCGCCTATGTCGCTTTCAAAGATATCCGTCGCCTGCAGGTGTACGGGCGCAACGATTCGCGCGAGTCCTGGCGCTTCGTAAGGGAGTATCGCGTGCAGGGCGCAAGCGGCACGCTCGGCCCGAAGATCGGCGACGGCGACCGCCAGGTGCCGGAAGGTGTCTATCGCGTTGAAGCCCTCAACCCGAACAGCCGCTTTCACCTGTCATTGCGGCTCAACTATCCGAATGACTTCGACCGCGCGGCGGCGGAACTCGACGGCCGCAGCAACCTCGGCGGCGACATCATGATTCACGGCGCACGCGCTTCGATCGGCTGCCTGGCCATGGGAAACGAGGCGGCGGAGGACCTCTTCGTGCTCGCGGCTTTGGCCGGCCCCGAACACGTCCGCGTGGTCATTTCACCCACAGACTTTCGCGACCCGACGTCACGAGTGCCGAACATCCTTTCGGTCCGGGTGCGCGAGCTGTACCTGTCGTTGCGCGTCGAGCTGCTGCAATTCCCGAATGCGCCACCCGCGGGCCGGTAGATCGCTGGACTTCGAGCGTGGCCGTCTATTCGCCGTGCGGGATCTGACGCCCATTCACATAGCACGCCGCGATGGCTCGTTCGTCCGCCATCGTCATCTGCACGAACAGCGCCTCTTCAAATGACTCGCAGCGCTGCATTCTGAATTCGATCAGCGGCGTGGACTTCATATTCAGCACGATCAAATCGGCTTCCATCCCCAATTCAAGGCTGCCGATCTTGTCTTCCAGGTACAGCGCCTGCGCCGCACTGCGCGTTGCCAGGTAAAACGCCAGCGGCGCGGACAAACTACCGCCTCCGAGCTGCGCCACTTGGTATGCGGCTCCCATCGTGCGCAGCATCGACAACGTCGTTCCAGCGCCCACATCCGTCGCGAGACCGACGCGCACCGGCCGATCCTTCTGTTTCGCCTTCGACAGATCGAACAATCCGCTGCCGAGAAACATATTGGAGGTGGGGCAGTGCGCGATCGCCGTGCCGCTCTCGTGCATGCGTGCCAACTCCGAGTCCGTCAGCCAGATTCCATGGCCATAAATGGCCCGCGGGCCTAACTGCCCGTAATGGTCGTAGATATCGAGATAGCCCGCGCGCTCGGGGTAGATCGAACGCGCATAGGCCACCTCGTCCCGATTCTCCGATACATGCGACTGCAGGTAAGTGCCGGGATGTTCCTTCCACAATGCACCCGCCAACTCCATCTGTTCGGGCGTCGACGTGGGCGCGAAGCGCGGCGTAATCGCATACGACGCGCGCCCCTTGCCATGCCAGCGCTCGATCAGCGCTTTCGATTGGTCGTACCCACGCTGGGCGGTGTCACGCAGTGCTTCGGGAGCATTGCGATCCATCAGGCACTTGCCGGCGATCGTACGCATGCCACGTTCCGCCGCCGCCTCGAAAAATGTATCCACCGAGTGCGCATGCACGGTGCAGAAGCTCGCAACCGTGGTCGTGCCATTGCGCAGGCACTCATCCAGAAATACATTCGCGACGGCGCGCGCATGCGCGACATCCGCAAACTGTTGTTCGGCAACGAACGTGTACTTCTCTAACCAGTCGAGCAGCTGCTCGCCGTAAGCGCCGATGATCTGGGTCTGCGGGTAGTGCACATGGCAATCGATGAATCCGGGCAGGATCAGGGCGTCCCGGCCGTACTCATATATATGTGTCCCCGCGGGCAGGAGCGATTTGACCGTGCTTGCGGGGCCGAAATGGTTGATCTTGCCGCCGGCCATGGCAACGATCGCGTCGCCTTCGAAGCGCATCGTTGCTGCAACGCCCTCGACAAAGGGATCGCCAGTGAACGTCAGCGCCGGACCGCGAATGGCGGTCGGCGCGACCGGCGCGAGCGCCTCAGGCATTGCTCACGGATTCGTTGGGCCCACCGGCGCGCGGTGCCTGCGACGGCTTGAGCAGATCGCCCAGCACGCGTTCGATGTCCATGGGATCGACGGGCTTGGTCAAATGTGCGTCGAAGCCCGCCGCAATGGCGGCTTGTTTGTCCTGCTCCTGCCCCCAGCCCGTCAAGGCTATCAACACCGCATTCTTGCCCCAGGCTTCGAGCCGCATGCGGCGCGCGACTTCGTGGCCGCTCATGCCGGGCATGCCGATATCGATCAGGCCTGCGTTCGGCCGTTCGCGCGCACCGATCTCCAGCGCCTCGATGCCATTGAATGCGATCGACACTTCGTATCCGGCGAAACTCAGCACCAGCGCCAGCGACTCGGCGGCATCGCGGTTGTCGTCCGCGACGAGCACGCGCCCGCGGCGGACCGAGTTCGCATTGGCCGCACCGCTATCTGCTTCCTCCGCCACGGTGCTCATCGGCGCCAGCACCTTGTGAGGCAGATGAACGGTGAATTCACTACCTCGGCCGAGGCCTTCGCTCTTCACCTCGACGCGGCCCCCGTGCAGCGCGACCAGGCCCTTCACCAGCGCCAGGCCGATGCCGAGACCGCCTTCGGCGCGATCCACGGCGGAATTCACCTGCGAGAACATGGTGAACAGGCCCGGCATCACTTCTTCCCGAAGACCGATGCCGTTGTCGCGAATGCTGATGACGAGTTCGGCATTCTCGATGCGAGCGTCCAAAGCGATGACGCCCTCGGGGTCGGTGTACTTCGCGGCGTTCGTCAGCAGGTTGCCGATGACTTGCGACAGGCGCAGCGGGTCGGCCTCCAGCTTGATGTTCTCGGTGGGTAGATGGACGGCGAGCTGATGCTGCTTGGCATCCATCAGCGGCCGCGCGGTCTCGACCGCGACCCCCACGACCGATTTCAGATCCACGTAATCTTTCTTGAGCTCGAGCTGCCCGCGCGTGATGCGCGATACGTCCAGCAGATCATCGAGCAGCAGCGACATGCGATGCACCTGACGCGCGATGACCTCGCGGCCCCACTTGCGCTGGCGTTCGTCGGCGGCATCCGAATCGAGAATGCGCACGGCATTGCGAATCGGTGCCAGTGGATTGCGCAATTCGTGGGCGAGGGTCGCGAGAAATTCGTCCTTGCGGCGATCGGCTTCTAGCAGCGCGCGTTCGGTATTCTTGAGTCGGCTGATGTCGAGGTTGATACCGGCCCAGCGCTGCACCTGGCCGAGTTCGTCGCGTATCGGCACGCCTTGCGCGAGGATGGAATGGTACTTGCCGTCGACACCCAGCATCCGGTGCTCGCGATACCACATGCTGCCGGTGCGCGCGCATTCCTTCCAGGCGGCCATCGTTTCATCGATGTCATCCGGATGCAGCACGTTACGCCAGCCGTCATCCGCCGCCTGTTGCATCGTCAGACCCACGAGCCGCAGGAACGAATCGCTCATGTAGATCGCGCGTCCCTCGGCGTCCGTGACCCAGACTCCGTAGTTGATGGATTCGCCGATGGCGCGATACAGTTTCTCGCTCGTCTCGAGCGCGCGCGAATGCGACTCCACTTCGTCCAGCATCTTGTTGAATGCGTCGATGACCACGCCGATTTCGTCGTCGGTCAGCTTTTCGGCGCGGAAGGAGTAATCGCGCTGCTCGACGATCTGTTTGGCGACATTGGTCATGGACTCCATGGGCCGGCTCACGACGCGCTGCAGCCAGCTTCCGGCGAGCAGGGCGGCGACGAGTCCGATCAGCATGACGGCGCCGAGCGCGCTCAGGTAGGTACGCACGCGCCCCTCGACGTCGTACTGTGCGCGTAGATAGATGACGCCGAGCTTCTCGTCGCCCTGCATGACGACCTTGACCTGCTCGACGCGTCCGCCGTCGATGTACACGCCCGCGAGGAGTTTGGGCCGCCGCTCGGGCGCGGGCACCTCTCCTGGCCGCACATACTGCGCAAACAAACTGCCGTCCGGCAGGTACAGCGCCGCGGCCTGAATCGAAGCACGCGCCTGCAACGCGCTCAGGCTGCGTTGCGCGAGCTCGACATCGTTGAACGACAGCGCCGGCTGCAAGGACAACGAAAGGATGGCGGCTTCGGTGCCGAGATCGTCGGCCCACGCGGCGCGGTTGTCGCGCAGATCGCTGAACAGCAGCGCCGCGCCCGCGGCCGACAGCGCGATCGCCGTGGTTGTAAGCATTACAAGCATGAGCTTGCCGCTCAAACTACGCCGCGCGCGACCGATCGAAGACAGCGTGCGCCACAGTCGCCCGGCGCTGTTTCCAGGAGACCTAGATTTGGATGGATTCACGGGTCCTCATCTTGCCTAATTATAGGAATTACGGTCCACTGCAATCAGCGAATTCCTACGAGACTTGCCTGCCGGGAGCGCGACGTTGTCGAAGTTGAGGGTTATCGCGCGCCGGTTGTTTTCGCGCGCGATGTTGTTTGGCCTGTGTGCCGCAATCGGTGCTTCGCAAGCCCACGCGGCACAAATCTCAGCCGACTCCGTTAAGGCCGCTTTTCTCTATCGCTTCGCTTCGTACGTCGAATGGCCCGACGACGCGCCGGAGACGGGACCCTTCGTCATCGCGGTAGCCGGCTCGGAAGCGGTGGCCAAACAACTCGATGAGTTGTTGCCGCGGATGACGGTGAATGGCCGCTCCGCCATCGTGCGCCGCGTAACGAAGGTGTCTGAGCTCGACGGCGTGCACATTCTTTACATCGGCGAGGGGCCGCTGTCGCGGACCCGCGCGTTGCGCGAAACCGCGATTGGCAAACCCATCCTCATCGTCACCGATGACGAAAAGGGCCTCGATGCGGGCGGCATCATCAATTTTCTCGACACTGAGAAGAACGTGCGCTTCGAGGTTTCTTTGGCCGCGGCCGATCGCGCCCGCATCAAGGTGGCTGCGGCATTGCTGTCGGTGGCGGCGCGCGTGGAGCGCCGGCCGATTGGCTGGTCGAATTGCGCGGATTCGTATGTGCCGCGGTACCGCAAATCCGCCTGTGCAATCCGAGTGGCGGCGCGTGAACTGAGGGGAAGCCTTTGAGCAGGGGATTCAGCAGGAAGATCGCGGTCGCAGTGCTCGCGGGCATGGGAGCGATGCCGCCGGCGTTCGCACAACTCATGGCGGACGCCAACGATTCCATCACCGCGTTGAGCCGGATGTCGCTCGAAGAGCTGGCCAACGTGGAGATCACCTCGGTTTCGAAAACCGCGCAGAGTCTCTCGAGCGCGCCGGCTTCGATCTACGTGATCACGCGCGAGGAGATCCTGCGCACGGGTGTGCTGAGCCTTCCGGAGGCAATCCGCCTCGCGCCCAACATGCAGGTGACACAGCTCAACTCGAGCGAGTACTCGAATGGCGCGCGCGGCCTCGCCGGATCGCCTGATCTGCAGAATTTCTCCAACAAGACTCTCATCCTCATCGACGGACGCAGCGTCTATTCGCCGTTGTTCTCCGGGGTCGTTTACGACATGCAGGATGTGCTGATGGATGACATCGATCGCATCGAAGTCATCTCCGGACCCGGCGCCACGTTGTGGGGCGCCAATGCGATGAATGGCGTGATCAATATCATTACGCGGAAGGTCGCGGACACGAAGGGTGTGTTGGTTCGGCTGGACGCGGGCGAGGAAGAGCAGGCGGTCGGCGCGCGCTACGGCGGCGCGCTCGGTAACGACGGCGCATTTCGCGTGTATGCCAAGTGGTTCGATCGTGGCGCCACCGAGTTTGCCAACGGGGACGGCGCCGAGGACGACTGGAGCAAGTTGCAGGCGGGGTTTCGCACCGAGTTCGGCGGCCCTGACAATATGTTCACCGTGCAAGGCGACTACCAGCACGCCGAACAGGATTTCCTCGAGGAAGACAACGTCGGGTTCTCCGGCGCCAACGTGCTCGGTCGCTGGGAACACGCGGGTACGGTCGCAACGCGCGTACAGGCGTATTTCGATCACGTCCAGCGCGACAACCCGCCGAGCGGTATCGAGTACGACATCGACACGTACGACTTCGAGCTGCAGCAGAGCACGGAGCTGGGCGAGCGGCACCATCTCATTTGGGGCATCGGCCGTCGCTCCAACGACTACAACACCGTCAATAACGTGCTGGCATTCGTGCCCGACCATCGCACGCTCGAACAGACAAATGTGTTCGTGCAGGACAACTTTGCGCTGACCGGCGAACTGAAGCTGATCGCGGGCGTGAAGTTCGAGGACAACTCTTATTCTGACTGGAGTGTCTTGCCCGACCTGCGCCTTTCGTGGGCGCCGAATGACACAACTCTTTTCTGGATCGCGGGCTCGAAGGCGATTCGCGCACCGACGCCCTTCGACACGGACGTTCAGGAGTTCGTTGGCGATCAGTTGTTCGCGATCGGCAATCCCGACTTCAAGCCGGAAAAAGTCACGGCGTATGAAATCGGATATCGCGGCCAGCCCGATGCCAGCGTGTCGTTCTCCGCCAGTGTTTTCTACGACGAGTACGACGATCTGCGCAGCATCGAGATCACCCCGGTGACGTTGTTGCCGCTGCGCTGGGACAACCTGATCGAGGGCAGCATGTACGGCGTCGAGGCATGGGCCAATCTGCAGGTGAACTCCTGGTGGCGCCTGTCGCCCGGATTCCGTTCGGTGCACAAGCGTTTGAAGTTCAGCGAAGGCGCCTCCGGACTCGCCGGCTTGAGCCAGGCGGGCAATGACCCGACGACGCGTTACCTGCTCAAGTCATCGATGGATTTCGGGCGCGTGAGCGTGGATGCCGTGCTGCGCAAGGTCGGCGCGTTGCCGAGTCCATCGACGCCGGAATACACCGAGCTGTCCGCGCGCTGCGCGTGGCGCGCGAACGACCACCTCGAGCTCGCTGTCAAGGGTTTCAATTTACTTAACGAAACGCATCGCGAATACGCAGATCCGCAGGGCCGGGAGATTCGACGCAGCGTCATGGCGGAGCTGCGCTACAGCTACTGAGACGAAATGGGACTTGGCTCACACGCGATTGCGTGTTCGTGACGTTTCGCGAGATCGTGACGCCCATAGAATCGCTGCCACATGCCCGACCCCAGTATCGAACGACGCGTCCCCATCGAACGGCGTCGGTCCGTTCTTCGCGCGCTATGGCGGGGCAATTTTGCCCGCCGGCGCATCGCACCCCGCCGGAACACCGAACGCCACGTCGTCGTGACCGATTGGTTTCACCCGCAGTGGCTGGCGGTCGGCATCG
>DATHJZ010000207.1:0-9361 GCA_035286365.1 Steroidobacteraceae bacterium | reverse complement strand
TGTTCGCAGTCTTCGTACAGCGACTTCAGCGCGGGCACGGTCGAAATCTGCGGCCACAGCACTTCGTGCAGGCGCAGCGTGACGTCGGAATCTTCCGAGGAATACTCCGCCGCCTTGTCCACCGGCACCTGGCTGAACGGGATTTGCTTCGCGCCCTTGCCGGCGACGTCCTCGTAATGAATGGTGCGGATGCCGAGATAGCGTTCGGCGACCGAATCCATGTCGTGGCGAGTAGCCGTGCTGTTCCAGATGTACGACTCGAGCATCGAATCGAAGCGCATGCCCCGCAACCGGATGCCGTGGTTGGACAATACGTGCGCGTCGTACTTCAAGTGGTGACCGACCTTCGCGTGCTCCTCCGACTCCAGCAGCGGCTTGAGCTTCGCGAGACTGGCATCGCGATCGAGCTGATCGGGCGCGCCGGCGTAGTCGTGCCGCAACGGCAGATAGGCGGCGATGCCGGGCGCAATCGCGAATGACACGCCGACGATCTCGGCGTGCATGTACTCGAGGCTGGTTGTCTCGGTGTCGAACGCAAACAACTTCGCGGCGCTGAGCTTCGCGAGCCACTCGTCCAGCTGCGCCTCGGTGGTGATGGTTTCGTAGTTGCGCGGGGCCGCCGCGATGATCTGGGCGCCGTCGTTGAGGCCAGCTGCCGCCGGTGCACCGGCGATGATGGGCGCGCCGGTGGCGGCGGGCGCATCTGGCGCGCTGGCTGTTTCACCCGTGGCCGCGCCGTCGAGCTGCTTGAGCAGCGAGCGCAGTTCGAGCTTGCCGTACAACGCGCGCAGCGCGTCGGTGTCGGGCGGCTGCCGCTTGAGCTGCTCCAGCGATACGGGCAACGTGACGTCAGTGCGGATGGTCGCGAGCTTGCGCGCGAGTTCCAGGGTGGTGAGGCCGGCGCGCAGATTTTCGCCCACCTTGCCCTCCACATGGGCGGCGTCCGCAACCAGCGCATCGAGCGTCGAATACTTGCCCAACCACTTGGCGGCGGTTTTCGGGCCGACCTTGTCGATACCCGGAATGTTGTCCGAGCTGTCCCCCACCAGCGCCAGGTAGTCGATGATCTGCTCGGGGAACACGTCGAACTTCGTCTTTACCCCGGCGCGGTCCAGCACGGTGTTGCTCATGGTGTTGATCAGCGTGATCTGCGGCGACACCAGTTGCGCCATGTCCTTGTCGCCGGTCGAGATGAGCACGCTCAGATTTTGCTTTGCGGCCGTGCAGGCCAGTGTGCCGATGACGTCATCCGCCTCGACGCCTTTCTCACGCAGGATGGGCAGGCCCATGCCCCTGACCGCTTCGAACAGCGGCTCGATCTGTGAGCGCAGATCGTCGGGCATCGGCGGGCGGTGCGCCTTGTATTCGGCGAACAGGTCATCGCGAAAAGTCTTGCCCGGGGCATCGAATACCACGGCGATGCGTTCGGGGTCGTAATCCTTGAGGAACTTCGACAGCATGTTCAGCACGCCGAAGACCGCGCCGGTCGGCTCGCCGCGCGAGTTGGTGAATGGCGGCAACGCGTGAAATGCGCGATACAGGTACGAGGAGCCGTCGACGAGGACGAGATCGGGTCGCTGGTTCATGGAACTCAACGCGGCGGAACGGCCGCGCCTTTCTCATTGCTGGCCGGATCCTTCTTTTCCTCGTCGTCCTTGGCCTGATCGCTCTCGGGTACCGTGACTTCAGGTGCGGGAGTCGCGCCTGCCGGTGGCGTGTCGATCGTCTGCGGCGAACTCCCGGCGCTGGTGCTTTCCGGCGGCGGCTGCGCGGGGCGGGTCACGACTTCGCTGGCCTTGTCAGGTAGATAGAGCGGGCCCTTTTGACCGCAGCCGCCGAGCGCGCATGCCAGCAGCGCGAATATCGCCAGCGACGGTCTGCGCATCATTTCCACGAATTCGGATCCTCGGATTTGGCCCGCCATTCCACCACGGCCATGGTCAGACGCGAGATACACACCAGTCGTTCCTTTGGATCGCGGATTTCGATGCTCCAGACCTGGCTGCGGGCGCCGATGTGGAAGGGCCGGGCGGTGCCGACGACGATGCCATCCGACACGGGCCGCAAATGATTGGCGTTGATCTCCTGCCCGAGGCAGCGGAATTTCGCACGGTCGACCACGAAGTTCGCGGCCACGCTGCCGAGGGTCTCGGCGAGCACCAGCGAGGCGCCGCCGTGCAGGAATCCCATGGGCTGCCGCGTGCGCGGCTCCACCGGCATCGTGCCGCGCAGATAGTCGGGACCGAATTCAGTCATTTCGATGCCGAGATGCGGCGCCAGCAGGCCGACCTGGCTCGCTTTCGCGTCCTCGATGCTCGGATTGGCGAACCAGATTGCCATCTTGACCTCTCGCGCAGCCTAACTAGTGTGCCGGCGCACGGATGCGCTATTTGCGGTATTTCTCGCCCACGCGGCGGTACGCTTCGCGGAACGGGATGCCTTCACGGACGACCAGCGCATTCGCTTCTTCGGCGGCGTGGATTGCGGGGTCGAGTTTGATCTGCTCGGGGCGGAAACGCACGCCGTCGATCGCCGCCGCCATGATGGCGGCGGTCGCAAGCGCGAGATCGATGCCGCGGAACAGCGGCGGCTTGATCAGCTGCAGGTCGCGTTGATAACCCGACGGCAGCTTGGCGCAGATGCCGAGCACTTCGGCCAGGCACGACTGGGCCACCGCAGACCGGCCGCGCACCAGTTCGAACACGTCCGGGTTGCGCTTCTGCGGCATGATCGACGAGCCGGTGGTGAACGAGTCCGGCAGCGTCACGAACGCGAATTCCTGCGTGTAGAACAACAGCAGGTCCGCCGCCAGCCTGCCCAGGTCCTGCATCAGCAGCGCACATTCGAACAGGATTTGTGCTTCGGCCTTGCCGCGCGCCAATTGCACGGCCGTCACCGGCGAATGGACCTCGGCGAAGCCGAGCGTGGCGCGCGTCAACTCGCGATCGAGTGGCAGACCCGGCGTGCCGTAGCCGGCCGCCGAGCCCAGCGGGCTTTTCGAAGCCCTGCGCGCCGCGGCGTGCAGCCCCGTGACGTCGTCGCGCAGCTCGGCGGCGAACCCGTGAGCCCACAATGCCACGCTGCTCGGCATGGCCCGCTGCATGTGCGTGTATCCCGGCAACTCGATGGTGCCGTCGCGTTTCGCCAGAACGTCGAGCGCGGTCGCGGCGCCTTCAGCGGCGCTCGCCAGTTCCTTGCCCGCATCGAGTAGATAGAGCCGCAGCGCGGCCAGCACCTGGTCGTTGCGCGACCGGCCGAGATGCACGCGGCCGCCGGCAGCGCCGATGCGCGCGGTCAGGTGCTTCTCGAGCGCGGTCTGGCCGTCCTCGTCCGCGAGCTCTATTTTCCACTGACCCCGCGCATGCTCTTCCGCCAACGCGGCAAGTCCCGCGCGAATGGCGGCCAGATCCGCAGCGCCGAGCAGGTTCGCCGCGTGGAGCGTCTCGGCGTGGGCGATCGAAGCGCGCGCGTCGTATTGGACCAGGCGCGCATCGAGTGCGAAGTCATCGCCCGCGGTGTACGCCAACACGCGTTCGTCGAGCGGCGCACCTTTGTCCCAGAGCCGGCTCATTGCCGTTACTTGCCGACCAGCTGTTCGGCCGGTGACAACGCGTTGATGTCGGCGACGATCAGCGTACCGGCACCTTCGTTGGTGAACACTTCGGCGAGAATGCCTTCCGGCGACTTGTACGACATCACGTGCACCCGGCGCACGCCGCCGCGCAGCGCGTCTTCGATGGCCTTGGCCTTCGGCAGCATGCCGTCGACGATGCGCTTCTCTTCGCGCAGGCGCTTCAGGCCATTCAGGTCGGTGTACGAAATGATGGAGCTGGGATCGTCCACGCGCTCGAGAATCCCCGGCGCGCCCGTGCACAACATCAGCTTCTCGGCCGAGAGCGCGGCGCCGATCGCCGCCGCCACCGTATCCGCATTGATATTGAGCAGCACGCCGTTTTCGTCGGCCGACAGCGGGCTGATGACAGGCATGAGGCCGTTGTCGAGCAGCTTCATGATCACCGTGGTGTCGATGCCGTCGATGTCGCCGACGAAGCCGTAGTCCACGGTTTCACCGCTCTCCGGTAGTTTGACCGGCGGGCGCTTGTGCGCGCGGATCAGGCCCGCGTCCACGCCGCTGATGCCCACCGCGTCGATGTTCATCTCGCGGCACAGCGCCAGCAGCTTGGTGTTGATGAGACCGTTCAACACCATGGACGTGGCATCGATGGCCTTCTGATCCGTGACCCGGCGGCCCTGCACCATGCGCGTGGGCACGCCCAGCGCTTCGGTGATCTCGGTGAGCTGCGGGCCGCCGCCGTGCACGAATACGACGCGCACGCCGAAGTAGTGCAGGATCGCGATCTGCTCGATCAGGCCGCGCACCGCGGCCGCATCGGCGAACACTCCGCCGCCGGCTTTCACGACAAAGGTCTTGCCCTTGTACATGCGGATGTAGGGAGCCGCGCTGCGCAGGCTGCGGATGGCGGCGGCGGGGTCGGGGCGATGCATGATCATTGGCTGTTTCTCAGGAAGGTAGTTAGTGTTGCGGCGTCGCGAGCAGGCGGTGCAGCACCGCGGTCTGCACGACCATCCGGTTGTAGGCCTCGCGCTGCACGACGCTGCGGCGGCCATCGAGCACCTCGTCGGCGACCGCGACATTACGCCGCACCGGCAGGCAGTGCATGAGTTTGCAGTCGACCGCGGCGCGCGAGAACCAGGTGTCGCGCACGCACCAGTCGGCGAGACTGGCGCGTTGGCGCGCGTCGCTCTCGGCGTCGCCGTAGTTCGAGGTGGAGCCCCACTCCTTGGCGTACACGACGTGCGCACCGCTGAGCGCGTCGTCGCGATCGGCGGTCTCGCGCAAGGATCCACCGGCGCCGGCGGCGGCGGCGGCCGCCTTTTGCATGATCGGCGCGGGCAGGGCGAATCCTTCCGGCCGCAGCACCACGACTTCCATGCCGCGCAATGCGGCCATGTGCACGGTCGCGGCTGGCACGGCGAGCGGCAGCGCGCGCGGATGATTTACCCACGAAAGCACGAATTTCGCGCGCTTCGGCACGGTGAGGTCGTCGAGCGTCTTCCAGTCCGCCAGCGCCTGGCAGGGATGGTTGGCCGCCGACTCCATATTGATGACCGGCTTGCTCACCAACCCAACCATCTCTTTAAAGGAGGTCTCGGCCAGATCGGCCGCGAGATCGACGCCGCCCGCAAAGGCCCGGATCCCGAGAGCGTCACAATAGTGGGCCAATACTGGCACTCCTTCACGTATATGCTCCGCGGGTGCGCCATTCATCACCGCCCCGCGGCGGGTTTCGAGCTGCCAAGTGCCTTGGCCCGCAGAGATGACGAAGGAGTTTCCGCCCAACCGCGCCATCGACGCCTGCATGGACGCGAGCGTGCGCAATGAAGGATTGAAAAACAGCAGGCCGAGAATCTTGCCTGCCAATGCCTGCGGTTCGGGTCGGGTCGCGAGGCGGTCGGCAAGCGCGAGCAGCTCGACTACTTGCTCGCGCGACAGGTCCGCCAGGTCGAGAAAATTGTTCATGGGTCTAGATATCAACGAGCGCGGCGCGCAGCAGGTCGATGTGCTCCTCTTTGAGAATGAAAGCCGGCAGCAGCCGCAGGATCGACGGATCGCCGGCGGTGCCCGCGAGAATGTCGCGCGCGAGCAGCGCCTTCTGGATGTCCTTCGCGGGTTTGTTCATCTTGAGACCTGCCAGAAAGCCCAGTCCCTGGAATCCGGTCACGGGGCCGACCTTGCAGGTCTTGTGAAGGTAGGCAGACACGCGCTGCACGTTGGCGAGCAGGCCTTCCTTTTCGATCGCGTCGATGGTCGCCTCGGCCACGGCGCAGGCCATCGGGCCGCCGCCGAAGGTGGTGCCCAGATTCTCGAGCTTGAGTGAGGCCGTAACCTGTGGCGTCAGCAGCAGCGCCGACACGGGAAATCCATTGCCGAGCGCTTTGGCGGTGGTGAGCATGTCCGGCATCACGCCGTAGTGGTTAGCCGCGAACGGCTGACCCGAGCGCCCGACGCCGCACTGCACCTCGTCGAAGATGAGCAGGGCGCCGGTCGCGTCGCAGCGCTGGCGCAATGCGGCGAGGAACTCCTGGCCCATGTCGAACGCGCCGCCGACGCCTTGCACGGGCTCCACGATGACGGCGGCGGTGTTCTCGGTGACGTGATTGGCGATGTCCGCCACATCACGGCGCTTGATCCAGCTCACGTCGAACGGCGCGCGTGGCAGGAAGAACCACTTCTGCGGCGCATTCCACGTGGTCGACGCGCAGGCGGCGGTACGGCCGTGAAAACTCTGCTCGACCGCCGCGACATGCGTGCGGCCCGGGCGCATCTTGAACGCGAGCTTGAAGGCGTTCTCGTTGGCCTCGGCCCCGGAATTGATCCAGAACACGCTGTCGAACGGCAGTCGCGAGAATTTCAGCAGGCGCTGCGCGGCGCGCGCGCGCACCTCCATCGGCACGGCATTCGTCTGGAAATTCATCTGCGCGGCCTGATCCGCCAACGCTTTTGTCCAGCCCTTGTGGCCGTAACCCAGCGACGCCACGGCGTGGCCGCCATACAGATCGAGCACCTTGCGGCCGTCACGGGTGTGCAGCCAGACACCATCGGCGCCGACGACTTCGATGGGGTACTGCGCGTACACCGGCGCGAGGCCGTCGGCCGGCGCATGGTAGTCGGCGGGAAGCTGCTTGATCTCTGCGTTCATGGCGTACTCGGGTCCACTCTCTTCAGGTCCAACCCGGGGCCGGCGCGGTGAGCCCGGCTGCTTCCGGCAGATCGAAGAGGCGGTTCATCCACTGCACGGCGCCGCCGGCCGCGCCCTTGTTGAGGTTGTCGAGCACGCTCATCACCGCGACCGTGCGGCCATTGGCCGCGGCCGACAGGTGCGCGAAGTTGCTGGCGACGATGTCTTTTACGCGTGGCGCTGTATCCAGCACGCGCACGAACGGCGCGCCCGCGTAGAACTCGCGCAGCATGCCGAGCACCGCGGCCGCATCGCGCGGCGACTTGAGCCGCGCCTGCACCGTCGCGTGAATGCCGCGTGCGAACGGACCGGAATGCGGCACGAACGCATAGTCGGCTTCGATGCCGGTCGCAGTTCGGGCGAGCGCGGCGATTTCCGGCGTATGCCGATGGCCGAGCGCGCCGTAGGAGTACAGGTCGCTGTGACGCGTCGGGTGGTGCGTGCCTTCGACGGGCTTGCGTCCGGAGCCCGTGCTGCCGGTGACGCCACTCACAAACAAGGTGGGCTCGATCCAGCCCGACGCGAGCAGCGGCACGCTGGCCAACAAGATGGACGTCGAGAAGCAGCCCGGGTGACCGACGTGCGGCGTCGGCGCGGATTTCAGATGTTCCGGCACGGCACAGGTGAACTGCGCCAGGCGCTGCGGCGCGCCGTGCGGATGCTTGTACACCGCTTCGTAGGCCGCCGCCGTGGCGAAGCGGAAGTCCGCGGAAATATCCACAAAGCGCGGCTTCGTGCCGGCGGCTTCGGCACCCTTGAGCAGGGAATCGATCAGCGCGGCGGCAGCGCCATGCGGCGCCGCGCAGAACACGGCCGTAGTCGGCTCGCGCACGATCAGCGCGCCGATGTCCGACGGTGACTTGAAGGCCGTATCGCCGAGCGCGCCCGCCAGGTGTGGAAAGGATTTGCCTGCCAGTTCGCCGGGCGAACTGTCCGACAGCACGCCCGCGAGCGCGAAATTCGGATGGCCGAGGATCAGGCGCAGCAGTTCGCCCGAAACGTAACCGGTGCCACCGAGCACGATGGCCGGGATCCGCGTGGGTGTGTTCATGCGGCCGAACTACTCGTTGGCGACGCGCTCGAGCGCGCGCGCCTGCGTGAGCCCGACGGAATTGATGATCGAGTCGCCGAGCGCCGCGCCGGCCGCCAGTGCGTTGAAGGCGGGAACCTTCAACTGGTCGCGGATGATGGCGACGCCAACCTCGTTGTCGGTGGCAGGACCGGTGACCGCGATGGGTTCGATGTGGAAGCGCTTGCGCAGGATGTCGACGCCGCCGTAGGCCGCGACCGGATCGTTGGCCGAGAGCACTACGCCCGTCAGTGCTTTGCGGATGTCCTCGCATTCGAGGATGGAGTCCACGCCGTAGGTGCCTAACAAGCCGTCGCCCAGCTCGAACACGATGACGTCGGGCTTCTTCTCCGAAAGCTCCGTCAACATGGTGCGCGTGAGCGCCGGACCCACCTTGCGCGTGGTCGAGACGATGCCGAAGTCGGTGAAGATGAGCGTGTTGCGCGCGCCGGCGTCTTCGAACGCCATGATGTCGCGGCGCAGGGAGACGCCCGTGGCCTTGAAGGCGTCCACCACGAGGCCGCGGTGACGCATGCGCGAAATGATGGCCGCGGCGGCCGCGGTCTTGCCGGCTTCCATGCAGGTGCCCGCGAGCGCGACCACCGGCACTCCATTCGTAATGAGCGGAGCCGCGTAGTCGAGCTGGCGAAATCCGACGCGCGCCGGTATGCCGATTCGCTCGCCGAGATACGGGAAATGCAGCACGCCGCCGATCACGCGGCAGTCGAAGGGCTTGCCCTTGTCCGGGTTCACCGAGTCGACGATGCCCAACACGCCACCGATATTCAGCATCTGGATGACGTCGCCGGTCTTCACGCTCTCGGGCACGTGGCCTGAATAGCCGAACAGCGCCTTGCGATGGCCAAGTGCCCCCACGACGATGTCGCCCTTGCCGACCTTGGCCATGCGGCCGCTGGTGAGCTCGAGCGTGTTGTAGGTCGACTTGTTGGTCAGGATCTCGACGACCACGACCACGCCTTCCTCGGAGGGAATGTTCTCAGTGGAAACGCGGACCTCGTTGCCGAGGCCGCAGGCTTGTGTGACCGAAGCGATCTTGTCGACGACTACAGTACGCATCACTTTCCTCCCGCACGCGCATGGAACATGCCCGTGAGCGAAACGATCTTGGAGAATCCCAGCGCGTCCTGCGGCGTCCATTCGCCCGCCGCTTCGCCGTACACGCCCTTCGAGACACTCATCAACGAGAACTGCGATTCGACGCCCTCGACGAACAAACTACCGGGGCGGAACAACACGTGCACCTTGCCGGTGACCCGCTCCTGCGATGACAAGAACAGCGCCTCGATGTCGCGGCACACCGGATCGAGCAGCTGGCCCTCGTGCACCCAGTCGCCGTACGGACCGGCGAGGGATTCCTTGATGCGCTGCTGGCGCGGGGTGAGCACGAGCTTCTCGAGCTCGCGGTGCGCGGTGAGCAGCGTTTCGGCCGCGGCATCCACCTGGGCGACACCATCATCGGCACCAAGGGCCGCGTGGCGTTCGAAGCGCCGGCCGCCGAAACGCTGCTCAC
>DATHJZ010000206.1:0-16800 GCA_035286365.1 Steroidobacteraceae bacterium | reverse complement strand
CGGCAGCTCGCGCGCGAATTGGTCGGCGCGATTCGTCGCGTACCAGAGTGAATCGCGGTCGGCGAGCAGCAGGTTGAAGCCGGCGTAGCCCGGTGCGTCAGTGTCGAGCGACTTGAGGTATGCGCCGGGGGCGGCGTCCTGTGAGAGAAATCCCGGAATGAGTCCGCCGCGCGAAGGAGCGCTGCGCCGGCGCCGCCCGAACTCGCGAAAGTTGGTGACGATGCCGACCCGCCGCCGCGCGTCCACCGCGAGCCACGCGCCGTTTGCCTGCAGATCGCGGCCGCCGATTACCCCCGCGAGGTCGGTCCACGGCGCCAGCGGCGCCGCCGGGCGTGCGTGGAACTCGTCGCGATTCGCTGCCACCACGAGGCGGTAGCGCGGATGCGCATGCCACGCAAGAACTAACAAACACATGCCGGCTAACCGTCGAGCGACGGACCGGCGGGCGCGTTGAACCAGCCGTCGATGAGTCGCGCCGATATGGAGCCCGCCGGCGGCAGCGCGGGGTGCCCGGCGGCGACGTCGGCGCGCGAAAACCAGCGCGCATCCTCGAGCTCCCCGTCGCGCAGGGTGATCTCATGCGTGCGCGCGACGGCGCGGAATCCCAGCATCAGGGAGGAAGGAAACGGCCAGGGCTGCGAAGACTCGTAGCGCACGTCGGTCACCTGCACGCCGGTTTCTTCTTCGACCTCGCGCGCCACCGCGTCTTCCAGGCTCTCGCCGGGCTCCACGAAACCGGCGATGGTGGAATACCGCCCGGGCGGCCAGGACGCCTGCCGGCCTAACAAAGCGCGCCCGCCGCCCGCGTCGCTCACCAGCACGATGATCGCCGGATCGAGGCGCGGAAAGTTTTCGCTGCCGCAGCCTTCGCGGCTGCAACGCATCACGTGGCCGGCGCGCGCCGGCACATTCGGGGCGCCGCAGACGCCGCAGAAACGATGACGCCCCTTCCACAGCGACAGTGCGCGCGCATACGCGAGCAGCGACGCCGACTCGGGCGGCAGCATCGGCGCGAGTGGTCGCAATTCCCGCAATTCGGTGCCTGGCGGCAGCGGAATGGCGTCCGCGGCGCCCTCCCGCAAGTCGAGCAACAGCGTGCGTACGCCGCGGAACCAGCCTAACAAGGTCAGGTCCGCATCGCGCGCGGCGAGCACGAGCGGGTGATCGGCCGACAGGAAGGCGATCTCCCTGGGATCGTCCGCGGCGACCAGTTGTGCGGGCCCGGCCGCGAGTACGTAGCGCGTGGCGGGATCGCCGCGCGCCGCGGCGATCCACGCCGGGTCGTCGCGCAGCTCCGCGCGGCGATCGAGGAAGGGACCGGAGAAAAGCGTGGGACGAAAGCTCACCGCGCAAATCTATCACCCGCGCGGCGAGCGTGGCGCCTGTGTATCCGACCGGTCGTCCGGTGCAGCGTCGGCCCGCGGGAATTTCACCGTCGCGCAGTCGTTGCACACCGGCGTTCGCAGCGCGAGGCGATCGGTCACCAGCACGCCCGCGCAGTCACGACAGTGCGAGACGCGCAGTTCGTCGCCGGCCAGCAATGCGCCCAGCAGGTACACCGCGTGTTCGAAGGAAATCTGCGGTTCGTTGACCAGCGCGCTGTAGGTCTCGAATGCCTCGCACAGCAGCGCGCCGCGCGCGACCGTCGGCGCCGGCTGGGCGCCGCGATCGATCATGATCGTTTGCAAAGTGATGAGACCGAACAGGCTGCTGACGCTGGCGAACACCGCTGCCTCGCGCCGCATGCGCAGCGAGCGCGTGAAGAACGCGGCCTGGCGCGGCGACTTGCCGCGGTGCCGCGGCACGCCCGAGCCGTCGGCCTCGTGCAGGTAGGTGCGATAGAGCTTGCGGATGCGATCGTCAGTCAGGCCGGTCCAGGCACGAATGGTGTGCGTCCGTGCCTCGTGGTGGATGAAGCGCAGAGCGAGATCGAGCCGCAGGCGGTCGCGGCTGTAGCGGTCGTCGGAGATTCTCATGTGTTTTTCCCTGTTTGAGTGCGATTGTCGATGTCCTGATTTTGGGAAAAATTTCCCAAATTTCGCGATGACTTTCAAGAGCCCCGGGCGCAAGATATCTGGCGTGAACAGGGAGGAATGACAATGGTTAGTCGGGCAGGTCAGCGAACCCGCGAAGACGGGCGGCACTGGTTGCCATCGCAGGGGGTCGATCCGGCGCCGCTGGCCGAGCTCAACGCGGAGTGTCTCGGGCTGTTAGCCGCGCGCGCCGCGGATGTGCACCCGACCGATCCGGCGCCGCCCCTGCTGGTCGAATTGCGGGAATCCTGGGCTGCGCTGCCAGCACAGGCGGTGCGACGCCTGTCCGCTGCGCCGTTCAGCCTGTTCGACGCCGGGTTTGGCTCGGCGCCACGCTGGCTCGAATTGCGCACCCGCGGTGTCCACGACCAATCGCAGCGTGTCGAGCCGGTCTATTTCGAGCATGTTGCGGCGCGCTCCGTCACCCGGCGCATGCTGGTGTACGGCTGGCACCTCGCGCGCAGCCGGCCGCGCGCGGCCTGCCTGGTTTTTGGCGCAACAATTTCCGCGGTCGAGTCGCTGGCCGCCTGCTCACTCATGGCACTCGAGGCCGCCGCCGATCGCAATGCCGATGCGCTGCGTCCGCGCTGGGGCAGTCAGATCGGCTTCTGGCGCGAGTTGCTGGCGGCCTCGTCAGCTGGCACCGACAGCCGGCTGCACGAGCTGTTGCTCGGCGGAATTCAGCGCCTTGCGGCCGAAACCCTCGCGGCGCATGCTCCTTGAAAACTCGTGCGAAATTCACTGACGAAGACTGCGCGAGCGGAGTCCACGACTCAACACAACTCGGGGAGCACGATGATGAACAGGAAGTCAGCCATCGCGGCGCTGGCCGCAATGGCCATATTGTTTTCCATGGGCGCCGCAGGCGCCAGCCGCGATGACATCATCGCCGCGAAAAATGCCGCCAAGTCCGGCGATGGCGCGCGCCTCGGAGCGAGCCTCGCCATCCTGCAGAAGGCGGCGGCGCGACGTGTGCCGGTTTCCGACGTCACCCGCAACGTCACCCGCAAACTACCCGCGCTGCGCGCGAGCCAGGGATACGTTTCGATCAGCGCGTACGGCGACGATCTCGCGAGTCTGAAAGCCCAGCTGGTGGCGAAGGGCCTGAAGGATGCGTCGCTGCATGACACGGCCGTATCGGGCCGGGCGCCGATCGCGGCCCTCGGCGACATGGCGGCAACCAGCGGGCTCAAGTCATTGCGGCCCACGCTCGCGATGGCGCACGCCCATACCGCGGTCTCACAGGGCGATCGCTCGCTGCGGTCCGACCGGGCGCGGCGCGATTTCGGCGTCAACGGCAGGGGCGTGCGTGTCGGCGTGTTGTCCGACAGTTACGATTGCGCGCCGGGGGCGTTCCAGGAAGGCGCCCCGTTCACGCGCGCCGCGCAGGACATCGCCAGTGGCGATCTGCCACGCGACGTATTGTTGCTCAAGGATCTCGATACCGCCCCGAGCAATGATTGCTCGGACGAAGGGCGCGCGATGATGCAGATCATCCACGACGTGGCTCCCGGCTCCCCGCTCGCGTTCTACACCGCGTTCGTCAGCCAGGAAGACTTCGCCGCCGGCATTCGTGCGCTCGCGAAAGCGGGCTCGAAGGTGATCGTCGACGACATCATCTATTACGCCGAGCCGATGTTCGAAGACGGCATCATCGCGCAGGCGGTGGACGACGTTTACAAGAATGGCGTCGCGTATTTCTCCTCCGCGGGCAACGACGCGCGCGCCTCGTACGAATCGCGCTTCCGCCTCTCCGCCGAGGAGGGGCTCTCCGGCCCACGCCACGATTTCGCCGCTGGTCGCCGCACCGTGGATGGCCTGCAGAGCGCCACCGCCTCGGCCGGAAGCGTCACGCTGCTGTCGTTCCAATGGGATCAGCCCTCGCTCTCGTCCAATGGCAAACGCGGCGCGGCGAGCGACGTCGACATCTGGTTCTATGACGCGAATGGCGAACCGTTCGAGCTCTGCACCGACGACCCGGAGCAGCTGGTCTGCCAGATTCCCGGCTTCGACGCCAACGTCGGCCTGGATGCGGTCGAGACACCCATCATGGTGAACTTCTCGGACGAGGACATCGCCGTGCAGATCGGGGTCGAGCTGTTCGAGGGCCCCTCGCCTAACTACATCAAGTACGTGTGGTTCGACCTCGACCTGGGCGTGTTCACGGTCGACGAATACGACACCGCCAGCGGCACCGTGTACGGCCACGCCAATGCTGCGGGAGCCGAAGCGGTCGGCGCGGCGGCCTGGTACCAGACCGAGGAGTGGGGCAGCCCGCTGCGCCCGCAGTGCATTCCTGCCTGCCTCAATTCGTTCTCGTCGGCCGGTGGAACGCCGGTGCTGTTCGGCAAGAACGGTCGCCGCCTGCCGGTGCCCGAGGTGCGCATCAAGCCCGGCGTCACCGGGCCTGATGGCGTCAACACCTCTTCTTTCTTCTTCGACCTGGACTTCGAAATACCGGGAACCACCGAGCCCGACGGCTTTCCAAACTTCTTTGGAACTTCGGCCGCAGCGCCGCACGTGGCGGCGGTCGCCGCACTTATCCTTGACCAGCGCGCCCGGGACATCGCCGACCGTAAGCGCTTCATTGGGCCCAGGAATCTCAATCCGGACGCCATCTACTGGGCCATGCGCCTGACAGCGGATGACATGAAGTTGCGTAATTTCGGAGGCGACATCGGGCCGCAACGCGTCGATAATGCCAACGGATTCGATTTCGACACCGGATTCGGATTCGTGGACGCGCAGCGAGCGCTGCGCGTGATCCGCGGTTTCTAACAAACAGATTGTGGGCCGGCATCCGCGTTGAGCGGGTGCCGGCAGCTGTTGTTGACCGGACCAATTGCGACAGATGGAGCCAGCTCACCCATGTTTGCGCGCGCAGTGGTATTTCTCGTCTCCTGCCTGTGGCCCATTGCGGCCCTGAGCCAGACCGGCCCCGCTGACCCGCAGGTCATTGCCGCCGCATCGACAGCCAAGATCAACGTCGGCAACAAGAAACTCACCGGCCAGGCGCTGGCCACGGTGCGCGTCGGCGAAGACGGTCGCGTGCGTGAAGTCCTGATCACCGAAAACACCACCGAGGCCGGGTTCGAGCCGCAGCTCACCAAGGTCCTGCAGAGCGCGCGTTTCCGTCCGGCGATCGATGCCACCGGCAAGCCCGTCGAAGCTGCCATCGAGATGAAAGTCGAATTGCGGCAATCCACGGGCGCCGAGCCCAAGCCGGTCGCCGCGAAGCCGGATCCGCAACTCACCGACAATGAAAAGGCGCGCATCCGGAAGATGCGTTGCTCGGATTTCGCGTGGGAATGGGACCTGATCCGAGACGAGGCCAATGACGCGGCCGCCACCGAATTCATGCCACGCATCGCAACCGCGATGTACGCGACCTCGCGCACCGAGGCCGGCGATTACGTCGATGCGAAAGTCTGGAAGGTTGCGCCGAAAGCGCTGAAGGAATCCGCGCAACGTTGCCGCGAAAATCCGCAGGCCCCGTTCTGGGAAGGCATCTTCAAGACCGTCATGGACGAAGCCGTTCCGAAGTAATTGTTGGTCCGGATGGGCATCTGCCCGATGGACCTATCTCCAATGGGCAATGGATTTCACTCGGTGAAGCTTCAACCTCACGGCACCATGTACGCACTGTCGATTCGCGGACTCACCAAGACCTACAAGAACGGCGTCCACGCCCTCAAGGGCGTCGACCTCGACGTCGAGCAGGGCGATTTTTTCGCGCTGCTCGGTCCCAACGGCGCCGGCAAGACCACGCTGATCGGCATCCTCACCTCGCTGGTCAACAAGACCGCGGGCAGCCTCAGCGTCTTCGGTCACGATCTCGATCGCGAGCTCGAGGCGGCCAAGGCCTGCATCGGCGTCGTTCCGCAGGAAATCAACTTCAACCAGTTCGAAACGCCGCAGACCATCCTGATCAACCAGGCGGGCTTCTACGGCATCGAACGGCCGCTGGCGCGCGAACGCGCCGAAAAATACCTGTCGCTGCTGCAGCTCTCCGACAAGCGCAACAAGATGGCGCGCGGCCTGTCGGGGGGCATGAAGCGCCGTCTCATGATCGCCCGCGCCCTGGTGCACGAGCCGCGCCTGTTGATCCTCGACGAGCCCACCGCCGGCGTCGACATCGAAATCCGCCGTTCGATGTGGGACTTCCTGCGCGGCATCAATGCGCGCGGTACCACCATCATTCTAACTACCCATTATCTCGAAGAAGCCGAGACCCTGTGCCGCAACATCGCCATCATCAACGGCGGGCTGATCGCGGAACGCGATCGCATGTCGAGCCTGCTGCGCAAGCTGCAGGCGGAAACGTTCGTGCTCAACCTGCGCGAAGCCGTGAGCAGCGTGCCGCAGGTGCCGGGCTATGAATTCGATCTCATCGACGATCACACGCTCGAGGTCGAGGTGTCGAAGGAACAGAGCCTCAACGAAGTGTTCGCCCGGCTCACCGCCCAGGGAATCGGCGTGGCGTCGATGCGCAACAAGGTGAATCGGCTCGAGGAATTGTTCATGAAGCTGGTCGAGCAGAAGCCCGGCGGAGTGGCGCGCCCGTGAGTACCGGCGCATCCGAGGCGACCCGGCCGGTGGATTCGCCCAAGGCATTGGGCGCGGCGCAGTGGATCGGATTGAAGACGATCGTCATCCGCGAGTACGGGCGCATCGTGCGCATCTGGGCGCAGACCATCGTGCCGTCGGCGATCACATCGGCATTGTACTTCGTCATCTTCGGTAGTTTGATCGGCCAGCGCGTCGGGCTCATGGATGGCGTGCCGTACATGCAGTACATCGCGCCCGGCCTCATCATGATGGCGGTGATCACCAACTCCTACGGCAACGTGGTGTCCTCGTTCTTCGGCGCGAAATTCGGCAAGCACGTGGAGGAAATGCTGGTCGCGCCGCTGCCGAACTGGATCATCGTGCTCGGTTACGTGGGCGGCGGACTGGTCCGCGGCCTGCTGGTGGGCAGCGCCGTCACCATAGTGTCGCTCATCTTCACCGATCTGCACGTGCATCACGCACTCGTCATCGTCGGCGCGGTCGTGTTGACGTCCGTGGTGTTCTCGCTGGGCGGATTCCTCAATGCGATGTTCGCGAAGAACTTCGACCAGGTGAACTGGATTCCGACATTCGTGCTGACTCCGCTTACGTATTTCGGCGGCGTGTTTTATTCCATCACCTTGCTGCCGCAGTGGGCGCAGCACATGTCGCTCGCGAACCCCATCCTGCACATGGTGAACGCATTCCGATACGGATTTCTCGGCACCAGCGACGTCAATATCTACGCGGCTTTCGCCATCATGCTGGCATCCGCGATCGCGCTGTTTGCCGTCGCCGTGTTTTTCATGAACCGCGGCACGGGCATGCGCGAGTGATCACTGGCCCTGGGCTTCCGCAGCGGCGCGTTGATCGGCGGCAATCTTTTGCGCCGCCTCGACATCGCGCTGCACCTTGGCCTCCATTTCCTTGCCCTGCTTCGCCTGCTCGGCGGCCGACTCGGCCTGGCTCACGGCGACCGCGCTGGTCTCTGCGAATCCGCATCCGCCCATCGACGCGAGCATTGCGCTCAGGGCGAGGCTGCTAACAAACGCTGATTTTTTCATGGGGAGTCTCCGGATCCGGTTTCCTACATACCCCGTTCCGCGCGAGGAAACTGAGTACCAGCTCCCACTGCCGCGGACAATCGTTGTGGCCGCAATCGAACACGTGCAGTTCGGACTGTGGCAGCGCGGCATGCAATGCCTTCGCATGCGCGACCGGGATGCTGTTGTCATGACTGCCGTGCAGGATCAGCACGGGACCGCGGTACTTCGCCAGCGCCTGCCGCGTGCCGAAGTGATTCAACATGAGAAATTCCGGCACGCCGAATCCGCGGATGATGTCCGTGAGGCTCGTGAACGTCGACTCGAGCACCACCGCGGCCAGTGGCCGGCGCGCCGCCAGCTGGCCGATGGCACCGCCCCCGAGCGAACGCCCGTAACCGATGATCCTCTTCCCGTCGAACCGGCGATCGTGCGCGGCCCAGTCGTAGGCCGCGACCATCGCCGCGTTCACGCTGCGCTCCGAGGGCGCGCCTGCGGAGCGGCCGTACCCCGGGTATTCGACCAGCAGCACCGCGATCCCGGACGCGCGCAGGCCCGCGACCTGCTCGACCTGCATGTCGATGAGCTCGCCGTTGCCGTGCGCGTTGATGAGGAGCGGCGTGGGTGCCGGGCCGGTCGCGGGAAGCAGCCACGCTTCGGAGCGCGCGCCATCGGCGTCGAGCCAGATCGCTTCTCCGCCACCCGCGGCGAGCGCCACGAGGCGCTGCGCCCCGGTGGCTGGGCGCGGAAACGTGCCGAATCTCTGCAGGGCGAATATCAACCACAGGATGGCGCCGGCGAACACGCCCGCGAGACCGAGCAGCCAGTAGAGTTTGCGTCGCGTAAAAAAAACAGGGCCCGATCCGCGTTGCGGTCCGGGCCCTGGCGTCTTCAATTAACTGACTACTTCTGCTTCCAGGCGCCGCCGTCGTCCTGGTAGTACCAGCCCGGCTTTGCGCCGGTCGCGACCCAGCGCTTGGCGAAGCTCTTGCGGATGTCGGCTTCCCAGTCGGGGTGGTTGTTGGCCTTGGCTATTTCCGCGTACAGCTGCGCGCGGTCCGCGTTGTCCTCGGAGACCAGGCGCTTGGCCGTGGCGCGATCGGCTAGCCCGACGGCGTTGAGATCACGCACGTCGACGTTGCCGTCCTTGGTGAGGCCGATGGCGCCGCTCTCGAAGAACTTGCTCAGTTCGCCGAAGCGCTGCCGCATCGACGCGCTGATGCGCGTGATCGCGGGCGAGCTCACATCGAGCGACTCCGCACCCTGCGCTTGCGCGGCCGGCACCACTGCTTCGAGCGCGGAGCCGAACGCGGCCAGCAGGAAGTTAGGCTCGTCGGCCTGCGCTGGCACGTAGTACGACTGCGGCGGCGTGGTGGCGCCGGTAATGTCCTTGATCACCTGGTCCGCGGCCTTGTCGGCGGCGGCGGCCGGGAAGTAGACGTTGATGGTGACGCACGCGGCGATCAACATCGTCGCAAGTGCAATCTTCAGCGGCAATACGCGTCGCATTGAGCTCTCCTTAATTTCCATGGCCTTCTTTTCATGGCCCTGATTCCAGGCGCGAGCCTGGACGCCGACATGATCGGGGCTGATCGATGAATGCGCCCTGAACGCGTCATACGTCAAACGTGCGCGCGATTATTGGCCCGAAAGCGCGCGGAGTCCATCCAGTTCACTGCACGCTCGCGTCGCCGAATTCGGTCGTGCTGATCGAAGACATCAGCTGATTCCAGTTGACGCGTCCTGCATTGCCGACGATGTCGATGCGCGGAATGCCCGCGCCCTTGACGATGTAGTAGCCCACGCCGGCGGGTTCGATGCCGGCCATCTCGCACACATCGCCGCGCAATCGGCAGGTGATCCCGAGCTTCTCGTAGCTGTATTCGTCGAAGAACTTGAGCACGCCTGATTGCAGCGCCTGCACCACGCCGCCGCCGCCGCCGCCCACGTTCGACAGGCTGCTCACCGCTTTCGCGCTGATGCGATGCCGCGACTTGTCACCCTTCGGAGTCGCGAGGCGCGCATCGAACTTCTGCGGCGTCCAGGCAAACAACTCGAGGCCCAGCACGTCGGCCTCGAGTTTGCCGGTGATGCTGCCCACCTCGAAGGTCTGCGTGACCTGTCCCAGGTCGAGATTGCGCGCACGCACGTCGGCGAAGAATTGCGGAAAGTTGCCGAGCGGATCCTGCAGCCTGATGTTGCTGCCAACGATGCTTCCGCCGAACACCTGCGATTCGACGTTGCCATCGAACGTGAGCACGTTGTTCTTGAGCGTGACGCCGGGGATGGCCGCGGCCAGCGTGCCGGAGAATTCCGGCCAGCCGAAGGCCTTCGCGAGCATCTGCATGCTGATGGGCTCGACCGCGCCCTTGAACGCGACCTCCATGTTGTCCGCGCCGAGATTGCCCAGGGCGAGGTGGTCGATCGCGATGGCGCCGTCGAACACGGGTAGTTTGGTGGGCCGTGTCAGCGCGAAGTTCATGCCGTACGCGACGAACCCGAGTTCCGCCGCGCCACCCGACAATCCGTACGCGCCACCCGAGGCCCAGGAGATGGTCGAGGCGCGCGCCTCGACGCCGCCCGCCGGCGCCCAGTGCACGTCACCATTCACTTTCGACATCTGCAGGCGGCCCTTGTTGTCGTGCAGCTCGAGCTCGCGCGGCACGACATGCAAGGACGTGACGGCATTGTCCGCGACGCTGAGCTCACCACTCAGCGTGCCGCTGCTCGCCAGGTCGCCCAGCAAGCTCGCCGCCAGGGTGATCTGGATGAAGCTGGTGTAGGCCGCGGGGAATTGCAGCTTCGCCAGCTTGAATTCTCCGCTGACCATGGGTGTGTCGCCGGCCAGGTTCACGCTGCCCGCGCCCGAGACGTCGATGAGATCCTGCTGCGTGTACTTCAACCCGTCGATCCGCAGCAGATTGCCCGCGAGATCGCCGCGCATCTCGAGTGCCAGCGGATTTTTCGCCAGGTCGAGCAGGATGGGACCTAACAACGTCTGACCCTGAGTCGCCGCGACGTGCACGTCGAGACCGGTCGACTTGTCTCGCAGCGACGCGCGCACCCGGGCGGTCGCGTTCACTTTCTCCCCGACGATGGTGCTGGCCTCGTTGGTGAGGTCGACGCCCGCGAGCTTCACGCCGATGTCCGCGACAGTGCCGGCGCCGGAGTCTTCCGCCGCCAATTCAACACTCGCCTTGCCCTCGATCGTCAGATCGGCGGGCAATTCGAGCCAGGGTTTCGCGAACTTGCGCAACGCCGGGATCGTCGTCGTCCCGGTGCGGGCCTTGATCTGCCAGCCTTTCGCGTCCAGCCGGCCATCGAAGGCCGCCGTGGTGCCGGCGACCGCGAGCTCTGTGCCGCTGAACGTGGTGACGCCGGTGTCGGTGCGCATCTCGGCTGCGACCTTCACGTCCAACGCACCGGTCGGTCCGCCGCGGCCGGTGAGGTGGCCGGATTCACAACCGAACCGGGGCTCTGCGATCACGGGCTGCGGGCACACCAGCGAGAGGTTGGTGAGCTTTCCGGCAGGCTCGGGCAACGTCGCGCTCTGGGCACTCACCGTCAGGCGTGTTTGCCGGTCGGTCAGCACGTCGAGGCGCACGTTGGCGCCGCTCACCGGAATGCCCGCGATGGTGAGCTCGCGCACTTCGAGCACGAGCGCGTCGACCGCGTGCGCCGCCGGTGCGAGTAGTAAAAGGGCGCCTGGCAGCGCCAGCCAGTGGTTGCAGTGCCGAATCATGGGCCGCGATTGTAGCGCCCGGCAGCAGGCGCCCCGGCCGGACCGACAGGACGCCTGATTTAACAAATTCAGGTACTTAGCAACAATTCCTTAACACGCCCGTCATTTCACTGCCTTGTGAACGGCCGAGACTGCCGGTCGTATGGCTACCCATAGTTCACTGCTGGAGAGGTTCGAAGCGGCGGAATATCGGTTCTGCCGCCGGATGAACCGGGGCGTGCAGCACCGCTCCCTGCGCGTGCTCTTCAAGACCGCGAGCCGCCTCGGTGACGGTGTCGTCTGGTACGCGCTGATGCTGGCGCTGCCCCTGATGTACGGCGAGCGCGGCATGAAGGTCGCGCTGATCATGCTGGCGACCGGCGCTGCGGGCCTCGCGATCTACAAATTCCTCAAGCGCACCTTCGTGCGCGAACGACCGTTCATTCGCCACGCGGGGATTTCGCTCGCCGGCGCGCCGCTCGATCGCTACAGCTTCCCCTCGGGTCACACGTTGCACGCGGTCGCGTTCACCTGGCAGGCCTGCGCCGCGTTCCCGGAACTCGGGCTGGCGCTCGTGCCCCTGGCGCTGACGATCGCCGCCTCACGCGTAGTGCTGGGCCTTCACTATCCCACCGATGTTCTGGTCGGCGCCTTGCTAGGCGCGGCGAGCGGCGCCATTGGCGCCTCGTTGACATAGAAGATGCGGGTACTGTTCGTCTCCGACGTCTACTTCCCTCGAGTCAACGGCGTCTCCACTTCGATCCGCACTTTTCGCGGCGACCTCGCCGATGCGGGTATCGAAAGCACGCTGGTCACTCCTGAATATCCCGCCGCGGCCGCGGACACCGAGCCGGGCATCATTCGCGTCGCGTCGGGCGGCGTGCCGCGGGATCCGGAGGACCGGCGCTTCCTCGGCGGCCCGCTCAAGCGCGCGTTGAATGCCTTAGACGCGGCGCAGATCGACCTGGTGCACATCCACACGCCTTTCATCGCGCACTACGCCGGCGTGCGCTTCGCGCGCGCACACGGACTGCCGGTCGTCGCGACCTATCACACCTTTTTCGAAGACTACCTGCATCACTACGTGCCGATCCTGCCGCGCGGCATTGGGCGCTGGATCGCGCGCCGTTTCACACTGTCCCAGTGCGACGACGTCGCCGCCTTGATCTCTCCCAGCGCGCCGATGCGCGATGCGTTGCTGGCCTATGGCGTCGAAACACCCATCGAAGTGCTGCCCACCGGACTGCCGGCGGAGACACTGGTGCGCGGCGACGGCGGAATATTTCGCCGAAAATTCGACATAGCGACCGACCGTCCGCTGCTGCTGTATGTCGGGCGCGTGGCCTTCGAGAAGAACATCGATTTCCTGCTGCGCATGTTCGTGAGACTGCGCGCACAGCGGCCCGACGCATTGTTCGTCATCGCGGGCGAAGGCCCGGCACGCGATCACCTGATGAAGCTCGCGCGTGAACTTGGCGTGAGCGAAGCGACGCGCTTCATCGGGTATCTCGATCGCAGCACGGATCTGCCGAACTGTTATGCGGCCGGCGACGCGTTCGTATTCGCCTCGCGCACGGAGACGCAAGGCCTGGTGCTGCTCGAGGCGATGGCGCAGGGCACGCCGGTGGTCTCCACGGCCGAACTCGGCACGCGCTCGATTCTCACGCCGGAATGCGGCGCCTTCGTGGTCCCGGAAGAAGAGCAGGCGTTCGCGGCGGCGGTCGTGAGCGCGCTCGCGCTCAAGGCCGGTGACCCGCGCCGCGCACAACTGCGCGCGCATGCCGAATCGTGGGCTTCACACGCGATGGCGCGCAGATTGATTTCGTTCTACGAAAAAGTGGTGGCTGGGACAAAACAGCCTGCGCAAATACTCGGACGGGGTCCGCTTGGGACCCCGTCACGAGTGGAGCCGTAGCTCGTCCGAATAATGCTGCGTGATGAAGCACATCGCGCAGCGGTTGGGGTGGCTTGCACCAATGCCCCCTTCGCCAGAAACCGAACGTTTAAGGGTTTCTGATCGACTTCCACCTGCTTGACGCACTTACCTTCGCCATCGCAGGAAACATCGACGACTCGAGTATGCGTCTCGCTGCCCGGAAGATTGCGGGCGGGATCGCGGGAAAATCCGTCATCCGTGCGCTGGATCACATCACTCGTCGAGCCTTCGCGGCCGTCGAACGTCCCTGTCACGGCTAACTGACATATCGCGCGCAGCAGACAGCTATCAACAACCTCGTGATCGCGATAGTGCCGAAAAAATTTACGAAATCCGTCCGCATCACGAATCCCGGCTGAAAAAAAGTCGGCTGTCGCCGGTTGGAACGCGCGCAACCGGTGGGCGTTGACGCTAGACTTTCCTTAATCCGCTGATGTGTTCCGCTGATGTGTTTCCTTGGGGAGGAGTATCGATGTCTTCCAAGCGAGCCTTGGTCGTGGACGATTCGAAGTCCGCGCGCGCGTTTCTGTCACGAATTCTCGAGCGTCACGAGATCGCAGTGGACGCCGCGGATTCCGCGGAAGCCGCCATCGACTACCTCACGCGCAACAAGCCCGACGTGATCTTCATGGACCACATGATGCCGGGCATGGACGGCTTCCAGGCCGTGCAGTCCATCAAGAACAACCCGCGGACCTCGACCATTCCCATCCTCATGTACACCTCGCAGGAGGGGGATCTGTATCTCGGCCAAGCACGCGCGCTCGGCGCGGCAGGCGTGTTGCCCAAGCAGATCAAGCAGGCCGATGTCACGAAGATGCTCTACCAGCTGAGCCTGGTCACCGACCGCCGCGGCGGCGAACAAACTACTTTCCGCGCGCTGTCGCGCGCCGACGATCTGCAGCCCGCCAACGAATCCGCCATTGTCGTGCGCCAGGTCGTGGAAACCGCCGCGCCGCCGGCGCCGGCATCCAACGACGCCAGCGCGGCCGGCCCCGACGAATCGACGCAGTTTTCACAGCTGCTGCCGAGGATGACGCTCGAGATCCGCGCGGCGCTCGACAATTCGCTGCAGAAGGAAATCGCCGCACTGCGCAGTTACATCGGCGCAACGCTCGATTCCCACGTGGAGCGCCTGCAGGGCGATCTCGCGGCCCTGCTGCCCGCGACGCGTTCACCGGATCTCGACATGCCGACTGTCGTGCCCGAGCGTCGCTCCTGGTCGGGAATTCTCGGCTGGTCTTTCGCGATTCTCGCGCTGGCCGGGACCGCGGCCATGTCGTACCTGTGGTGGGAGCAGGGTGCGCAGATAGCCGCCCTGCACACCGATCTCGATGCCGCCTATGCCGAAGTCGAGACCCTGCGTGCCCGTCCGGTGGTAGCTAGCCCGGCGCGCGTGCTGGCCGAGCCGGTCGATCCGAACGCGGTCGTGCCGGCTCCCGATGCGCCTGATGCCGCGAGCGCAAGCAGCCCGGTCGTCGAGCTGGTCCCGGTAAACGGGGTCGTGACGGCGCCGCCGGTCGCGACACCTGCGGCGGGCACGGTGACTGCACCGGCGAGCGCCGCTGCGCCCGCGGCGGCGGCCGAGCCGCTTCCCAGTCAGGCGCAGTGACGGGCGCGCTGGACGACCCTTTTCGTCCACGGCGCTGGCTGCGCGGCCGGCACTTCCAGACGATCCTGCCCAACTGGCCGCCGCGGCGCGCGCGCGTCGAGCGGCGTGCCATTCCGATGCGCGCTGCGAGCGAGGAGCTGCTGCTCGAATGCGGTGACGGCGTCACGCTGCAGGCTTTTCATTCGAGTCCCGCCAGGCGTGGTCGCGAGCCCGGCAAGAAGGTTGCGGTGTTGTTGCACGGCTGGGAGGGCAGCGCCGATTCGCAGTACCTGCTGTCGCTGGCGCAGACCTTGTTCGAGCAGGGGCTGGAAGTGGTGCGCCTCAACCTGCGCGATCACGGCGCCACGCATCATCTGAATCGCGAGCTGTTTCACTCCTGCCGCCTGCCCGAGGTGATCGGCGCGGTGCAGGCACTGGCAAGGCGATTTCCCATGCCGATGGTGCTGGCCGGCTTTTCGCTCGGCGGCAATTTCCTGCTGCGCGTGGCCGCGCATCGCGAAGCGCGCGATTTGCAGCTCGAGCGCGTGATTGCAATCTCGCCGGTGCTCGATCCGGCGATCACGCTCGACACGCTCGAGAACGGCCTGGCTGTCTACGAGCGCTACTTCATCCGCAAGTGGGCCCGGTCCCTGGCGCGCAAACAACTCGTCTGGCCCGGACACTACGATTTCGAGCAACTGCTGCGCCTGAAAAACCTGCGCGAAATGACGCGCGAGCTGGTGGTCCGGCATACCGAGTACCCGACTCTCGAGGACTACCTCGCCGGCTACGCGATCACGGGCGATCGTCTGACGACGCTCGCGGCGCCAGCCACTGTGCTCACTTCTCTCGACGACCCGATCATCGTGGCGAATGACCTGAGCCGCCTGGTGCGCAATCCGCGCCTCGAAATCACGACCACCGCCCATGGCGGTCATTGCGGTTTCATCGAGAGTTTGCGCGACGGCAACTGGATCGACGGCCAGGTTGTTGAATTGCTGTCGCGGAACCCTGACAGATAGGCAGGTTTTCGCGGCTGTGTTGAGCTGCTAACAAACCGGGACGAGAACCCGGAAAGGCGGAGGACTCCCAAGATGCGCAAGTCGGCGCGAAACGCAGCTGGCCTCGCCACGTCGGTGCTGGCGCTGTTGCTCGCCGCATGCGGCGGCAGCGGCGACGACGATCCGCCGGTCGTTCCACCACCCGCCGCTGACACGACCGCGCCGTCGGTACCCGGCGGCGTAACGGCCAGTGCCCAGGGCTCGACCGAAATTCTCGTGAGCTGGACGGTTTCGACGGACGCCGGCAGCGGCGTAGCCGGCTATCACGTGTTCCGCAACGGCGGCGCCGCCGCGATCGCCACCGTCACGGCGACTAGCTACACCGACAGCGTCCTGACCCCGTCGACCGCCTACACCTACACCGTCAGCGCGTTCGACGCGGCCACGCCGGCGAATGAATCCGCGCTGTCTGGCGCCGCGGCCGCGACCACCGGCGGCGGCACGCCCCCCGTCGGTGGCCTGGACGCACGGCCCGCGAATGCCACATGCCTCGCGGGCGATCCGCCCGGCACCAACGTTTCGATTGCCGTGCAGCCGGTGTTCACCAACCTGCCGGAATTCACGCAACCCATCGCGATGCTGCAGGAGCCCGGAAATTCCGCCCGCTGGTACGTGGTGCAGAAGACCGGCTCGGTGCGCGTATTCGACAACACGCCGAATGTTTCGACCACGCGCGAATTCATCAATCTTGCGGGAAAGCTCAACTCCGATCCGAGCAGCGACAACGACGAGCGCGGCTTGCTGGGCATGGCCTTCCATCCGAACTACCCGACCGACCCGCGCGTGTATTTCTTCTACACCGGCACCGATACCACGCTCGGCCTGGTCGATCGCGTCTCGCAATTCCGGCTCGCCGCCGGCGGTACG
>DATHJZ010000205.1:0-15970 GCA_035286365.1 Steroidobacteraceae bacterium | reverse complement strand
TTCCACGATGTCAATGAGACACCGGCTATTCCGCTCAATCAGATACCCCTGAAAGTGCTGTCGCCGGGGTCGGCGGCGCTAGCGAAAGTTCTGGCCAGATATCGTTAGCCGCGCTATGTTTCGGCCCGCTACAGGAACCGGTTGATCAGGAGTCGACATGGCCGAAGAAGAGAAGTCCCAGAAATTCACCTCCAAAGTGCGCCGCGGGCTCACTTGGGTCAGTACGGTGTCGTCGACCGAGCTCGCGCGAGTCAAACAGGAAGCCGGCGGTGGCCGCATTCCCGGCATGACCGCTGCGCAGCTGTCGGACATCGAAGCCGCCTTGTTGTGGATATCGCAGAACAAGGAAGAGGCTAATGGGTAAGGGTGATCGCCGCACGAAGCGCGGCAAGTTGTACGCAGGCTCTTTCGGAAAGAGCCGGCCCAAGGATCCAGCGAAGAAGAAAGCAAGAGCAGCGAAGGCGAAGAAGAAAGGCTAGGAAGAAAGTCCAAGAAAGAAAGCTGATAGCCAGACGTTCAGCACAGGTCCAACGAAGCCCGCGAAGCACCAGCAACGCGGGCTTTGTTTTTCAGCCGCCGGAGCCAATGGCTCTGTAATGCGCGACGATCTCGAGCGCGGACCGGTTGTTAGGGGGAAGTTCGACGCTGCTCGTGCCGAGCGGCACCACGCGCTGGCCCCAGCGCACCACGTGCCCGGTGAACGTGAGCCCGCCGCCGAACGATGGCATCAGCAGCAGCGCGCCGGGCTGCACGCGGCCTTCTTCCAGCGCTTCGCACAACGCGACCGGCACGGTGGCCGCGGACATGTTGCCGTAGCGATCGACGTTGGTGAACACGCGTTCCATCGGCACGCCGGTCCTCTTCGCGACGGCCTCGATGATGCGCAAATTGGCCTGGTGGGGAATCACCAGATCGACGTCTGCGGCCGACTTCCCGATCTTGCCGAGCGCTTCGGCGCAGGCGCTCGCCATTCCTTGCACCGCCTTTTTGAAGATCTCCTGGCCTTCGAATTGCCACTCGGTCTTGCCGATGATGCGGTTCTTATGTGCATAAGCCGCGCCCATGCCATGCACGCGCAGGATTTCGCGCGATTCGCCATAGCAGCCGAGCTTCTCGGCCAGCAGCCCTTCTTCGTTGTCGGTCGCGCTGAGCACGACCGCGGCGGCGCCGTCGCCGAACAACACCGCGGTGTTGCGATCGCTCCAGTCGATGAACGGCGAGATGACTTCGGCGCCGATCACCAGCGCGTTGCCGACGACCCCGGTCTTGATCAGCGCGGTGGCGGTAGATAGGGAGTAGAGAAAGCTGGTGCAGGCGGTGTTGACGTCCATGGCCGCGCAGCCCTCGGCGCCGATGCGGCGCTGAATGCCCGACGCCACGTTCGGCACCTGGTCGTCATAGCTGGTGGTGCCGAAGACGATGAGCTCGATCTGCCGGCCGTCGATGCCGGCCGCGGCGAGCGCGCGCGCCGCAGCGACGTAGCCGAGTTCACCCAGTTGCACGTGCGACACCCGGCGTTCCCGGATGCCGGTGCGCGTCGTTATCCACTCATCGCTGGTGTCGAGAAAGGTCGCAATGTCGGGGTTGCTGAGCACCGCCGGAGGCAAGCACTTGCCCCAGCCGACGATGGCCGCCCCCCTCGAACTCTTTGCTGGCATGGCGGGAGGATAAGCGCACGGAGGCGGTCTCGCCATGGCGAGTCACGCTCCTCTTGCGTAGAGTCCACGCTCATGACCGAACACAACTTTTCGCGCTGGCGCCCGCATCCCTGGCACGGCCTCGATCTGGGCGCGGATGCGCCGCGAATCGTCAACGCCTATATCGAGATCACGCCGTTCGACATGATCAAGTACGAGATCGACAAGGTCTCGGGTTACCTCAGGGTAGATCGCCCGCAGCGGTCTTCGAGCCATCCGCCGGCGCTGTACGGGTTCATTCCAAAGACTTATTGCGGCGAGCGCGTCGCAAAACTGGCGCCAGGTTCCGAACGCGGCGACGGCGATCCGCTCGACATCTGCGTGATCAGCGAGCGTCCCATCGAACGTTCGGAAGTCATCCTGCGCGCGCGCGTGATCGGCGGCATCAAGCTGCTCGATCGCGGTGAGGCGGACGACAAGATCATCGGCGTGCTCGAAGGCGACTACGTGTGGGATCACGTGAAGGACATCTCCCAGCTCGCGCCCGTGCTGGTGGAGCGTCTCGAACATTACTTCGGCACGTACAAGATGGTGCCGGGCGAGCCCAACAAGATGAAGATCTCCGGCAAGTACGGCTACGAACATGCGAAGGAAGTGATCGAAGCGTCAACGGCCGACTACGAAGAGCAATTCGGCGATGCGGCCCAGGACCGGCGGCGTACGTAGTCAGCCGCGCCTGCGCATGAACCGCATCAGCGCCGCGGCCAGCAGTGCCGCGGAGGGTGCGAGAAACCATGAGACCACCAGGTACTGCGGCGGCAGATGGCCGCTAACGGCCAGCCCTAACAACAATGCCGGCGCCCCGGCGAGCAGGCCGTGCAGGAACGGACTGTTGGCGCCGAGAACGCCCGCCCACACCCCGGAAATGAATTGCACCAGCGCCCAGGCCGCGGCTACCCGGTCGTCGCTGGCCGATGCGGGCATGGTGAACGCCACCAGCGCTGCGCCGGCGAGATTGATGACTCCACTCACCAGCAATGCGCCGGCGCGCAGGCCCCTGGCGGGTGGGACGGGATTCACGGGTTCGGTGTTCAAGTGGGTAGTCTCGCGTTCGGGCCAGTGCCCGGCAAGTGATAAACAAACACCAGTGAAGTTGCGCTAACGTTGGCGCCCATGAAACACGCCATCGATCCGGCGGTGAGCGCGGCAATGGCCCGCGGCTGCGCCGCGTTGCTGCTGTTTGCCGCTCTCGCGCTGGCTTCCGGCGCGCACGCGGCGACCAAGCGGATTCCGGCGCACGAAGACATCTGGCTCATGAAGCGCGTCGGCGCCCCGGTGGTGAGTCCCGACGGCCGCTGGATCGTGGTCAGCGTGGTCGAACCCGCCTACGACGAAAATTCGCAGCTCAGCGATCTGTGGCTGATCGACACCAGCGCGCGCAACTCGAGCCGCAGGCTGACCTCCACGCGGCGGCCGGAAAGTGGTGTCACGTGGAGCGCGGACAGCCACCGCATCATCTTCAGCGCGCAGCGCGACAACGACGACGCACCCCAGGTGTATTCGCTCGATCTCGCGGCCGGTGGCGAAGCGCAGCGCCTCACCAGTCTTTCGGGCGGTGGGCGCGTGCCGGTCCTGTCCCATGACGGACGCAGCCTGGCCTTCGTCTCGATCATGTACCCGGACGCTCGCGACGAGGCAGCTAACAAGGTGAAGGTCCAGGAGCATCGCGACCGCAAGTCGAATGCGCGCATCTTCGATGGCTTTCCCGTGCGCAGCTGGGATCACTGGCTGGACGATCGCCAGGCGCGCATTTTCGTGCAACCGCTCGATGAGAACGGCCTGCCGGCGGGAACGCCGCGCGATCTGTCGTTCGGCACGAAGCTCGCCGCAAACCCGGGGTTCGCCGGCCGGCAGACGGATACGGGCGAGGAAATCGAAATCGAGTTCACGCCGGATGACAGATCCATCGTGTTCGCCGCGACGACCAATCGCAATGCCGCGGCCTACTCGTTCACGGATGCGCAGCTGTTCCTGGCCGACGTGACCGGCGGCGAGCCACGGCAGTTGACCAGCGGCGCAGACAACTGGTCGCAGCCGCGTTTCACGCCCGACGGCCGCACCTTGCTGGCGGTGCTGGAAGCGCAGGGTGACAGCTACGTTTACAACCAGTCGCGGCTGGCGGCGTTTTCCTGGCCGATCGCAGGCCCGCCGCGCCTCGTGACGGGTGGACTCGACCGCGCGGTGAGCAGCTTCGCCGTCACTCCCGATTCGCGCACGGTCTATTTCACCGCCGAAGATGCCGGCAACGAGAAGGCGTACTCGGCGCGCATCGAAGGAGGCGCGGTGAAAACCCTGTTTGGCGTGGACAAGGGCAGTTACACGAACCTCACGATTCCCACGCACGCCAGTACCCCTGCCCTGTACGCAAACTGGGAAAGTGCCGCTGCGCCCGGCGAGATCGCGCTGGTCACCCCGCAGGGCAAGCCACTGGTGCTGACCAAGTTCAACAGCGCACGGGCCGAGCAGCTCGACCTGCCGCCGCTCGAGAATTTCTGGTTCACGAGCAGCCGTGGCAAACGCATCCACAGCTTCGTCGTGCGACCGCCGGGCTTCGTTGCCGGCAGAAAATATCCACTGGTCGTGCTGATCCACGGCGGACCGCACGGCATGTGGCGCGACCAGTTCTTCATCCGCTGGAACTACCACCTGCTCGCGGCGCCGGGTTACGTGCTGCTGCTGACCAACTACTCGGGATCGACCGGCTTCGGCGAGGCGTTCGCGCGTTCCATCCAGGGCGATCCGCTCAAGGGACCGGCCGACGAGATCAACGAAGCGGCAGACGCGGCGATCAAGTCGTTCGCGTTCATCGACGGCAGCCGGCAGTGCGCCGGCGGCGCGAGTTACGGCGGACACCTCTCCAACTGGCTGCAGGGGACCACGACGCGTTACAAGTGCCTGATCAGCCACGCCGGCCTGGTCAATCTCGAGACGCAGTGGGGTACCAGCGACACTATCTACTCGCGCGAGATCAACATGGGCGGGCCGCCGTGGGAGCAGGGCGCCGTGTGGCGCGAGCAGAACCCGATTCGATACGCGGCGAAGTTTCGCACCCCGGTGCTGGTGACGGTCGGCGAGAACGACTTCCGCGTGCCGCTCAACAATTCGCTCGAGTACTGGAGCGCGCTGCAGAGAATGCGGGTGCCGAGCCGGCTCATCGTGTTCCCCGACGAGAATCACTGGATACTGAAGGGCGAGGACAGTCGGCTGTTCTACGCGGAAATCGCCGCGTGGCTCGATCGCTGGCTCAAGCCCGCGGGTTGAGGAAGGCGTCGTGTCCGACGAGTGGGATTTCTACTTCGCCCGCGTGAACGATGCGGTCTCGTCGATATTCGTGGATCTCGGGATCCGGCCCGACGCGCCCGTCGAGAAGCGTCCCTGGCTGCTGTGGGTGCGGGTGGAGATGCAGTCCGCGCGGCCGGACGGTCTTTCCTCGAGCGACGAGGCGCCGGTGCTGCACGACCTCGGCGAGGCGCTGGACTCGGCGATCTCGGCCATCTGCGGCGCGCAGCTGGTCGGACGCATCACGGGCGGCGGGCGCCGCGAGTTCTATTTCTACGCCGCTGAGCCGGGCGAGCTCGACAACGCCGCCGCGAGTGCCATGAAGGCGTTCGAAACCTACCGATACAAAACGGGCAGCAGCTTCCAGCCCGACTGGGAGCAGTACCTCAACCTGCTGTATCCCTCGCAAAGCAATCTCGAGCGCATGCAGAATCGCCGCCTGCTCGAAGCGCTGGCCGAGCAGGGCGACGTGCACGAAGTACCGCGCAAGGTCGATCACTGGCTGTACTTTGCCGATGAAGCCTCGCGCACTGTCTGCCGCGACACGCTCATCGCCATCGAATTCGCGGTGGAAGACGAGACTTTGTCGGATGAGGCCGAAGATCCGTTGCCGTACGTGCTCGTGGTGTCACGCGTCGACCCGGTCGACGCGCACACCATCAACGGCATCACGCTGGAACTCGCGCGGCTCGCGGGCGAACACGGCGGCAGTTATGACGGCTGGGGAAGCGACGCGATGAAAGAAGAGACGCTGCAGTAGTCAGCGGCGCGCGCCGACGATTACATCGATTTCGCGAACACCACGGTCAGATTGTTAGCCGGCATGCGCACCACCTGCTGACGTTGCAGGCCGTGCCCGGCCGCGATGCGCGTCACCTCCTCGAGATCGCGCAGGCCCCATTCGGGATTGCGACGCCTGAGCGAGGCGTCGAAGTCGAGATTGGACGGCACGGCCGTGCCGTTCTCGAGATAGGGGCCATACAGCACGAGCTTGCCGTGCGTGCGTAGATGCCGCGCCGCGCCGCGACACAGCGCATCGGTCGCGGTCCAGGGCGAGATGTGGATCATGTTGATGCACAGTACTGCGTCGATGTCTGCGGCCACGGGCCAGCGCGCGTCGTGCACGTCGAGCGCGATGGGAGTCGCAACGTTGGTCAACCCGGCTTCGCGAATGCGCGCCATCATGCTGTCGCGCGAGGCGGGATCGGGTTCGGTGGGCTGGAAGTCGAGCCCCGGCAGATGGCTCGCGAAGAAGCATACGTGCTGGCCGCTACCCGAGGCGATTTCGAGCACGTTGCCCGCGGCCGGCAGCACGGCTTCGAGCACGCTGAGAATCGGATCCTTGTTGCGTTCCGCGGCCGGGGAACTCAACAACTCGTTGGTCATGTCTGGCCGCGCTCGCTGCGGATGCGCCTGACCGTCATCCACATGAAGAGGGAGATCACGCTCAGCAGCACACCCATCATCACGGCCAGCCACCAGTGAAAGCGCCACGCCTCGACGAGCCCCCAGCCGACGCCGATCGGCGTCAAGACTAACAACATGGGTTTGGCGATGCGCATGGGATGGAGGAAGTGGTGCCACTCTCTTACAAGATGTACCTGGACAGATCCTCGTCTTTCGCAAGATTGCCGAGATGCTCTTCGACGTAGGCGGCGTCGATCTCGATCTTGCTGCCGCCATTCTCCGCGGCGTCGAACGACACGGTCTCGAGCAGGCGTTCCATCACGGTATGCAGCCGGCGCGCGCCGATGTTTTCGGTTTTCTCATTCACGCTGAAGGCAATCTCGGCGATGCGGCGGACGCCGTCCGCGGCGAACTTCACGTCCACCTGCTCGGTGCCCATCAATGCGCGGTACTGCGCGGTCAGCGACGCATCGGGCTCGGTGAGAATGCGCACGAAGTCATCCACTTTCAGCGAATCGAGCTCCACGCGAATCGGAAAACGGCCCTGCAGCTCCGGGATGAGATCCGAAGGCTTCGACATGTGGAACGCGCCCGAGGCGATGAACAACACGTGATCCGTCTTGATCACTCCGTACTTGGTCGACACGGTGCAACCCTCGACCAGCGGCAGCAGATCGCGCTGCACGCCTTCGCGCGACACATCCGCGCCGAGCGTTTCCTGGCGGCGCGCGATCTTGTCGATCTCGTCGATGAACACGATGCCGTTCTGCTCCGCGTTCGACAGCGCCTTCGCGCGCAGTTCTTCTTCATTGACGAGCTTGCCGGCTTCTTCCTCGACCAGCAGCTTGAGCGCTTCTTTGACCTTGAGCTTGCGCGGCTTGGTGCGGTTGCCGCCGAGATTCGCGAACATGCTCGACAGCTGTTCCTGCATCTCCTCCATCCCGGGCGGCGCCATGATCTGCACGCCGGGCGCAATCGCACGCAGGTCCAGTTCGATCTCGCGTTCGTTCAACGAGCCTTCGCGCAGCATCTTGCGGAATTTCTGGCGGGTCTCGGCATCGCGCGGTGAAGCTTCACCGTCGGTGGAGAAGCCCATCATCTTGGGCTGCGGCAACAGCGCATCGAGCAGGCGTTCCTCGGCCGCATCGCCGGCGCGATCGCGCACCTTGGCGGTCTCTTCTTCGCGCGCCATTTTGACCGCGACTTCGGCCAGGTCCTTGATGATGGAATCGACTTCACGACCCACGTAGCCGACTTCGGTGAACTTGGTGGCTTCCACCTTCACGAACGGCGCCTTCGCGAGCCGCGCGAGACGCCGCGCGATCTCGGTCTTGCCGCACCCCGTCGGGCCGATCATCAGAATGTTCTTGGGCGTGATCTCCTGGCGCAGCGGATCTTCGATCTGCATGCGGCGCCAGCGATTGCGCAGCGCGATGGCGACCGAGCGTTTGGCCGCGCCTTGTCCTACGATGTGCTTGTCCAATTCGGAAACGATCTGGCGCGGGGTCATGAGTTCAATTCCTCGATCACCAGGTTGCGATTGGTGTAGATGCAGATATCGGCGGCGATGTTGAGGGATTTCTCGACGATGCTGCGCGCGTCGAGATCGCTGTTCTCGAGGAGGGCGCGCGCCGCGGCCTGGGCGAATGGACCGCCGGAGCCGATGGCGACCACGTCGTGGTCGGGCTCGATGACATCGCCGTTGCCGGAGATCACGAACAGATTCTTCGTGTCACCGACCAACAACAACGCCTCGAGCCGTCGCAGGTAACGATCGCTGCGCCAGTCCTTGGCGAGTTCGATGGCCGCACGCGTGAGGTTGCCGAACTTGTCGAGTTTGCCTTCGAAGCGTTCGAACAGCGTGAAGGCGTCGGCCGTGCCGCCCGCGAATCCGCCGAGCACCTTGCCATTGCCGAGGGTGCGCACCTTGCGCGCGTTGCCCTTCATCACGGTGTTGCCGAGAGTGACCTGGCCGTCGCCGCCGATGGAGACGGCGCCGTTGCGCCGCACGGCCAGGATGGTGGTGCCGTGCGGATTGAAACTTTCGCTCATGAGAGCCCGAACCTTTAGACCTTAGGTCTTGCGTTTCGCCCGAGGGTGGGAAGCGTCGTAGGTGCGGGCCAGGTGGGCGAAATCAAGGTGAGTATAGATCTGCGTCGTGGAGATGTCGGCATGGCCGAGCAGCTCCTGCACACCGCGCAAATCCTTACTCGATTCAAGCAGATGCGTGGCGAAGGAATGACGGAAAAGGTGCGGATAGACGCGGCTCGGCAGGCCTTTGCGTTTGGCCCAGTAGGCAATGCGCAGCTGGATTGCGCGGTGCTTGAGGCGCGTGCCGTTCCGGCCCACGAACAGCGCGGCATCATCCACGGCGGCGATGGCGGCACGCTCGCGCAACCAGGCACGAATGGCGGTGTCGGCTTTGCGGCCCACGGGAACGATGCGGGTCTTCGACCCCTTGCCGAGCACGCGCACCGTGCGGTCCGCGAGGTCGATGTGCGTGAGGTCGAGCCCGACCAGTTCGGCGAGGCGCAGCCCCGATGAATAGAAGAGCTCCATGATGGCGCGGTCGCGCACCGCCAGGGCATCTTCGGCCGGAATGTCGAGCAGGTGGTTGAGCTGATCCGCGTCGAGGGTTCCCGGCAACCGTTTGCCCGCCTTCGGCGCGCGAATCTCCACCGCCGGATTGCTCTTCACCACGCCTTCGCGCACCAGGTAGTTGAAGAAGCCGCGCGTTGCGGAAAGGCGCCGCTGCACGCTGCGCGGGCTCAGGCCACCGGCGTGAGAACGCGCGGCGAACATGCGCACGTGCTGGCTGTCGATGCGCTGCCAGTCGTCGAGATTGCCGCGTTCGGCGAATTCCGCCAACGCACGCAGGTCGCGCGCGTAGTTGGTTGCGGTGTGTGGAGAGAGGCGCCGCTCGATGCCGAGATGCCTGAGGTAGCCGTCGACCAGCGAGCGATCGAGGGCCACGCGTCAGTTGCGCAGCAGAGAGTCGGTGATCAACTCACCCATTCTCTTCAGGAACTCCGTGCTCATGCCCGGATGGAAACGCTCGCGCTCGGCGCTGCCGAGAGCCAGCAGGCCCACCGCGCCCGCGTCACCCAGCGGCACCAGCGCCACCGAGCCGATGCTCGCGGCCTCGGGACCGAACAGGAAATCGCGCTGCGTGTCGCGCACCTGGCCGCAGCGCGGCTTGCCGGTGGCGAGCAGCGCTTCGAAGGTACGGATGTTGGCGTCGTCCGACGCGACCGCGCGCAGGAACGGCTCGTAGCTGCCGTTGCGCAGTGCTTCGATCGGCGCGGTCAGCAGCAGCACGGAATGAAACGCGTCGAAGTCTTCGCGCAGGGATGCTTCGAGCGAGGTGAGCGCGGCGACCGCGGATGGCGCTTTTAACAAACGCCGCGTGAAGCGGTGGATGCGCTCGGAGAGTTGATCGTTGGCACGCGCGACGCCGATGAATTCGGTGAGGCGGCGATCCGCGTCGTTTTTCTGTTCGCGCAGCACTTCCACCTGGCGCTCGACCAGCGAGACGGTGGAACCGCTGCGCATGTGCGGCAGGCGCATGCGCGCCAGCAGCGGCTGATGACGTTCGAAGAAATCGGGATTCAGACTGAGATAGCGCTCGATGCGCTCTTCATCCGTCTGACTTGCGGCCAAACCACGTGCGGTCTGCGTGCTCATGCTGTTCGGCTCTCCCATATAAGCCCCGAAACTCTATATCTCTACTCGGCCCGTGAAAGATACAGCGGTCGGGCCTTTCATCCAAATATGTTCGCCGGGTGCGGGGCAGGTGATCGTAAGGTTTCCACCGGGCAGGTCGACCCTGACAGTTGCATCCAGTCGTCCGTGCCGTCTGCCTACCGCGACAGCGGCGCAGGCACCGGTGCCGCAGGCCTGTGTTTCACCCGCGCCGCGCTCGAAGACGCGCAACCGGATGTGCGCGCGATCGACGATCTCCATGAATCCCACGTTCACTCGATTCGGGAATCGTGGGTGCCGTTCGATGGCGGGCCCCAGCCGATCCACCGGCGCGCTCGCAACCGAATTGACGGTGAGCACGGCATGCGGATTGCCCATGGACACCGCACCGATCTCGACCTCAGTGCCTGCCACCGCGAGCGGATAGACGTGTGCTTCGGCAGACGCATCGAACGGCAGGGATTTGGGGTCGAAGTTCGGCACACCCATGTCGACTGAAATGAGGTTGGCGTCGTGCACTCGCGCGCGGATGAGGCCGGCCGGGCTTTCGAGCACGATTTCTTCACCGGACAGAGCGGTGCCGTTGCGACGATGCAGGAACGAGGCGAGGCAGCGTACGCCGTTGCCGCACTGCTCCACCTCGCCGCCGTCGGCGTTGAAGATGCGGTAGTAAACCTGCGTGCCGGCGCGCCGCGGCGGCTCGAGCACCAGGGCCTGGTCGAAACCAATGCCCGTATGGCGTGCCGATAACGCCCGCCATTGTTCCGGTGTCGGCAGTTTTCCCGCGCGCGGCGCGTCGAAAACGATGAAATCGTTGCCGAGGCCGTGCATTTTCGTGAACTCGAGCTGCATGGCGCGAAGAATACCTTACGATTTGCCGTGATGCGCCTCGCTCCCTGGTTAGTCGCCGCGCTCGCGATCTTCGCGTTCTGGCGGCTGTATTCGACTCGCGACATTCATCACGGGCCGGGCGTGCTCGCGGCCGCCGATCCGGTCCAGCGGCAGATCGATTCGGCGCCCGTGATCGAACGCGGCGAATTTCGCCTGCGACCGCGCGCCGAGTTCGATGCCACGGTGCGCGTCCTGCATCGCGAGGATTATTCCCTGGGTGCATTGGCATCGCTGGTGCCGACGGACTTCGCCGTGGGCTGGGGTCGAATGTCCGACAGTTCCGTACTCGCGGGTATCGAGATCAGCCAGGCGAATCGCTTCTACTTCTGGCGCACGGCGAGCTGGCCGATCGAGCGCGAGGAAATAGAATCGCACTCGGCGAACTGGCACGTGATTCCCGCCAACGAGGCAGTGCGCGGAGTGCTGGCGCGACTGCGCGCGGGCAGCCTGGTCGAATTGCGCGGACGGCTGGTCGACATCGAGGGGACGGAAGGCGGCATGCCGACCTCGCTGTCGCGCAGCGACACGGGTCCCGGTGCCTGCGAGATACTGCTGGCCTCGTCAGCGCGCGTGCTGGAGTCCCATTGAGATGAATGCGAATTCTACAGTAGATAGGCTACAGGGCCTTGCCGTTCACGACGCCGTCGACGGCGACGCGCCCGTGCTGGCCGAGCTCGCCGCGCGCACCTTCTACGAGGCGTTCGCGGCCGACAACAACCCGGACGACATGCGCGCGCATCTCGAGAGCGCCTACACGCCGGTGCTGCAGCTGGCCGAGATCCGGAACCCGTCCATCGACACGCTGCTGGTACGCATCCACGGCGGCCCGCCGATTGCGTACGCGCAATTGCGCGCCGGACGCGTAGCGGACGGAGTGCCGGCCGAAGGCGGCGTCGAGTTGTGGCGCTTCTACGTGGACAAGGCGTACCACGGACTCGGGGTCGCTCACGGGCTGATGGCAGCCGCGAAACTGCGGGCGGGCCGTCGTTGCGCTGCGTCGCTGTGGCTCGGTGTGTGGGAACGCAATGCGCGCGCGCAGGCGTTCTACGGCAAGCATGGGTTCCGCAAGGTCGGCAAGCAGGTCTTCGTGGTCGGCAGCGATCCGCAGACCGACGACGTGCTGTTGTGCGCGCTATGACTCGTATCGAACACATCGGCCTGTGGGTGCGCGACCTCGATCCGGTCGCCGCCTTCTACGCAAAATACTTCGGGGCGCGCGTCGGCGCGCTGTACCAGAATCCGCGCAAGGGGTTCGCATCGCGTTTTCTCGAGTTCGACTCCGGCGCGCGCCTGGAAATCATGACGCGCACGGATTTGAGCGCGCGCAGCGATGTCGAGTTGTTAGGGCTGGCGCACGTGGCTGTCGCGGTAGGGCCCGAGGCGGCGGTCGATGCGCTCGCGGCGCGCTTCCGCGCAGACGGTGTCGCGGTGGACAGCGGTCCGCGCCGCACCGGCGACGGATATTACGAGTGCGTGGTGCGGGACCCCGAAGGCAATCGCGTGGAGATCGCGGCCGGATGAAGATCCTGCTGGCCTGTGTCGCGTTGATGCTCGCGACGTCGGCCGGGGCGCAAACGGCACCCAACGGGGACGCCTGGCCCCAACTCACACGCACTGCCAAACCGTGGACGCGCTGGTGGTGGCCCGGGAGCGCCGTCGATGCCGCTGGTTTGCGCGCGCAGCTGGAAGAGCTCGCGAAGGCCGGCATCGGTGGCGTCGAGATCACTCCTATCTACGGTGCCCGGGGCGCCGAGTCGCGCGACCTCGAATTCCTCTCGCCGCGCTGGATGGAGATGCTCGGGGTTGCAACCCGCGAAGGTGCACGCCTGGATCTCGGCGTCGACATGGCGACCGGCACGGGCTGGCCGTTCGGCGGACCCGGGGTAAGCGAGGGCGACGGCTCGAGAAGTATCGCCATCGTCGATGGCAAGCTCACCGGCGCGCCGACCGCGATGAAGGTGAAGCGCGCGGCTCCGGGTGCGGAGGGTCTCGTGCTCGATCCGTACTCGGTCGATGCACTGGGGCGCTACCTCGCGCGCTTCGACGCGGCGTTCACCAAACTGCCGGATGGCGCGGTGCGCAGCCAGTTCCACGACTCGTTCGAGTACTACAACGCGAGCTGGACACCCCGGTTCCTCGACGCGTTCCGTGAGCTCAACGGCTACGACCTGAATCCATTCGCCGCGCAGCTCATGGGCGACAAACCGCTCGACCCTGACTCGCTGTCACGGATCAAAGGCGACTACCGCCGTACCTTGTCGAAACTCCACCTCGACTACGTGCGCGCGTGGGCCGAGTGGTCGCACCGCCACGGTTCGCTCGCACGCAACCAGGCGCACGGCGCACCGGGCAATCTGCTCGACCTCTACGCGGCTGCCGACATTCCCGAGACCGAATCGTTCGGTTTCACGCCGCTGCCAATTCCGGGGCTGCGCGCCGCTCCAGACGAGGTGAATCCCGACGCGGATCCGCCGGTAAATCTGGTCGGGCGTTTCGCCTCCTCGGCCGCGCACGTGGCGGGGCGGCCGCTCGCGTCGAGTGAAACGCTGACGTGGCTGCGCGAGAACTTCCGCGAGGCACCGTGGGCCGCGAAGCCGCAGATCGACCGGCTGTTCGTCGCCGGCATCAATCATCTGTTTTGGCAGGGCACCGTGTATTCGCCCGCGGAGGTGCCGTGGCCAGGCTGGTTCTTCTACGCGGCGACGCAGTTGAATCCCCAGAACCCGTTGTGGCGCGATTTCGCCGCGATGAATGACTATGTCGGCCGCGTACAGTCGATCCTGCAGGCAGGGCGGCCCGGCAACGATGTGCTGCTCTACTGGCCGTTCGACGATCTCGTCGACTCGCCGCAGGGCCTCATGCGCCAGCTGGGCGTGCACGAGAACGCGTGGCTGACCGAAACGGAATTCGGCCAGCTCGCGCGCTCGCTCATCGAAGCGGGCTACTCCGTGGACTTCATCTCCGATGCGCAGCTCGAGCGGCTGTCGACGCAACACGGAGTCTTCTTCGGCGCCCAGTCGGCCTGGATGGCGCTCATCGTGCCGAAGACTCGACGCATGTCGGTGGACACATTGTCGAGACTCGATCTGCTCGCGCGGCTTGGTGGCCAGGTGATGTTCACCGCGCTGCCCGAAGACGTGCCCGGTTACGCGCGGCTCGACGAGCGGCGAGCGACGCTCGCCAAACTACTGGAGTCGGCGTGGCTGCGGCGCTCGCTGGTCGCCGACGTTCCGGCGGCACTGCGCAAGCTCGGCGTGACCCCGGAACCCGCGGCTGCCGCGGGCCTGTCATTCGTGCGCCGCTTTCGCGACGGCGGCGGCGTCGACTATTTCTTCGCGAATCAGGCCGCGCAGGAGTTCGACGGCTGGCTCGGCCTGACGGTTCACGCGGCGAGCGCACTGCTGCTCGATCCGCTCACGGGCCGCGCGGGTCGCGGCGCCGTGCGGCCCGGCAAGCGCGGCGAGTCGTCGCACATCTATCTACAGCTCGCGCCCGGCGACGCGCTCATCGTGCGCACGTCGTTCAAGGAGCCGCAGCACCGCGACACGCCCGCCTGGACTTACCTGAAACGAGCCGGCGCGCCCAGCACGCTTGCCGGCGCCTGGAGCCTCGAGTTCGTCGCGGGTGGACCGTCGCTGCCCGCGCCCGCAAATCTTGAATCACTCGCCAGCTGGACCGGCTTGCCCGACCCGGCCGTGCAGGCATTCTCCGGCACGGCGCGCTATCGCATCACGTTCGACGCGCCGCGCGCCGGCGTCGAGCAATGGCTACTCGACTTGGGCGACGTGCGCGAGAGCGCGCGCGTGCGGCTCAATGGCAGGGATGTCGCCACCGCGTGGAGCTTGCCGTTCCGCGTGCGTCTTGGAGCATTGCAGCCGCGCGGCAACGTGCTCCAGATCGAAGTCACGAACCTGCCCGCGAACCGGGTACGCGACCTCGACCGGCGCAAGGCCGAGTGGAAGATCATGAAGGACATCAATCTCGCGTCGCTGCGTTACAAGCAATTCGACGCCTCGGGTTGGGAGCTTTCTCCCTCGGGTTTGCTGGGGCCGGTGAGCCTCGTGCCGCTGGCCGGATTCAAGCCGCGCTGAGCGCGGCGGCAACTCGCAGACGCGTTATGCCGTGTAGCTAGACTGACCCGAGCGACGAGCGTTCCTTGAACATGCAGCGGTTCATCACCGTGAAGATGCCGGCGGCGCGGGCCTTTTCGGCCGCCGCCTCGTCCACGACACCTTCCTGAAACCACAACGCGGGCACTTTCAGTCGAATGCCTTCGTCGACGATCGCGGCCACGTGCTCGGGCCGGCGGAACACATCGACGACGTCGACCGGACCCGCATTCTTAAGCGCCGACTCGAGGTCCGGCCAGGCGCGCTCGCCGAGGATTTCCTGGGCGGTGGGGTTCACCGGCACGATCCGGTAACCAAAGTTTTGCAGCGCACTCGCGACATTGTGGCTGGGCCGTCCGGGTGTTTCGGACAGGCCCAGGATTGCAATGCTCTTGATCCGGCGCAGGAATGCGTCGATCTGCGTTTTCGTGGGGTTCTCGAACATGAGCGGCCCTCGTGTTGTGCTAGCGTCCCGTCACTCAACCTGGGAAGGTCGTGAAGAGAACTGCCAATATAACGACGCAGCCACCTGAGCGAAAAGCCACCGCAAGCGTTTCGCGTTCGCATCGAACCCGGCGGCGTAGAGATCCTCGTGTCGCCGGACGAGAACGTGCTGGCCGCGGCGCTCGCCGCCGGCATTCCGCTCGCGCACAGTTGTCGCGGCGGTCGGTGCGCCTCGTGCAAGTCGAAGCTGCTGTCGGGCTCCATCGAATACCCGGCGGGAGCGCCGCCGCCGGGCATCACGCCCGCGGAAATCGCGCGCGGCGAAGTATTGCTGTGCCAGGCGCGGCCGCGCAGCGACCTGCGCATCGAGGCGTGGCGCCTGGCCGTGCGCACTGCCGCGGCCGCGAGCTGCGAGATACTCGCGATCGATGCGTTGCCGCT
>DATHJZ010000204.1:0-13441 GCA_035286365.1 Steroidobacteraceae bacterium | reverse complement strand
TGCGGTCAGCCAGCCCGCGGTACCGCCACCGGCGATGACGACGCGTGTTTTGCTGGAGTTCACGAGCCCTGGTTTCCTAGCGGTTCAGACTGTTGTGAACACTGGCGCGAATGCGGCGCGCGTTCTCTTCGTTCATGTCTGCGAGCGCGCCCTGGACTTGCTCAGGCAGATGCGCGCGTGGCACCGAGTTGTCACCAAAAATGTAGTAGTCGAACAGCGCGCGCCAGCCCTGCCGATCCACCAGTGGCCGGTCACGCAGGCCGAGCATGGCGTGCATCAGGACATCCATCGGATCACCCATGTAGGTAGGCGAGTCGACCCACCAGTAGTTCATCATGACATTGAAGCGGTCCAGCGCCTCGGCCTCGTGCCACCAGAGGCTCGGGTAGTACAACGCATCACCCGGCTCCATCTCGGCGATCCAGGCTTCATCGAGCGCCTGCCGTAGTCGCGGGAAGCGCGCGAAGTCCGGTTCCTTGAGGTTCGCCATCGTCACCACTTGGCCGCCAGGCGTCGGGGCGAGCGGGCCCGGGTACAGATTCCGGATCTGCTCCGGCCGGAACAGCGTGAATCGCCGGCGCCCGAGTACACAGCAGGCGATGTTGCGCGGCACGTCGTAGTGGGCCGCGGCGATCGACTCGGTGCCGATCCATATTTTCCCGACGCGCGGGTAGCGGTCGAAGACCGGATGATTGAAGACCAGCGAGTTCTGCGCAGCCAATCCTGGAAGGCTCTCGTTCACCACGATGGAGTTCATGTAGTAGTACGGATGAACCTCGCTACCAAGATCTGCGCGGATGCGGTCCAGCACTTCCGTAAGGTCGCGACGCTCGGCCCGGTAATTGAAACCGGTGACCGCCTCGTTGTAGCTGAAGCGACCGCCCATCTCCGCGTCGCCCACATAAACGATGACCGGCTTCTTGTTGTAGTTAGCTGCGAGCTGATCCATCACCGCGGCCGGCGCCTGCCGGCCCGCTTGTACCAGTGGCCAATCGGTGGTCAGTCCGCGCATCAGCACCGGTTCATTGCCGCCGAACAGTTCGTCGAAGGGAACGCGATCGAATCTCAGCCCATCGATGACTCGGACCTGATGGCTCATGGCTCTGATTTCATGCCGACTGGAGTCTGGCGATCTTCAGATTGACCAGTTTCTGAAAATTGCCGAGCGAGGAGATCAGGAAGTAGACCGGACCGAGCAGGCCCAGCCGGTGCAGCCCGAACAGTTGCTCGGCGTTCAGGGCCGCGAGCTTTTCCTGATTGATAGTGTGGTAACCGCTGAAGTCATAGCGCAGCTCAGGGAAGACCGAGATCTGGATCTTGACCTCTTCCAGCAGGTCCATCGTCACCAGCTCGCGATACAACAGGCGATCGGCCCGCAGGCCAGCGTCGACAGTCTGCAACACGCGCTTGATGCCCTCGAGGTACGGCGTCTCGCCGCCGAGCGGGAGAAACACGGGCTGCCCCTCCGCGCGCAATCGCGGATGTTGCTCGTCGATCATGATTTTGACGCCGGCCGGCGCCGCGTCGCCGTCCTGGCCGCGAATGTAACCCAGGGAGAACGGGCCGCGGGCCAGCGTCGCCGGGATGCAAGTGCTGATCCAGCGGTCGCCCTCGACGAACAGGTTTTCATCTTTCTCGAAGCCAAGGATGGCGTGAGCGACGAAACCCGGTGCCTCATTGGTCTTGCGCAGCAGCAGCGGATACTCCCGGTGCAGCTCATTGAACTCGGCGCTCAGCGCGACAGCACGGTTCACCACGTCGCCGTACTCCGGTCGCGCACGGGTATCGACGGCTACCGATCGATGCTGGTCGCTAGTCAGGATACTTATCGCCATGGGTGGATTCGCCGCAAAAAAAAGGTCCCCAGAGAGATGCTTTGGGGACCCGATTATCCTCGCAGAGGATTCCCGCCGCCATCCGGCGGGAATCCCGTTCGACTGCGCTATTACTGGAAGTTGTAGCGCGCTGTCAGCGTCCAGCGCGGATCTCCTTCGCCGTTCCACCACTGCATATCCTTGGTTCGGCTGTAGATCATCTGGCCTTCACCCGTGATGTTGATGCCATCCAGGCCCACGGCGATCCGGTCGTTGATGTTGTAGGTGATGTTGAGGTCGATCTGCTTGTATTCATCCACGAACGCCGGCAGTCCCTGCTGGCCTTGCCACACCGTCGACGTCAGGAAGGCATCACGCCAGTTGTACGCCACGCGCGCAGACAAACCGTACTTCTCGTAGATCAGCACGGCGTTCGCAGAATCCGACAGTCCCTCCAGCGCGAACTGCTGGATTTCCGGACGCGCCCGGAGATTGTAGGCTACGTCTCCGTTGACGATCGTGGCGTTGACCTGGAAGCCAAAGCCGCTGTCGCCAAAGAAGTGCTGCCAGGCAAGTTCCTCACCGTCGATGTTCGCGGTCTGGTTGTTGACCGGCTGGGACAGGGAGAACTGGAACAGCGGGTCGTTGGCGCCCGGAGGGATGTCATAGGCCGCGATGATGTCCAGCGCGAACTGCGCGCCGTCCTCCGCCGTGTTGGTCGGGTCGATGTAGTCAGCCGAACCATTCGGGAAGTCGGTCGGATTGTTCAGGACGGCTGACATGGTGAACAGGTTCTGTTCGTTCACCTGAAAGCCTCCCGCAATCAAGGCCGCCCTTGCATCGCCTGTCAAAGTGCCGGGCGCGCCAGAGGTCGGATCCTGCAGATCGAACAGAGGCGTGGTCGTGACTCCCGTACCGACGAAGTTGTTGACCGCCTTCTTGAAGAAGCCGACCGACGCGTAGCTGCCTTCGCCGTAGTACCACTCGAATGAGAGATCGAGGTTGGTCGACTCGAGCGGCTCGAGGGAAGCGTTGCCCTTCGAAGCCCTCGGGATACCGCCCAGCGCCGTCGGCGTCGACGGACCACCGACATTCGTCGTCATGAACATATTGTTGTACTGAGGACGTGCGATCGTCTGGCTGACCGAGGCACGGATCTTCATGGTGTCGTTCAGCGCTAACGAGAAGTCGATGTTCGGCAACCAATTGTGGTAGTCCGCACTGTCGCGGAGCGCAGTCAGGTCAGTGCCGAAAATCCCACGGAAGTCGTTATCGGACAACCAAACGATCTGGCTCGCGACGTTCTGCAAGGCATTGGCCTTGACCTTGGTCTGCTCGTAGCGCAGCCCAACTACCGTCTGGATCTCATGTCCGGCAATCTCGCCGTCGAACTTCGCTTGCCCGTAAGCCGAGTAGATGTCTTCATTGATCGTGTTGTTGGCGAAGGAATTCTGGGTCAGGTTGTCTGCATCCCAGGTCGGGTACAGGGGATTGCCCTCCATCGCGTGCGCAAAGGACCAGGGGTCGACGCGGAACGCCTCCCGGCCGAGCGTCGTGAAGTAGTACCCGGAGGTCGGAATCTGCGCGGTATCGGGATACCCGACAAAATTCAGGTCGTTGAAGCTGCCGAGCGTGTTGACCTGAGTCAGGAGGCTGGGATCAGGAATGTCGGACTGGCCCGCGGGGTTCTGGCCGACGCCCCAACCACCGAGGAAGTCCTCGGTCTGCCGGCTCGTCGCGTGCATCTCGGTCGACATCGCACCCACGCCGAATTTGACGCTGATACCGTCTTCCTCGTCCCAGGCGGCCGACAGGCCGAACTGGTCGGTGTCGGTTTTCTGGGTGGAATCGATCGTGCGAAACGTCTGAGTGGAGATATCGGGGGCGTCCAGCACGCCGTTGCCATTGCCGTGGGCGTTTGCGACGTTATCGAGCACACCGATCGTTGCCGTCGGTACACCGCTTCCCCAATAGGCACCTTGCCAACCCGCGCCGGCCGCAGCGACGTTCATACGAACGCTGTTGTAGCCGTTCGGACCATCGCCTCCAGACTCGGAGCTGGAAGTCGCCGCGTCGAAGCCCACGGACCAGGCATCGGTGAACTTGTGTTCCAGGTTCAAGCCAATCGTATGGCTTTCGTCCTTGGTATTGTCATCATAGTTGGCGAAGAACAAGTCCTTGCCGCGGTTACCTGGCAATGCAACGGGCTCGATCACCCTCGTTGGAGTGGCGACGATGTCGCTGCCATTGAACTCGATGTAGCTGAACTGGCGCGAGAACCACATGCCGGGCACCAGGCTGTCCTGGGCCAGCTTGTTCGAGGTGTACATCGCGTCAGCGGTGATGGTGGTGTTCTCGCTCGGGGCCCACTGAAAGGTCACCATGCCATTGATGCGCTTGCGGTCGATCTGGGCGTCGCTTATGCCGATGTTCGACGGAAGGGCCATGAGCGCACCATCGGCCGGCGCATTGGCCACATCCGCGGCTGACAGGAAAGACAGGTCCGGGCTGTAATCAAAGAACGCGTACTGCTCCACGCTGATACCACGGACGCTCGACTTGCGTTCCTGGTAGGAAGCGAAAGCCGAGACGCCAAAGGTCTGGGAGTCGTTCGCCCAACTCACGAGGCCGCTCACTTCCGGCGTCACGTCGTCGTCGGCGCTGCCCGTGTCGTAAACAGCCTTCACGCCAACCGATGCCTTGTTGCCGCTTTCCAGCGGTTTGATGGTCTTGATGTTGATCGTCGCGCCGATGCCGCCCGAGGGCACGGCAGCATTGCCGGTCTTGTAAACCTCGAGGCCGCTGACCCCTTCCGAGGCGAGCGTGGCGAAGTCGAAGGAGCGCGAGGTGCCCTGTGCGCCGGCGCTGGTGGGATTGCCCGTAATGGTGCCAACGGTGGCCGCGGGAAGCTGCCGGCCGTTCAGGGTCACCAGATTGAAGTTGGGGCCGAAGCCACGCACCGTGACGCTGCTGCCTTCGCCGTTCACACGGTCGATGGATACGCCGGTGATCCGTTGCAGCGACTCGGCGAGGTTGGTGTCCGGGAATTTGCCGATGTCTTCGGCAGAAATTGCGTCGACGACGCCGGTGGCGTTGCGCTTGATATCCATCGACTTCTGCAAGCTGCCGCGGATACCGGTAACGACTACTTCGTCGAGTTCGCTTGCTTGCTCTTGGGCGAACGCAGGGTTGATCAGTACTGCACCACCAATAATGGTGAACAGCGCCTTCGAGGTTATAGGCAGTGCCTTTGGATTGAATTTCATATCAGACGTCTCCTCCTCTTGTGCATCTAACTAGTTATGACTTTTAGATTCAGACGTTCAGCAATCGATCTAAACTTCCAACTCGAACTCGAATTCAATGTAAGCGCTTACAAACACTCGCGGACGACGGTCAGCAGAACGACATATATAGGCAGGGGCCGCAGAATTCGCAGACTGGTTAGGCGCACGAGAACTGCGCCGGGTGGATAGATGCAGCAAGCCCCAAGATCCGCGCCCCCTCAGCAATGCAGCGGAGAGTAGTAAGGCTGTGGACTAAAGTCCACAATGAATTTCTGTGGCGTCCGAGACATGCGGTCGGACAGAATTTCCTGTCTTCTTGGTAAAAATCAATAAGTTATTTTTGAAGACCGGACAATTGCCGTCATCTTGCGCTGCAATAGATAGCCAGGTAGGTAGCGCTAACAACATAAAAACAACAACCTTCTGCAAGCACGGTTGGACCTCACTAGGGGCGGCTTTGCGATCCAGATCAACCCCCTCCCGGACAGGCGCACACACGCTGTCTCAGCGTCTTCGAAATCTGAACCCCTCGTGACTTCGTGCCAATCGGCGCGGCGCGCGCAGCCCCTCTCACAAAAGGCAGGCTGGTAGAAGTCAGCTGGTAGTTAGCCATTCATTGTTTGCGGAGTGGCGGGCCAATCGCATTTCAGGTCTGCCATTTGGCGATGAAAGCGAAGGCCCGGCGGAACGTTTCCCGCGCGGATTTGCGCGTATAGCGCGTCCAATGCCTTACCTCGGCAGTCACCAACAACCGCATCGACGCTTATCGCCGCGCGCGCCAGCGCGGCTGGTTGTAACGGCGACATTCCTCGATTCCGACAAACGAGCTCCCATTGTCCACCAACGCGCGGCTGGCATGCCTACCGGGCCGGTTGGACCACCGCTGGCAGGATTGCCTTTGCGTAAAACATTTCGAGCGATCAGATGATCGCGGCAAGGAGTCACGACATGAGCTCAGAGACCCGGCAACGATTTCGCCTGTCCGGAGGGACGGAGCTGTCCTTCCTCACCGCAGGTGAGCGGTCCAAGCCCGCCGTTCTACTGCTGCACGGATCTCCGAGCTCCACGCGAATGTTTCGGGACGTCATTCCCGAGCTGTCCCAAATTGCCTACGTGATCGCGCCCGATCTGCCGGGCTTTGGCGAATCCGACGTGCTGGAGTCACCTTCGTTTCCCGCCTTCGGCCGGGCAATCTCGGAGCTGCTGGAGCAGCTCTCGGTCGGGCCGCGATACATCTATCTACATGACTACGGAGCCCCAGTAGGTTTCCACATCGCCATGCAGGCGCCCGAAAAAGTTCTGGGCCTCATCGTTCAGAACGGCAACGCTCATCGAACCGGGCTAGGTCCGCAATGGGATGCGACGCAAGCCCCCTACTGGTCGCAACCGACTCCGGAAAACGAAGCGGCCGCAACCGCGCACCTCACATTCGAAGGGACGCGCGCTACCTACACTTCCGGTGCTCCGCCGGACGTGGTCGCGCGCATGCCGCCCAAGAGCTGGGAGGAGGACTGGCGGGTGATGAACTTGCCGGGCCGCATGGACACGCAGCGGGCGCTCATCAGGGACTATGGGAAATACGTCGGGCGGTTTGACGCCATCGCCGACTATCTTGCGCGTCGGCAGCCGCCTGCCCTGATGGTCTGGGGGAGGCACGATCCATTCTTTGATCTCGCCGAGGTTCTGTCCTGGATGCAGGCGCTGCCAAGGATGGAAGCCCACGTTCTGGATGCCGGCCACAAGTTGCTCGAGACGCACGCGGCCGCAGCCCTGCTGCTCATGCTCGACTTCATCAGGCGTACCCAACGGGAAAGCAAGAGGACGTAAGTGACACCGCCTGGGCCTGGCGGGATGTCGTATTGCCGGTACTTCACAGCGCGCAAGATCAATTCGCCGTCTCCCTGGCTTCTTGCCGGCTTCCGCTGTTCCGGGGCGCCACAACTTGGGAGCATAGTGGAACCAAGCCAAGCAGCGCCGGCAGCATCCAGAATGCCAGCGTGAGTCCAACTATCTTTGCGACGAACCCGATCGCAGCAGGACCGAGAAGAATTCCCGCATAGCCCATCGTCGTGATGGCGGCGATGGCGAGACCTGGTGGCATCACGGTCTGATTGCCCGCGCGACGGAACAATACTGGAACGATGTTGGCTGCGCCAAGGCCGATCAGGACCAGGCCCGCCATCGCGACGGCCGCAACGGGAGCCGTCAGCAGCAAGACAAATCCGGCAATCGCGACCAGGCCGCCCCAAAGCAAAGCCCGACGATCGCCAATGCGAGTGATCAGAGCATCGCCAGCGAAGCGTCCGAACGTCATCGCGATGGCGAAAAACATGTAGCCAACGCCACCGTGCTTCACGTCCACGAGACGTGCTCCGGTGATGAGCAGCGCGCTCCAGTCGAGTAGCGCGCCTTCGGCAAGGAACGTGATCGCGGCAAGTACGGCAATGATGAGCACCACTCCGCGCGGCAAGGCGAAGTGCGGCTCCCCCTCCGCCGCTTTAGTCCGCAGCAGGCGTGGCCACGCCGCGAGCATCATCAGCACCATCAGTGCAGACCCGATCATCAAACTTGTGATGGGAGCGATGCCGACAGATAGCAGCATCGTCACGAACAGGGCTCCGGCGAAACCACCGATGCTGTAAAGCGCGTGAAATCCGGACATGAGGGGGCGCCCTGCGTCGCGCTCGACCTCGACGGCATGGCTATTCATAGCGACATCGAGCGCGCCGAGCGAAGCACCGAATAGCAGCAGACTCATACCAAGCGTGAGAGGCGTCGAAGCAATGGCCAGCAACGGAAGCGTCGCGGCGAGACCGAAGCCACTCGCCACGATCACGGGGCGACTACCGAACCGGCTGCTCAGCACACCGGAAAAAATCATTGCTAAAAGCGAACCGATGCCAAGGCAAAGTAGCAGCAGACCCAGCATTCGCTCGTCGACCGCGAGACGTATCTTTGCGTATGGAACCAGCGGTGCCCAGCAGGCAACGCCAAATCCAGCGACGAGAAAGGCGAGGCGCGTCGCAAGACGCGCTGATGGGCTATCGGCAGAGGACATAGACACTCCAGCAGGAAATCGGCGAAGCCGTCAATGCGCGACGAATCAACGCTCGGCAAATGCGGTGACAAGTATCGAAGCGGCTTTGGCGATCAGTTTGGGTGCGGCGATAGCTGCATCGTGGTCCACGACGAGTGTGTTGATGCGCTTGAGTGGAGCGACGCGATACCGCGCCCGGGTTTCCAGCTTGTCATTCGTGGCCAACACCATGATCTTGCGACTTACTTCAAGTAGAGCGCGCTTGAAAGCTGCATCGTCGGCATCGAACGCGCCCACGCCTTCCGCGAGCGAGACCGCGCACGTGCCAAGAAAACAGCGGTCAACATTGAGCTGCTGGACAGCGAGCACTGCTGCCGAGTCGATGCAACCGCCAATATCCGGACTCACGGCACCGCCCACCATTACGAGAGGAATCCGGTGGGCTAGTACCGCCGCGGCAATCGTCACGGAGTTGGTCGCGACACTGATGCCCTTGCACTGCGAAAGCATTCCAGCCAGGGCCAGATTCGTGCTGCCACTGTCGATGAACACGTGTTCATCCGGCTTGATCAAGGTGACCGCCACGGCAGCGAGTGCCCGCTTGCGATCTTGATTTTCCTTGCTGCGCACCTCGATCGAAGTCGACGCGGCAGACAACGGCAAGGCCCCGCCGTAGACACGGGTGCAGCACCCTTCCGCCGCTAGCGCCCGCAAGTCACGGCGAATGGCGTCCTCTGAGATGTCGAATTCTTTTGCGAGATCCGTGGCGACGACGGCGTGGCCGTCGTGCAAACGGCGGGCGATAACTTCTCGCCGCCCGGAAGGAAGGTTGCTGTCCATGCGCGCAACCTATCATGCACGTTTACTCTTGTATATGCACGTTTCTGCATGTTTCAATAGTTTACGTTTCTGAGAGGTTTCCCTTCTTTCCCAGAGGACTTGTTGAAGCTGCCAAACGACTCCTTTCTTCATTGCCTGGCCGACGTCGCCGACGAATGCAGTAGATAGTGTCGGTCTTGAGCGGCTTCTTGCGGGGCCACAATGATTTGGCGAGACTACCTGGCGAATCTGCGCTAACCGCGCATCGCCCCCTGAACGCCCAAACAAAACAGAGTTGGCTTGCGGCCGCTTTGTCAGCATCATGGCCTCGAAAAAGTGACCATCCCCGGGTAACAGCAATGTTGACGAAGACCAATGTGTCCCTGCGACGTTTGAAAACTCTCGGGTCGGTCAGCGCATTGACGCTGGTCGCTCTTGCCGGCGAGGTCTTCGCCCAGCGACCGCCAGCGCAGGCGCGCGATTACTACGTCGGAACTCCCGGTGTGGGCCTGCCGGTGGCGCCGCTCGCGCCCGCGACAGGCACCGAGAAGCCGCCGAACACGTTTGCACCGGCGACCAAGAACGTGCGCATGTATGGCGCGCTCTATTCCGTCGAGAGCTGCGTCTATGATCCGAACCGCGGCGTGATCGTCGCGCCGTCGCGCGGAGTGAGCCAGGCGGTGCGCACGAATGACGCCTGGGTCGCGTTCGTCAATCATGACGGCAGCGTGCATACGCCGCGCTGGATAGGCATTCAGAACGCTGGCGCCGAACGCGAAAGCATGACGCCGCCGCTCGTCTTCAACGAGCCATTCGGCAGCTTCCTTCACAAAGGCGTGCTCTACATCGCCGATCGCGATGGCGGCACGCCGGATGCGACAAAGCCCGGCGAGAACACTCCCAGCGTTGCTGTTGTGCGCACGTTTGACATGGCGAGCGGGCGCCCGCTCAAATCGGTCACCGTACCGGGATCGCCTTGGTTGAATGACATTGCCGTTGCTGCGGATGGCACCGTGTATGGCACCAATTCTGGCGCCGCCGACCGTCCGGAAACCTGGGCGGTATGGAAGCTCGCGCCGGATGGCCAAGCTTCAGTGTTCGTACAAGGCGCGCCGCTCAGCACGCCAAACGGGATCGAGGTGGACGGCGACGGCAATATCGTCGTCGTCAATATAGGCAGCACCGACGTGATCACATTCGCGCCAGACGGACACGTCATCAAGACGGAACAGGCCGCACAATCCGGGAACGACGGGCTTGTGATCATGCCCGACGGCGTCAAATTCGTGTCGAGTGTGAGACTGGGCGGCGTCTCGATGATGGCGCCGGGCGCGCGCGCCAAGCTGATCGCCGAGAACATCCCTTCTGCCGCCTCGATGTGCTACGACTCGGACGCCAACCAGCTCGTCATTCCCATGAACGCGAACAACGGTCTTGCCTTCGTTTCGCTCAAAGGCATCTGGTCTCCTCGGCGGTCGTCACGTCGCTAGCGCGCGGCGTTTTCACGAAACGGCTCGAGGAACATGAACGCTGAGTATCACGCGATTTTCATCTCAGCAGCAAACGCCGGGTTACTTATGCGAGCTGTCTCCGGTTATGCGTTTTCCAAAGTACCGCCATATCAATGCCACGGTGACAACCCATGCAATTGAAAAAATCCCAATTCCAACCCAGGAAGTCTCGCTGGAAAATACATTGAAAATGAAGCCCAACACGATCAACAAGACTCCACAGGTCACCACCGCACCCAACCGCGCCAAACGCCGCACGGTTTCAACCGATTGAGCTGCTTCACGGTGGCTACCGGTCCTCTTATCTTGTGCGTCTTCCAGCTTGGTGATCCACCGCGGAGAATGGCCGGTTATCGCAACAAACCCGGACGCCGCGAAAAGAAGTGGCGCCCCAACGACTAGAAAAAGCACTCCAAACGGGTCGCCGTTCCCAACAACACTATCTTGTTGCCCGAGATTTAGGACAAACAGCGCGATTGCAAACGCGCCGGCCGCAGCCAATGCCGCGGCAAGGACACGAGAAAAAATGGAAACTTTTGCGCCGCGCTCTGATGTCCTCATCGGTTCCTCCACCATTGACTCATCCAGAATCCGCACATAGGTCCTTTGTTATTCCTGTCTACCCACGGATAGATCGCCGTGCCTATGGTGTGCCGCGAACCACTCTACGCGCGGTCTGAGAGTGTCGTAAACACCTAGCACTTGCTTCTGTCCGTTTGCTGAGCCAAGCAAAGTGCGGTGGCAAGAGCAAACTCCGCGGCTTATGGGAGTGGGCCAGATTGGTTTCCTACTGAAGCACTGGCTTCAACGAGCTCGCGCATCTTCACGATAAGAGGCGCGGACGTTTCAAAGAGGTTCACCGTGTAGTTCGATAGCACAATGGCGGTCCATCCGCTTTGCACATAGAAATCGATGTTATTGCTTATCCCCTGAAAGCCCCCGGCATGCCCGGCGGTCCCGTACGTCGCGTTGACGTCAAACCCGTATCCGTACGCGCTCGCTCCTAGCTCTGGCTTTGCCGCCATTAACATCTTCAAGGTCTGCGCCGCCAACAGTTTTCCACCCCGCAGCGCTCGATCGAACCTCAAGAGATCTGCAATAGTTGAGTACGCGCCGCCATGCGGTCCGGCCATCCCGCGGTGTGGACTGGCATTATTCTCAAAGAGCGCCTTACCTTCGACGTCGAATTTCTTTGCATACCCGATGGCAAAGTCGCGATGCGCTGGATCGAGAATTTCGAAAACCGTATCGCGCATTCCGGCCGGCTCGAGAATGTGAGTGGCCACATACTCGTAGTAGCTCTGGCCTGACGTCTTCTCGATCACTTTGCCGAGCACCAGGAACCCTATGTTGCTGTACTGATAGCCGGCGCCGGGCTCGAACTGCAGGCGCGTGGGTTCCGAGATCGCTGCCAGAAAGTCGTCAAGCGTTCTTGGGGAGCTGTTGGGTGGCCGTGCGTTGCCCATTGGCAACCCCGACGTATGCGACAGTAGGTGCTTGATTTTGATCTTCTTCGCAGATTCCGCATCGGGAAAATCCGGCAGAAACTTCGACAGCGGGTCTTCGTATGAGAGCTCACCGCCTTGCACCAACTGTGCGATGGCTATAGCGGTGAACATCTTTCCCATCGAAGCCAAGTTGAACTTCTTGTCGAGACGGTTTTCGATGTGAATCTCTTTGTTCGATTCGCCATAGGCCGCTTCGAATACTGGAGCGCCGTCGTGGGCCAATGCGACTACCCCCGAGAATACGTCGGCGCGTGCCATGCGCTCTGTGAATGCTTTTAGTTCACGAGCAATCTGCCGATCGCTTAACCGCACCCGAGACACGGCTGGACGAACCTCTTCTGGCATCCTTTTATGCAGCTGATCCAAAGGCCAGAACCCCACGATGCGATGAGGGTCCTCGCGTTCAACCGCCAGGAAGAGTGCGTACGGGCTACCGGTCAGGTGGTTTTTGAATATCGCCAGTGTTCCCAGCGCTCCCGATAGATGGTCCTTGAGAAGCGTCAGCGTTTCTACGTCAGTTGGATTGACGAGCCGCTGAAAAGTCAGCCCTCGGGATTGGTCCCAGAAGTTCATCAGCGTATCGATGCGCGCAGGCATCGGGATATTCGGGAGGTATCCTCCGAAGGTCTCGGCCAGTTGTTTCAATTCCTCGGGACGACCAGTGCTTACTGCTCGCGCGAATTCCTTCGCACGAGTCTCCAAGGGGTTAGCTTTTGGTGCGGACTGCGCATGTGCTGTTAAAACTATAAGTGTGCTTGCGATAAAAGTAGTGACGCGAGGCACGCGCCTCCGGTTCATGATCATGGACTTCCTTCCCTTCACTAAGACGTTTGGCTCTGCTTGCATACTTGCCTCCACCTGAACCTCACCGATTTCGTTTCGAGGACGCGGCGTGCGCCCTGGCGGAACAAGCGACCACCGCATTGTTATGCTGAACGCACGCTTTCACCCCGCGGGGTTCAGCACGTGCGAAACGGTCTAGCGAGCTACTTGTTCGTCGCCTGCAGAAGCGCAACGCTGCCACTTGGCGTCTTCGGTTCGCTTCTCTTGGCCGCCCAGGCGCCATAGACTTTGCCTTTACCGGTGGTGGGGGCGCGTTGAACGAACAAGTGTCGGCAATCGGCGGGGAAGATCGGGTACCGCCCCCGGTCTTCATCAGCTACGCGACCGCCGACCGCACCGAGGCGCTGAAGGTCTGCAAAGCGATCGAACTCCGGGGAACCAAATGCTGGATTTCCATGCGGGACGTGCCGCCCGGCGCGAATTATCAGGAGGCGATCGTGCAATCGCTTCGCACCGCTCGTGCGGTGGCCCTCGTCTTCTCGGACGCAGCCAACACTAGCGATGAGATCAAGAAGGAGCTCTCGCTCGCCAGCCGCTACCACGTGCCGGTTATCGCGCTCCGCCTCAAAGACGTCGAGCCGAGCGACGCATTCGCCTACGAATTGTCGACACGTCAGTGGAT
>DATHJZ010000203.1:0-37365 GCA_035286365.1 Steroidobacteraceae bacterium | reverse complement strand
AACCGCGCGAGCACGCGGCGATCATTTTCTTTGTTCTCGGCTCCGCCGATGGGAACGATCCAGCCGCGTGTTCCGCCGTCAGGGACTTTGCTTGGCATCCGGTGTGTTCTCCTCGACCCCGATTCTAACGGTCATTGCTGGACAAATACGTGGGACAGCGCGAGAAACGTCATTCAAAAGTGCCGCGCAAGACCGGTTCCCCTTCACGCACGTGAATTTGACCGCGCACTAGCAAGGTGTGGACCGCGCCGTTCGCGTCGAGCACGAGGAGATCGGCGTCATTGCCGGCGGCGATGTTTCCCTTGCGCGGGAGCTTGAGGAGTTTCGCGGGATTCGACGTCACTGCGGGCAGAACCGTGTCGAGGGCGAGTCCGCGCGCCAGCGCTTCGCGCAAAGTCTCGAGCAACGCGCCGGCTGAGCCCACATCCATGTGGCTCACGTGGCCATCCCCATCGAAGCAGGGCAAGCAGCCGCCAGCGTCCGAGCTTATGGTGACTCGATCGGGTGGCGCGCCAGAAGCCAGGTAACGTTCGAGCGCTTCGGCTGCGGGATACGCATCCTCGCCCGCTGCGACGGGGAACGCTGTGATGTCCACGGTCGATCCGCGTCGCGCCAGCTCGACCGCTTCGTCGAACAGTGCGCGCCGTCTGTTCACATGAGTGGGATTGAAGACGCGCGCCGGCAGCTCACTCTTTTCCAATGCTTCCCGCACCAGATCGAGACCGCGGGGCCCGTCGCCCAGATGCAGGTGGAGCACTCCCGCCTTTCCCGTCATGACTCCGGCGACGTGGCATTCCGAAGCGATGCGCAGCAATTCGTCGCACGTCGGCTGGCTCGAGCGATGATCACTGATTGCAACTTCTCCGACGCCGATCAACGCCTCGACGAAAACGAGGTCGCCCCGCACGCTGCCAGTGAGTGTTGCGGGCGGAACGTGATATCCGCCTGCGTATCCGTAAGCGTTGAGGCCTTCCTCGCGCAATGCATAGAGTGTCGCAAGCAGCTCAGTCGGACCGCGCGCGACGTCGTCGGTGCCGAGCAACCCTACTACGGTGGTGATCCCCGCCGTGGTAAAGCGCGACAGCGGCACTGGCGGTACACGGGTACGAAATCCCGCTTCACCCCCGCCGCCGGTGACGTGCACGTGCCCGTCGATGAGGCCGGGCATCGTCCGCAGGCCCGCGGCATCGATGATCGTGGACACTTCGCGCAGGGCAACGGGCAGTTCGAGCGACTCGTTGCCCATCCAGAGAATTCGACCCCCGCCGATGAGCAGATGCTGATTTCCGAGCGGTTCGGGCGCGTAGACGTTGGCGTTTCTGATCAGGACGAGACTCACTGCGCGAGAGCGTGCGGCTCGGCGCATGGGCCGTCAAGTCGCGCGGACATTCGTGCTCGTGACACACTACAGCCGGATGGGATGTTAGGCGGCAGAGGCGGAATCGATCATGAGAGCAATTCTGCTGAGCATTGCGCTCCTGGGAGCGTTGCAGACAGTCGATGCGCACGGCCTCGAAGCGGGATTTTGCGGGCCGATCGATACGACCTTGGAGAAGCTCAAAGACGCGGGGCAACACATCGTGGCCACCGGAACCGCCATAGCGGAGGGCCAACTCGAGGCGCGCCCGCAACTGGTTTCGATCCTTTTTTTAGCCAACCCGGAAGTCAGAGACGGGTACATCGTGCAGACGGACAAACCATTGAATCTGGGTGCGGCGTCTGTCTGTGTCCGCAACCGTCTGGAAGGTGTGCGGTTGTACGATCCCTGGCTGTCGGGTGTCCGGGCCGATTCATTGGTGCGAACTACGGAAGTCGAAGCAGACCGCGGATGCGCCCCGGTATTGGCGGATGAGTATGTATTGCAGGGATGTGAATGGCTGAACTCCATTCTTCGGCGCTCCGAAGGCACCGACCAGCGGCTGCTGCTTCAGGGTCATGACGTAAAAATGACCGAAAACAGCTCTGACGAGCGCGTCACAAGCCTCCTGACGGTACTGATCAGGGATCCTTCAAGGTCCGACCCTGAATCCCTGTCTTTCGCATTCATCTATTCTTCAACTGCTGACGGTGCGACGACCCTAAGTCGAATCCTCAACGGCGCCGAAGTGACCGAAGACGGCGAGCGCCTCGTTACCGCGATGGAGGGTGCTCAATCTAGTCGGGTAGATGGGCACGAAATGGGTGCACGCCGTGCCGAGGAGCCGCTTTCGCCGCTTTCGCCGCTTCCCCGCGGATTGACGTTTAGATGACCCCGGACCGCGGCCGGGCCAGGGCAATCGAGCGGCATAAATCATGGGCCTGACCCTAAAACGCGCCCGCACGATGTGGCATTGAGCGCGATATCGCGATAGTGTGAATGGCGGTTGCAAGCACGCGCGACGCGGCGGTGACCGACCAAGGTGAGGCGGCACAATTGGATAATAAAAAGAATGATGGGTCGCAGGGCTCTGAGGGGCGGTGGTTAGCTGCCCGGAAGTTTGCCGGATACCTCAAGGAACATTTCCCATCGACCCTGTTCGTCACGGCGTGCGTCGCTGTACTGCACCTCGGCACGTCATGCTTCGATGCGTTCGATTCCTACACGTTCCTGTGGATGGGGAATTTCGCGAGCGAGTCGAAACCCGCCGCGGACGGTGACTCGCGCATCGCAGTTGTCGAGATCGACGAACCCACATTTGACGTTGAGTTTGGCGGTCGTTCGCCGCTGGACCGATCCAAGTTGCTGGAACGGCTGCGAGAGATCTACGCCGCGAATCCTTCCCTTGTCGTGATCGATCTAGACCTGGCTCCAACCGAGAAAAGCGTGCCCGGTTCTGCGGAGAAGATTACAGACGACGCGATTCAGGAATTGATTCTGGCAAGTGCCACACGGGGAACGTCGTCGGTGCTGCTCGAGCCTTTCAAGACCGACAATCCGAAGCTGAAGAAAGCCCATGCAATCTGGCGCCACAAGCTGGAATGCGGTAGTGAGCCCGAAAGCGGCTCGGGTCGCGTGACATTCGGGCACGGGGACATCCCGGAGCGCTTCGGCATGTCCAACATGTTCTTCTTCGACCAGCACTCCTTCTTTACGGCGGCCAGACGCGCGTCCGGTTCCAAAGAGAATACGGACTCCACGTCGGTGCGCGTCGCGCGCAAGAAGTTGCTGATCGACCCGCGGGCTTACAAGGGGAAATTGACGGTCATCACGACGTCAGAGGGCAAAACGGGCGCGGGGTTGACGTCCCTAATTTGCGACGTTACCCGTGGCGGCTGTCAGGATTCTGGTAGCGCGCCAATGACTCCAGCACAAGAGCCCGATGCCGGACGCGTGGTGTATTTCGGCGCCGCTTACGGCGGCGACGATCTCTTCACGACTCCTCTAGGCAAGCTCTATGGCGTCGAACTACACGCGGCAGCATTTGCGACGTGCTGGAAGTCAGAGAATTGCTCGAAATTCCACCAAGGCGTACATCACATTTTGGCGATCGTATTTGATCTCGCGATTGCCCTCGCTCTCGGGTGGGTCATCGCATTCTCCTGGAAGGTTTACACGCGCTGGAGTATGGATCCCGATCCGGAAGTCAGCGATGTAGCGGGGATTGCCCCTTTCATGCTCATGTCAGGTCTGGTGGTGACCACGCTGTTGCTGACCGTGGCTGCGGGATGGCTGTTGGCAAACAAGGGAATCTGGATTTCTCCGATACCCATTGCCTTCGGCATGTTCTTCGAAGCCTGGGTACTCGGACCAATCGCGAAACACGGCAAGACGGGTGCGCATCCGGCTCCTGTCGCGTCGGAAAAGCGGAACGTCTTGTGGCCGAGGCCCTGGATAGGTCGAAAATCGCTGACGGTGATAAAGAGGGTTGCCATGGGGCTCGTCTTGATAATTGCCGCCTACCTGATGTTGCATTGATGTCGACGGGGAGAATAAAAATGAAGCGGACTGTCGTGCTCGCCTGTGCCAGCGCTGTTGTTTTGCTTTTGTCAGGCCACGCGATCTCGGCGGGGTGCGACGGCCTCGCCGCCAAGGTGAAGAAACTGCCGGCGAAAGATCGAAATACAGACAAATTTTTTGCAAAACTTCTCGTGTTTCTGGATCTTGCAGATCCCACTCCTGAGAATGTCGATTGCAGTTCCGTTGTCGTCGCGGTTCAAAGCCTGGTCAATGAATCACGGACCGGTGGCCGCAGGCTCGAGCCGAACGCTGGCCTCGATCGCGCCGCCGCGCAAATCGAGGTAGATAGCGCCCTGCAGAAGCCCCAGGTGCAGCAAGCCATCGAGGCCATCCACCAAAAATACTCCGACGAAGAAGTTCGCCTGCTGATGGAAGCCGCGGTATTCGACGAAGACGGCTCTTACGCGGCGCGTGACCTGCGGCTCGCCCAGCTGCGCGAAAAGATCGGGGCGTGACCATGTTCCAGGGATGGAACCGGATCTTCCCGCTCACGCTCGGGCTGTGCGCATCGCTCGTGGCATTGGGTGCCGCGTCACCGCTACAGCAGGCCAATGCCGCAAAGATGTCCCTCGTCGTGGTCGATCAGCAATGCGCGACGATCGTCGAGCCTTTCAAGATCAGCGACAACCTGGGCAAGTTGGCCAAGGACGCGATCGGCGGGATGTTAGGCGGGCTCAAGGACCGGGTCGTCAACCACGGCTCTACGCCCGATGCGAAGGAAATTCCGGAAAAGACCCGGCTGCAGGCCAAACGCATGAACTGGCTGCCGATGAACGTCGAAACGATGTACGGGCAGAGACTCCACGATAAGGAGACATTGATTCTCGACCGGGAGAAAGCCGAAGGCAAAAAGTACTACCCGATCGCCGACAAGATCCTGGAAGACGCCAAGCGGGGCATCAACGCGCCGCATGACTACACCTTCAAACTATTCATCCTGAAGCAGCCGGGACGCAATGCGCTCGCGCGGCCCGGCGGATTTCTCTATCTGGACGTGGGACTGCTCAAGGACCGCAAGCAACTGGACAAAGCCTATTTCGCGGTCGCCCACGAGATCTCGCACGTACTCAAGCGGCACGAAACGCGCGAGCTCCAGGGCCTGATAATCGATTCATTCGAGACCGCCGAGGATCTCAAGTCCATCGTCAACGCCGGCAGTCATCCCGATGCCGTGTTGGCCAAAGTGAAAATCGACAAGGATCAGTACATCCGTCATCACATGGATCAAGAGCTGCAGGCCGATGCATGCGCGGCACGCATCCTGGGTGAGTCGTATGCGGACAATGCAAAACTCGCAGCCTCGATTCGCGCGTTCCTGAAAGAGTTGGTGCCGCCGACGAAGGAAGAGCTCGAACAGGAAACGAATGCCGCGAAGCTGCAGGCGGATCAACGCGCGCTGGTCGCCGATGCAGAGGCGAAGCAGGCGCGGAAGAAGTCCAAAAAGAAAAATCGCGACGAGAAGACCGAGGACGGTCTCGATGCCACGGTGCTGGCCTATGACATCGTGACGACGCCTGCCAACCGGCATCCCAACAGCCGGGAGCGGACGTCAAACCTCGATGCGATGTACGCCGAATTGACGGCCCAGAAGCCAAAGCTCTGAAGATCCGGTGAGGGCTGGAGGCTATGTGTGGCTCGCGCGCCTGCGCCGAACCACAAACCTGACTTACACCCAGTTCTCACTGTACCTGTTTGAGGGCTCATTTATCTGATATATAGGTTTTATCAGCTGGGTTAGGACGAGGGGCGAATGACAGCAAGGGCAGAGCGCGGGCGGTTGCGATCGCGCGCGTGGTTCGACAACCCGGCGAATCCCGACATGACGGCGCTGTACGTCGAGCGTTATCTCAATTACGGATTGTCGCTCGAGGAGCTGCAGGGAGATCGCCCGATCATCGGCATCTCGCAGACCGGCAGCGATCTCGCCCCGTGCAATCGGCATCATGTGGTGCTGGCCGAGCGCGTGAAGCAGGGCATTCGCGACGCGGGGGGAATTCCGCTGGAATTTCCGATACATCCGATCCAGGAAACCGGCAAACGACCGACCGCCGGGCTTGATCGCAATCTCGCCTACCTGAGCCTCACCGAAGTGCTTTACGGCTATCCGATTGACGGCATCGTGCTCACGATCGGCTGCGACAAGACGACGCCGGCGTCGTTGATGGCCGCGGCCACCGTGAACATTCCGGCCATCGCGCTGTCGGTAGGTCCGATGCTGAACGGATGGCACAAAGGCGAACGCGTTGGTTCCGGCAGCATTGTATGGAAGGCGCGGCGCATGCTCGCGGCCGGCGAGATCGACTACCAGGGCTTCGTCGCGCTGGTGGCTTCGTCAGCGCCGTCGACCGGCTACTGCAACACGATGGGCACTGCGACCACGATGAACTCGCTGACCGAGGTGCTCGGGTTGTCGTTGCCGGGATCGGCCGCGATTCCCGCGCCTTACCGCGATCGGCAGGAGTGTGCCTGGCGCACCGGCCGGCAGATCGTCCAGCTGGTAAAAGACGACGTGAAGCCGTCGGACATCCTCTCGCGCACGGCATTCCTTAATGCCGTGCGTGTGAACTCCGCGCTCGGCGGTTCGACCAATGCGCCTATCCACCTCAATGCGATCGCGCGACATGTCGGCGTCGAATTGACACTCGCCGACTGGGAGGAGCACGGCCACGACGTCCCGCTGCTGGTGAATCTCCAGCCCGCCGGGGAGTATCTCGCGGAAGATTTTTACCTGGCCGGCGGCGTGCCGGCAGTGGCGGGTGAATTGTTGCGCGCCGGACTTCTGGATGGCGGCGCGCGCAACGTGAATGGCAAGACTGTCGAGCAGAACTACTCCGACAGCCGGCCGCTCGACGAAAAGGTGATCCGCCGGTTCAGCCAACCGCTGTTGAAGTCCGCCGGACTCACGGTGTTACGCGGCAATCTGTTCGATTCGGCGATCATGAAAACCAGCGTGATTTCGGCGGAATTCCGCGCGCGTTTCCTGCAGAACCCCACGGACCCTAATGCATTCGAAGGCGCCGTCGTGGTGTTCGATGGCCCCGAGGACTATCACGCGCGCATCGATGATCCGACGCTCGGAATCGACGAGCGTACGCTGCTAGTCGTGCGTGGCACCGGGCCCATCGGATATCCGGGCGGCGCGGAGGTCGTGAACATGCGGCCGCCGGCCGCATTGATCCGCGCCGGCGTCGATGCGCTGCCCTGCATCGGCGATGGCCGGCAATCCGGCACGTCGGGATCGCCGTCGATCCTGAACGCATCGCCCGAGGCAGCCGCGGGCGGCGGACTCGCATTGCTGCGCACCGGTGACCGCGTGCGCGTGGATCTGAACCGCCGTGAAGTGAATGCACTGCTGACTGCCGCGGAGTTCGATCAGCGCCGCCGAGACATGGAGCAGGCGGGCGGGTTCGAGCTTGCATCTGCTCAGACGCCGTGGCAGGAGATCCACCGCGACATCACCGGGCAGTTCGAGGGCGGCGCAGTGATCGAATCCGCGGTGAAGTATCAGCGCATCGCGCAGACCATGGGACTGCCGCGCGACAGCCACTAGTTAGTTCTGGAACGTGGGGAAATGATGAATATCAGGATACTTGGCGCGCTGGTCGCGCTGACGTTCGTTGCCAGCGACGCGTTCGGACTCTCGCCCGCCACCACGCGTGCGGAATTCGGCAAGCTGCCGGATGGCCGCGCGGTCGAGGCGATCACGCTGCACGGCGGACCCGGCGTAAGCGCGGTGGTCATCAATTACGGCGCGTCGTTGCAGTCATTCGTGCTGCCGGACAAGAACGGCAAAGGCGCGGACATCACGCTCGGCAGCCCGAAGCTCGAAGATTACCTGCGCAAGCCGGAGTATTTCGGCGCCACCGTCGGACGCTTCGCGAACCGCATTGCGAAGGGCGCATTCACGCTCGACGGCAAGAGGTACCAGACGCCCCGTAACAACAACGGCAATGCGCTGCACGGCGGCGACCGCGGCTTTGACAAGGCACTGTGGGACGTCGTGAAGACTGGCGAAGGCACAGATGCGAGCGTCACTCTGCGGTACGTGAGCCCCGACGGCGACATGGGCTACCCGGGCAAGCTCACCGCTCTCGCCACGTACTCGCTCAAGGGAACCGAGCTCACCATCGAATACCGCGCCACCACCGACGCGCCGACCATCGTGAACATCACGAATCACGCGTACTGGAACCTGGCGGGTGAGGGTGCCGCGCGCAGCGCGCTCGATCATGTCCTCATGATCCCTGCCGAGAGCTACACACCGGTCGATGCGGGCCTCATCCCCACTGGCGAGTTCCGCGCCGTAGCGGGCACCGTGTTCGACTTCCGAAAGCCGATCGCGATCGGCGCGCGCGTGCGTGATGCAACGGCGGAACCGCAGCTCATCCTCGGCCGGGGATACGATCACAATTTCGTGGTTGCCCGCACGGTCGCGAAGGAGCCGCGGCTGCTGGCGCGCGTCGAGGAGCCGGTTTCGGGACGTGGCTTCGAGCTCCGGTCTAACCAGCCGGGGCTGCAGTTCTATTCCGGAAATTTCCTGGACGGCACCACCATCGGCAAATCCGGCCATCTGTACCGGCAGGGCGACGCCATCGCGCTCGAGCCGCAGATCTTTCCGGACACTCCTAACCAGCCGAAACTCGGCTCGGCGCGTCTTGCACCGGGCGAGACGTATCGCAACGTCATCATCTACAGGTTCTTTGGGAGATCGCCATGAGTCGATTGATCTATGCGTTGCTGGTCCTCGTGCAGGTGGCGTCGTTCGCGACGCCCGCCGACGCTGCAGACCGCTGGACGCCCGTCAAGGCCAATGCCTGGTACGAAAAACAGCCGTGGCTCGTGGGAAGCAACTACAACCCCGCGACTGCGATCAACGAACTCGAGATGTGGCAGGCGGAAACATTCGACGCCGCGACGATCGACAAGGAGCTCGGGTGGGCCGAATCGATCGGCATGAACACCATGCGCGTGTTCCTGCACAACCTGCCATGGGAGCAGGATGCCGCCGGCTTCAAGAAACGCATCGACGAGTTCCTGAAGATCTCTGCGAAGCACAAAATCAAGCCGCTGCTCGTGTTCTTCGACAGCTGCTGGGATCCTGAGCCGAAGTCCGGTCCGCAACATCCGCCGATTCCGGGCGTGCACAACTCCGGCTGGGTGCAGGCGCCTGGCCGCGCGCGGCTCGAAGACGAGTCGCAGTATCCGAAACTCAAAGGCTACGTCGAGGACATCGTCAGTACGTTCGCGAAAGACGATCGCATCCTCGGCTGGGACGTGTGGAACGAGCCGGATAACGACGGCGGCGGAAATTACCCGAAGCACAAGGACAAGCAGAAATACGTCGAGAAGCTGCTGCCGCAGGTATTCGCGTGGGCGCGGTCGCAGAACCCGACGCAGCCGCTCACGAGCGGCGTGTGGAAGGGCGATGACTGGTCGTACGAGAAACTCAATGCGATCGAGAAGATCCAGATGGACCAGTCCGACGTGATCTCGTTCCACGATTACGGCTGGCCGGAATCATTCGATCGGCGCGCCAAGCAGCTGCAGAAGTATGGCCGGCCGCTGCTGTGCACCGAATACATGGCGCGCGGAAATGGCTCGACCTTTGATGGCTCGCTGCCGCTCGGCAAGAAATACGGTATCGCGATGATGAACTGGGGTTTCGTCGACGGTAAGACGCAGACACGTTTGCCGTGGGACTCGTGGAAGAAGCCTTACACGGCGGAGGAGCCAACGATCTGGTTTCACGAGGTGTTCCGCGCGGACGGCACGCCATACCGCAAGGCAGAGACCGATCTCATCAAGCGACTGACAACCGCGCCGAAAGGGGTCGTGCCGAAGGACTAAGAGTCGCCGGGCCTATTTATCTTACAAATAAGACTTGTAAGACAAGTTTTACTGTGATGGAGTAACGCTCATGTCCCGAGAAGGACATGAGCGATGCAACAACCGAATCTGTACGTGGGGGAAAGATGAAGACGAAATTTCGCGCTCGGCACCTGTTGCCGGTTGCAACGCTGTTGGGCTCGGCCCAGCTCGCAATTGCCCAGACGCCGGACAATTCCGCTGATCAGAACGGCGACCTCCAGGAAGTGGTGGTCGTGGGCCTGCGCGCCAGCCTCGAGGCCGCGCAAAAGATCAAGCAGGATGCCGATCAGGTCGTCGACGCGATCGTCGCGGACGACATCGGCAAGTTTCCGGACAACACGGTCGCCGCCGCGCTGCAGCGCGTTCCCGGCATCCAGACGGTGGTCGGATTCAACAACGAGATCGCGAATCCCTTGATCCGCGGGATCGGCGACATTCTCACCACGGTCGATGGCCGCGAGATGTTCACCGGAGTCGGGCGCGGCTTTGCGTTTCAGGACTTGCCGGCCGAAGCCATCGCCGGTGCCAACGTCTACAAGTCGAGCAGCGCCAATCTCATCGAAGGCGGCGTGGCCGGCGAGATCGACCTGCGCCTGCACAAGCCGTTCAATTTCGACGAGGGCACCACGGCCGCGTTCAACGTGCGCGGCATCTACCCGGAGGAGGTAGATAGCCTCAACTACACCGTCGGCGCACTGGTGTCGCACCGCACCGAGAATTTCGGCATTTTGCTCGACGCCTCGTACTCGGACCAGGACTTCAACCGGCCGATCTCTTTCAATTGCGATCCGCGCTCGGGCAGCAACGGCCCTCCAGGCGCCGCTGGCATCATCCTCCCAACCTGCGTCGGCGGCCTGAACGACTACGGCAACTACAACCGGCCGCAGGTGAATCTTGCGGTCGAGTGGAAGCTGAACGACTCGCTCGAGTGGTATGGCGATGCTCTGTACGCAGGCTATGACGCGACGTTCGAGACGGATTTCATCTTCTCGGACATCTTCGCGGCGCAGAACATCACGAACACTGCTGTCAACGATCATTGCGTGACCACGCGCGTGGACGGCGGCGGATTCCTGGGTTTACCGCCCAGGGACCCGGACCCCAACGTTCCGGGCGATTTGGGATACCCGGGCGATGCTTTCCAGGACCTGTGCTTCGGCACCCAGGCCACCTTCAACAACGTGCCTGGCCTCACGAGCACGCAGGCCAAGACCGGCAAGACCGACCAGACAATGTTTGCGACGGGCCTGCGCTTCGATACCGGCGCGCTGCATCTCGAGGGCGACGTTTCGTATCTCGAGTCGAAGAACAAGAACCGCAACATAATTGTGGACATCGGCAAGAACATCTCTGCGGTGAACATCCTGGTCGACAACAGCAAGCACGGCACCACCGACATGCCGGGCAACCCGCTCGGCGACGAGAATGGTTTCCTGTTCGCGAACAGCCTGTTCCAGGACATCAACTCCGCCGACAGCACGCTGTTCGCCGTTGCCGTCAACGGCAAATACGACATTGGCGATGGCTTTCTACGCCAACTGCAGTTCGGCGCGCGTTATGGCGATCGGGATTCCACGTATCGCGCGAACGCTCCGGGCGGCCCGGGCGCCCCGGGCGGAAACCGTGTGACGCTCGTGAACTCCGTCGGCCTGCCGGCGGATTTCCTGTTGAGCTCACCGGCGACCATCCCATTCATCAACGGCGGTCAGCACTGGATGACGCCGGACGCGGACTACCTGCGCGATCACACCGACGAGTTGCGCGCGATCTATGGCCAGGCGGCCGGCGATCCGCCGGACGATCCGTCGCGCAATTTCGACGCGCAGGAGCAGACGCTCGCCGGATACGTTCAGGCGAAGTACGGCTTCCAGGCCGGCAACACGAACATCGACGGATTGTTAGGCGTGCGCCTGACGAAAAACGACCGCACGCTCTCTGGCACCGGTCGCGTTACCGGCGTGCTGACGCCAGTCACGACGGATACCAGCGAGACCGAAGTGCTGCCGAACTTGAGCATGCGCGCGCAGTTCACCGACAAGCTGCAAGCTCGATTGACCGCGGCGAAGACGTTGTCACAGCCGTTCTTCGGCGACCTCAACCCGGGCTTGTTCTACGACGTGCCATCCAATGCCAACGTGCAGCCGGCCGGCGCGGGCGGCAACCCGGAGTTGAAACCGCAAAAGTCCACCGCGTATGACGCGACGCTCGAGTACTACTTCTCGCGCAGCAGTTACCTCTCGGCGGCTATCTACTATCGCGAACTGCAGGACCGCGTTTCGCTCGCGACGAACCCCGAGGTCATCGACGGCATCACTTACAACATTACGCGCCCGCGCAACGTGGGTGAAGCGGCGTTGCAGGGTGTAGAGCTTTCGGCCCAGGTGTTCTTCGACTCACTGCCAGGCGTATGGGGTGGATTCGGCGCATTCGCCAACTACACCTTCGCGGACAGCGAGATCAAGACCGCGACCGACCGGCTCAACGGCGAGCCGCTGCTCGGCGTTTCGGAGAACAGCTATAACGTGGGTTTGCTGTACGAGAAATTCGGTCTCACGGGCCGGCTCGTGTACACGTGGCGCGACGAGTTCAACGAAGGGCAGTTCGGTTGCCTGCTGGGCAGGAACGCAGACGACTTCTGCGGCAACCAGGAATCGCCGCCGGCATACAACGTGGTCAGGGCATACGGGCGGCTCGACATGTCGCTGGGATATGACGTCAACGAGAAAGTGACGGTGAGCCTCGAAGGCACGAACCTCACGGGGTCCGACTACTACAGTTACACGGGCGTCTCGTGGTTCCCGCACGACATCCGCGTGGACGACCGCACGTACGGCCTAAGCGTTCGGGTCCGGTTGTAGTACGCGGGCGAGGAATGCCGCCCCGAGGCCACACTTTGCCTGCCTCACATGACGGGGGAATCGAAGCCGCGCGCTGCTCAGCGCGCGGTCTTCTTTTGGGGCGCTTCCGCAGCTTCGATCAGCTCGAGCACATCGCTGATGATCTTCCTCATCGCGATGCGAGCGCCGCCGGGATTGCGGCGCATGATCTGGTCGCGCACCGCCGCGTGATCGGCCACGCTCGCCGTGCGGCCCTTGATGCGATTGGTGAACTGAATCGAACTTCGCAGCGCCGTGGCGACTACGTCGCGAAACTGCATGAAGAAGGGGTTGCCCGAGCCGCGCAACACCGCCACGTGAAATGCGATGTCCGCGTCGAGCGTGTTGTCGTTGCCTTCCTCGGCCGCGAGCATGCGCGCGAGGCCGGCGTCGATGTCCTCGCGCTGCTTCTGGTCCGCGAACGTGGCGGCGAGGGCGGCGGCCTCGGGTTCAATGGCTACGCGCAGTTCGTTGAACCGGTGCAGCAGCTCGACCGAGAACTTACGTTCGAGCAGCCAGCGCAGCACATCGGTATCGAACAGATTCCAGGACGTGCTCGGCTGGATCGTGGTGCCCTGGCGGGGCCGCGCTGTGAGCAGGCCCTTGGCGGACAACATCTTCACGGCCTCGCGCGTAACCGAGCGGCTCACCCCGTGCTGCTTGGCGAGCTCCGCTTCGGTCGGGAAGCTGCGCGACTTGTAATTGCCGATGACGATGGCCTTGCCGAGCGCATCGAGCATTCCGTACGTGAGATTGCGGCCGAGATGAATGGGGTTCGCCGGCGCGACATTGCCGACCGCGAGCAGATCCGGGCGGGTCGCCGGGACGCCAACTGCGCGCCGCATGCGTGATTTCGCGCGTTTCTTCCCAGCACTCATATTGATCATATAAAAAGACGATATCACATTCCGGAAATTTGAAACAGTTAGTCGAGGGGTTGCACGTTCGGCGCTTGGCACTCGATTCGTGCCGCTCACTAGTTAGGAATCGATATGGACTGCACGACTACATGGTCTTCTCAACGCGACAAGGGCAAGAATGCAGATTCGGCGTTGCGCGCATGCGCACGAGTGGCAATATATTTTGCAATCACGTGGTCGTGCCTTGGTGGCCCGACTACCGCGGCAACCCCTGCCAGATCCGACCAATCATTTTCCAACCCTCTGCTTCTTTCAGGGCCAGATCCCTGGGTAACGAAGGAGGGCGCCGACTACTACTACATGCACACGCTCGGGGATCGGCTCGCCATCCGGAAAACCCGCGACCTCTCCCGGCTCGCGGACGCTGAGGAGAAGACGATCTGGACGCCGCCGGCGACCGGACCGAACTCACGTTCGATCTGGGCCCCCGAGCTGCACCGGATCGACAACAAGTGGTACGTCTATTACACGGCTGTAGACGGCGCTCACGACGACGATGAGCACCGCGGCATCTTCGTGCTGGAGAATTCGTCGCCAGAGCCATTGACTGGTGAATGGCGTGATCGCGGACGTATCAACACGCGGCATACGGGACTCGACGGCACAACCTTCTTGCTCGCCGGCAAACGCTACTTCGTCTATTCAGCGTACGTCGGACCGGACAGCGTGCTCGCCATCGTGCGCATGAAGGATTCGACAACGCTCACCGGAGATGAAGTCATTCTCGCGCGACCCGAGCTTGCGTGGGAGCGTCAGGGCGGCCGGCAGATTCTCGAGGGTCCGGAATTCCTCGCCGGGCCGGCGGGCGATCTGTTCATCGTCTACTCGGCGAGCGCGTGTTGGACGGACGACTATGCGCTCGGCATGCTGCGCGCTGCGCCGGGCAGCGATCCGCTGAATGCCGCTTCATGGCACAAGTCGCCGACACCGGTATTGAAGAGCGCACCCGAGAACGGGGTATTCGCCCCGGGTCATAACGGGTTCTTCTCGTCTCCCGACGGGAAAGAGCACTGGATCATCTACCACGCAAATCCAGCCCCGGGCCTGGGGTGCACGCAGAAACGCTCGCCTCGCATGCAGCCGTTTCAGTTCAATCCGGAGGGTGTTCCTGTTTTCGGCGAGCCCGTGAGCTCGTCTCATCGGCTCAACAAGCCTTCTTCCTGAGGAGTGCGCTCATGATGATTTCCCGCGTCCTGGTTGTAGTCGCAGGACTATTCACGGCCTCCGCGTTCGCAGCTCAACCCGACCCTCCAGGCCAGGTGAAAGCGGGCGAGAACGCGGTCAACGAAGCGTATCTGTTCGCTCACATGACGCACAGCGATTACGGCCGCCTCTACTACAGTGTGAGCCGGGACGGTTTGCACTGGTTCCGGCTCAACGGTGGCAAGCGCATCACGGACGACTACCGTGGTCACCCTGACATCGCGCGCGGCGCCGACGGCAGGTATTACATCGCTGGCAACGAAAGCGACTCTTCGCCCACGATCAACATCTGGTCGTCGCAGGACTTGATCGAGTGGAAGCGATTCAGCGAGTTCAAGCCGGATCTCAAGGCCACGCCTGGCTACTCGAACGCGCTGCAACGCATCGGTGCGCCAAAGCTTTTTTATGACGAGGCATCCAAGCGGTTCGTCATGACGTGGCACACGCCGCATCTGGAGGGGACACCCGAAGACCCGGAGCGTTACTGGGCGAGCCAGCGCACGCTGTACGTGACTTCGTCGGACCTGAAGACATTCTCCAGTCCGCCTCGTCGCTTGCTCGAATGGGACATGGGGACCATCGATGTCCTGGTCCGCCGGGCGGAGGGGAAGTACTGGACCATCATCAAGGATGAAACCTATCCGACGCTCGATTGGGTCACGGGCAAGACCATCCGTATCGCGCGTTCGGACTCCCTGTTAGGTCCTTACAAAGACTTGAGCGCGCCCATCAGCCCGAATTTCCGCGAAGCTCCAATGCTGATTCCGTCTCCGAACGGCAAGGTCTGGTATCTCTACTACGAGCAGTATCCAGGCGTGTCGTACGGCCTGTCAGCTGCGAGCAGCCTGTCTGGGCCCTGGTACCAGGTGTCTGGGTACACTTTCTTTGCAGACTGGGACAAATACAGCCTGCCGAAAAATATTCGCCATGGCGCCATGATCGTCATTTCTCAGAATCAATTCGATGCGCTCGTCAAACGCTTCGGCATCGACAACAAACCTGACTGAGAATCGACGGCGGCGAAGCCATTGGCAGATTCGTGGTGGACATCGAAGCAATTGGTCGCCTAAAAAACTCTGGGATCGGGCGCTAACTATTGAGACGAATGCGCTCATCCTCGAATGCGCCAAACTCAAAGCTTTACCGCCGGCAAAACCTGTTCATGAAGGTTGCTGATCCGCGAGGCAGCAACTGGCTTCCAACCACTTTCGGCTCCTGTAGAACGATAAAAATTTATTGACAAACGATAAATTCCCTCGTAGCGTGCGTCTTGTCGAGCTACGAGGTGCGGGTGGTTTATGAAATTTGGCGCGACTTTGTTTCTGAGAGTGGTGCTCGTGCTCTTCGGCATCGGCGCTCTTGCCCTCCTGCTTTGGGAACCGCACCTCGAGGGCAGAAACGCGCACGCCACGGTCTTTGAGATCTATTTCAAAGACCCCTTCCTGGCGTACGCGTATGTCGCCGCCATTCCATTTTTTGTCGGGCTCTATCAGGGATTCAAGGTGTTGGGGTATGCCGGACGAAACAAGGAGTTCTCACCGTCGGCCGTGAGATCTGTGCGAACCATAAAGTATTGCGCTATCGCGATTATCGGATTTGTCGCGATAGGAGAAGTCATCATCATGTTCGGCAACAGTGATGATCGCGCGGGCGGGGTTGTCATGGGCGCCTTCTTTTTCTTCGCCTCGATCGTGGTTGCCACCGCGATGGCCGTTCTCGAACGAGCCTTGCAGAACGCCGTGGACATGAAGTCAGAGAATGACTTGACGGTATGAGGTTTCGCTCGTGACCATGATTGTCCATATCGACGTGATGCTGGCCAGGCGGAAAATGAGCGTGACCGAACTCTCGGAAAAGGTTGGCATCACGATGGCAAATCTTTCCATCTTGAAGAACGGGAAAGCCAAAGCGGTCCGATTCTCTACCCTCGAGGCGATTTGCGAGGCTCTGGAGTGCCAACCGGGAGACATTCTGGAATACCGTCAAGCCTACGCTCAGAACGTCAAACTACAGGGTTGAGCATGCCGCGCGCGCTCCTGATTGATTTGCACATCGCAGGGCACGGCTGCGCGCCGGCATCGCCGTCGCTGGCGGTCACATCAAGTGGTTAGGGCACTCCTGGTTCGTTGACGGCAAGAACGCGTCCGTCCTTGCGCATCGTTTCAATCACGTTCTGGCAACGGTCGTCGGGGCCGGGGCCGGCAAGGTCGACGATAATGTCGGTTTCGCTGCTCACCCGCCGCAAAGTCAGGTGGTAGCCGGGATGATTGCTCAGCAGAGAGCTCAGGAATCCCGGGTCGCGAGGGTTGGGAACGTCCGGCGTCAGCTCGATACTGAGCTGGACAACACAAGGTCGTCCGGGCACGTTCGCGGCCGCGATGTTGCCGCGCGTCATCAGGACAACCAACACCACCGCGAGCAACGGCAACGCGAGGGTCGCCTTCGAGCGTTTCAATTCGATTCTCCTGACGGCCTGCGGAATTGCCGTTGTCAGGAGTAATGCTGCGCGGCGAAAGTCTCGCCTTGATTTCGCGCCGCTACCGCCAGCATTTCAGCCGCAATGATTTCACGCTTTTGCACGTCGTACCTGTACAGGGGCCACGGCGAGGTCAGGCTCAGCGGCGCGTGGCGTCGCCGGGCAGCGGCGCATCGCCGGTGTGCGCGAGCCGGCCGCCGCCCGATGAAGCTCCACGAGGTTCGTCAGGCTGCCAATCCCTCTCTCGCCCCAAATTCCTGCATCACCCGTTCGACAAAGTCATTCCGTTTAACCCTCGGTCCTCATGCAGATCGGGAGACGTGGGAGTAGGGTGGCCGACGCAGTCGCGAGAACTCCAGGGACGGAAGGCCGCGGCGCTGGCCGAGGAATACCAGCGGTCCGCGAAGACGCTGAAGCCGTTTGCGCTCGCCACGCTCGACGGCCGAGAAGTGAAGTCCGCGGATCTGCGCGGGAAGGTTCTCATCCTGTCTTTTTGGGGCGCCTGGTGCGGCGCCTGCATGATCGAGCTTCCCGAGCTGCAGGAGTTCGCGCGAAAGCACGAAGGTGACGAGGGCCTCGTGGTGCTGACCATCAACAACGACAGAAACGTCGAGGATGCAAAGAAGGCTGCGAAAGAGAAGAGCCTGACGTTCGAAATTACGCTTGACGATGGCTATGCGGCGGGTGCCGGCGTTTACGCGTTTCCGACGACGTGGATTATTGGGCCGAAGCAGGATCGGCGCCTCGAGCTGCGCGGACTGACTCCTGATCTTGGTCGCGAACTTGAAACCATGTTGGCAGCGGTCAGAAAAAAATGAAATCAAACGGAATCAAGGTTTTTACTGGTTCTGACAGAAAGCTTAACGCGGAGCTTTCCTGAGGTGCGAGCGAGTTTGCGTTGGTCGATAGGTTTAACGCTATTAGCACTCTTGGGCGGGTGGGGTTTGTATGAAGCGCATCGCCCTGGGGTCCAGCTAAACAACGAGGGCACGTCACCACAGCAGTCCGACATCGGCGACAGCGGCTCGAGCATCGAGAAGCATTCAGCCTCTCCGTCCGCAAGTTTGTCGCCCAAGGCGGTGCCGCGGCCATCGCAGAGCGTGCCAGTCAGAAGCGGAATGCAGGAGCGTCCCGGCCCTTTGCTCGAGCCCGAAAACTATGCGGGCCCTGAACGCTGGCGCAGGACGCCGATACCGTGTTGGGGACTGCGAGGCACAACTCCGGAGGATTACGAAGTCCTCTCCGATCCGAATGAGCATACCGCGGGAAAGACGAGCGTTCTGCTTTCGTCGACCCGCAGCCTCACGGGCTGGGGCACGCTGTACCAATTCGCGGATGCCGAGTCCCTGCGGGGTAAGCGGATCGAGTTTGTTGCCGACCTGCGGACCTTCGGCGTCGGCAACACGGCGAACTTGTTCGTGCGCGCGGACGACGCAAGTGGTGCTCCCATTGCGCTCGATAACATGTTGTACAGCTATGGCGAAGAGCGCAGTGACGTCGCCATCTCAAATCGCGGCCTGTCGGGCGACACAGGTTGGACGTCGACCAATGTCGTGCTCGATATCCCTGCCAGCGCTCATGCAATTTCCTACGGCGTAGCACTGGTTGGGTCGGGCAAGGTCTGGATCGACAATGCGCGCATCGAGGCAGTCGCCGCTGAAACGCCGATCACGGCGTTTCAGCGAACGAAGTCGATGCTCGAAGGCATGCCGGCGTTTCGCATGCGCGAAGTCTCAACAGTGCCGCGAAATCTGGATTTCGAGCTGGCGGCGGCATGCGAGTGACGCAGCGAGCCAAACTCTCGCTCAACGCTTTCGAGTCGCAATGACCTTGTCGTTGGCCGGTGCCGTTGACGCCTTCTGACTTTGCTCCTCGTGCAGCGTCAGCAATGACTGCATGAGCTGGTCGTCGTCCGCGCTCGACATCACACCGAGTACCTCTGCCTCATGGCAACCCGCAGCCGTGAGGTAGGCGTGTCCCATATCCGAGTCGATGTAGATGGCCTGACCTTCGCTGAGCGTTACGGGGTCGTAGAATTCGGTGTGCACGACGACTCGGCCCTTGATGACATATATGAATTCCTCGCCGGCGTGCCTGACCAGCTCACCGAATTCCTCGCGCGATGACGCCCGGATCTTCGTGATGACGGGGACCATTCGTTTGCGGCGCAGCTCGGTGCACAGGTAGTAATAGTCGTAGTTCGGCGTTGTAACGCGCACCGACTTGTCGATGTCGCCGAGACTGCGGCGCGCCGTGACTGCCGGTGACTGATCGCCGCTGTCCTCGGCGAAGAGTTCCGACATGCGCATCCCCAGGCGCTGGCTCAGCAGCTGCAGCTTGTCGAAACTCAGAGTCAGCCGATCGTGCTCGATCTTCGAAAGGGTCGAGAAAGGGATTCCACTCTTCGCGCTCATCTCTTTGAGCGTCCAGCCTTCGCGATGACGCAATCCCCGGAGCAACGCTCCCAGGGTAGGACCGGCACCTTTCTTTTTCACAGGCAACAAATCTCCGAAGCCGTTGAATCGGTTTTCCGATTAGGATAATAATCTCCCAATCGGGCGAACTTGTGCCCGACAACCATCCGAGCACGCGAAGGCGCGTGACTATAAAACCGCGGGTAGGGCCATGTCTAAACTGAAGGCGCTGATACTGACCACAATTGGCTTTTCTTGGGGGGCATTTGCGGCTGAGCCGAGCGTGCCGCCATCGCCGACTCCAACAAACGCATCCACCACCGCGCCCGCGAGCACACAAGATCAGCCTGGAGGCGCAGTAGCCCTCACCAAACCCGACGTCGACGTGTGGCTCGATGGCTACCTGCCTTACGCACTTCGCACGGCGGATATTCCCGGCGTTGTCGTAACTGTCGTGAAGGACGGCCAGCTCCTCACCGCGCGCGGTTTTGGCTACGCCGATTCCGAAAAGCGCACGCCCGTCGATCCCGAGCGCACGCTCTTCCGGCCCGGCTCGGTCAGCAAGCTGGTCACGTGGACCGCAGCGATGCAGCTCGTCGAGCGTGGCAAGCTCGATCTGGACAAGGACATCAATACCTATCTCGATTTCAAGATTCCGGAGTACGACGGCAAGCCCGTCACGCTGCGTCAGCTCATGACCCATACGGCGGGCTTCGAAGAAGCGATCAAGGACATCATCTTCTTCGATCCGGCGCATCTGGTTCCGCTCGGTGAGTACCTGAAGCGCTGGACCCCGACGCGTGTGTACGAGCCGGGCACGACCCCCGCCTATTCGAACTGGGCAACGGCGCTCACTGGTTACATGATCGAACGGGTCTCCGGCGAATCGTTCGACGATTACGTCGACAAACATGTCTTCGCGCCGCTCGGCATGACCAGCGCCACCTTCCGTCAGCCGTTACCGGCTGCGCTCACCGCTCAGATGTCGTCGGGCTACAAGCCGGGCCAGGAGGCGGGCAAGTTCGAAATCATCGGGCCGGCGCCGGCCGGTTCGCTCTCCGCTTCCGGCACCGACATGGCGAAGTTCATGCTCGCGCATCTCGACCGGGGCAAGGGGCTGCTGTCACCTGAGGTCGCGGCGACGATGCAGGACTCGCCGCTCGACAAGGTCAATCCCGCCTCGCTGCTGCCGCCACTCAACCGGATGGAGCTCGGTTTCTTCGAGACGAACATCAACGGCCGCGAAGTGATCGGGCACTTGGGCGACACCGAGTTCTTTCACACCTCGCTGCATCTGTTCATGAAAGAAGGGGTCGGCATCTACTTCTCGTTCAACAGCCCTGGCCGGGAGGGGATCGTCCAGACTCTGCGCACGTCGCTGTTCCAGGATTTCGCCGACCGCTATCTACCGGCCAGTACGAATGCGGATACAGCTGCGGATGCGAAAACCGCCGCCGAACACGTCGCCATGATGGTTGGTCATTGGCAGGTCAGTCGCACGTCCTGGAGCAGCCCCATGAACGTGCTGCAGCTCATCGGCCAGACCAAGGTAGGTGTCGGGCCGAAAGGCGGGCTGCTGATTCCGGATCTGCTCGGTGCGAACCAGCTGCCGCGTGAGTGGGAAGAAATCGCGCCGTTCGTCTGGCGCGAGAAGGGCGGGCACGAGCGTATCGCCGCCAAGGTTGAGAATGGCAAGGTGGTCCGCTGGAGCTTCGACCTCATCGCGCCTTTCATGGTGTTCGACCGCGTTCCAGCGCATCGCTCGTCGGGCTGGCTCATGCCGGCATCTTCCATCAGCGTTGCCATTCTTCTGTTGACCGTGCTGTTCTGGCCCATCGCATGGTTCGCGCGACGCCGCTACCGCGCGGTCATGCCACTCACCGGCACCGCGCTGCGCGCTTACAAATGGACGCGCTGGGCTTCGTTGGCTGTCATTCTGGTGGTCGTGGGTTGGGCAGCAATGATCGCGGCGCTCTTCTCCAATCTCGAGAACCTGTCGGGCACCTTCGACACTTTGTTGTGGCTGCTGCAGCTCGTTGGTCTGATCGCGTTCCTCGGTGCCGTCGTGGCTGCCGGTTGGAACGCCTGGCTGACCTTTCGTGATGGCCGCCGCTGGACGGCGAAGACGTGGAACACGCTGATCGCAGTCTCGGCGCTCGTCATGCTCTACGTCGCATTCACGTTCAATCTGGTCGCGATGACGGTGAAATACTGATGTCGAGGCTGAAGTTCGGCATGGTCGCCGAGACGCTCAGGCTGGCACAGCCGTTCCGGATTTCGGGGCACTGCTTTGAAACGGCCGAGGTGGTGTACGTCTCGCTCGATGACGGCACGCATCGCGGCCGCGGCGAGGCGGCTGGCGTGTACTACATGCACGACGACCTCGCGCACATGACGAAGGCGCTGCGGGAGACGAGGGCGCAGATCGAGGCAGGTCCGACGCGCCAGGCACTGCGCAGCATTCTCCCGCCCGGCGGCGCGCGCGCCGCGGTCGATGCCGCGTTGTGGGAACTCGAAGCTCTGCGTGCGGGTACGACCGCCTGGCGAATCGCCGGGCTGACCAGCGTGCATCCCGTCCGCACGACGCTCACGGTCAGTGCGGATACGGTCGAGGCGATGACGGCTCGCGCGGTGAGCTACGCCACTGCGAAAGCGATCAAGGTGAAACTCACCGGCGAGCTCGACCTCGATCTCGCCCGCGTGCGTTCGATCCGGGCCGCGCGCCCCGACGTGTGGCTGGGAGTCGATGCCAATCAGGGTTATTCGATCGGCGAGCTGCCGGCGCTGATCCGGGACTTATGCGAGCAGCGCGTGCTGCTGCTCGAGCAACCGCTGCCGCGCGGCCGGGAGGCCGATCTGCAAGGGTTTGACTCGGCGATCCCCATCGCGGCGGACGAGAGTGTTCAGTCGCTCGAGGAACTGCCGCGCGCCGTGGGGCGATTCGATGTCGTCAACATCAAGCTCGACAAGTGCGGCGGCCTCACCGAGGGCCTGATGATGGCCGAGGAAGCGCGGCGGCTGGGGCTCGAAGTGATGGTCGGCACGATGATCGGCACGAGCCTCGCGACCGCGCCCGCCTTCATCCTCGCGCAGCAGTGCTCGATCGTCGATCTCGACGGCCCGACCTTCCTCGTCAAGGACCGCTCGCCGTCCGTCGTCTACCGCGACGGAGATCTGTTCGCTGGCGACGATGTGTGGGGTGCCGCGGGCGCTGTCGCCGCATGACGAGCGAGAAGACCTGGTTCGGCCATCCGCGTGGCCTGACCGTTCTGGCCCTCACGAACACGTGGGAACAGTTTTCCTACTACGGCATGCGCGCGCTGCTGGTCTATTACATGACCAAGCAACTGCTGATGGGCCAGGCCACATCCTCGGTCGTCTACGGCATCTACACCGCCTGCGCGTATTTCACGCCGTTGATCGGCGGATTGATCGCTGATCGGGTGCTCGGCAAGAAACGCGCGATCATCATTGGCGGAAGCGTGATGGCGCTCGGGCATTTCATGATGACGCTCGAGCCGCTCTTCTACGTGGCGCTGGCTACGATCGCGATCGGCAATGGTTTGTTCCTGCCCAGCCTGCCGAGCCAGATCGGCGATCTGTACGAGCGCGGGGATCCGCGCGCAGGCCGCGCGTACAACGTTTACTACGTCGGCGTGAACATCGGCGGATTTCTCGCGCCGCTCATCTGCGGAACGCTTGGCGAAGTACTGGGCTGGCACTGGGGCTTCGGGGCAGCGGGTGTCGGCATGGTGATTGGTCTTGTGATCTATCTTTCGGGTCAGCGTTATCTTCCAGCGCAGACGCGGCTGCCGCGCATCGAGCAACACTCCGCGCCGCGCGAAAACATGGCGCGCGACACCGTGCTGCTCCTCTTCGGCCTAGGGGTGGCGGTCACGGTGTTTCGGAGTGCGTACGAGCAAATCGGCAACACCGTGGCGCTGTGGGCCGACACCGGAGTCGACAAGGTGGCGGGTCAATTCGTCATCCCGATGACGTGGTTCATCTCGATCAATCCGCTGTGCGTGATGCTGATGACCCCGGTACTGCTCGCCTGGTGGCGGAAACGTGAAGCGGCCGGATTCACTCAACTGCCGACGCAGCGCATGGCGACCGGCGCGCTCATCGTCAGCGCTTCCTATCTACTGCTGGCCGCACTTTCCTTGCATGCGGACAACGTCGACGTTCGCTGGCCATGGTTTGCGCTGTTCTTCTTCGTGCTGACCGTTGGCGAGTTGTTCATTCTGCCCACCGGCCTTGGATTGTTTGCCCGGCTCGCCCCGCGGCGGCTCGGCGCGACGACAGTCGCGTCGTGGTTTCTTGCCAGCTTCGCTGGCAGCCTGGCCGCCGGCCTGGTGGGCAGCCTGTGGACGCAAATGAGCCATCCGGGCTTCTTCGCGCTTCTCGCGGCGATTTGCGCGTTTGCTGCCATCGGACTGCGCCTGATGGATTCGCGCGCGCGCCTGGTGGCCGAGGTTTCCCGGCCTCGAGCCGATCCCGGTTGACAATTCTCTGATCAGGACATTAGTGTCCGCATCAGAGTAATCATGGCCGCCAAGAGCCGGGAGAACTGCGATGACTCCTTTTTTCAGAGCCGTGGGAGTGGCCGCCGCAATGGCCACGCCGCTGATAGTTCAAACCGCGCGGGCGCAAGTCAAGGCCGAAGTCACGAACCTCGATGAGGTCGTCGTGACCGCGCAGAAGATTTCGCAATCGGTGATCGACGTACCGTTGTCGATTTCGGTCCTGGGCGCCGACGATCTGGAGCGGACACAAGCCCTGAACATGCAGGACTTCGTGAAGCTGGTGCCGGGTCTGCAACTCACGCAGTCCCAGCCGGGCTTCGGACGCCTGGCGCTGAGAGGCATCAACACCAACGGCGTCGCATCGACCGTCGGCGTATATGTCGATGAGACGACTTTCGGTTCCAGCAGCGGGCTCGCGAACGGCGCCATTCTCGCCGGTGACTTCGACACGTTCGACGTTGCGCGCGTCGAGGTGTTGCGCGGTCCGCAGGGCACCCTGTATGGCGCGAGCTCCCTGGGTGGCGTGCTCAAATACGTGGCGAACCCGCCGCAGTTCGAGTCGTTCGAAGGGCGGGTGCGGGGTTCCGTCGAGTCTGTTGATGGCGGGGACATGTCCTGGTCCGGGGCCGCGGTGGCCAACATGCCGGTCTCCGACAAACTGGCGTTTCGCGCCTCCGGTTTCTATCGCAACGTAGGCGGATTCATCGACTCAATCGGCACCGGCGGATCCGACGTGGCGGACGACATCAACGGTTCGACCGTATCGGGCGGCCGTGCGTCCATGCTCTTCAAACCGAGCGACACCTTCTCGCTGCAACTGACGGCCTTCATCCAGGACATCAACAACGACGCCTCGAGCAGCGTTGATTCGGATCCCCTGACCGGCAAGACGCTATACGGTGGTCCGACTCAATCCCAATTCGTTCCCGAGAAAGCGGATGTCAGCTATCGCGTCTACAACGCCACGGCCACCTGGGATCTCGGCTTCGCAGATCTGACGAGCGCCACGAGTTATGGCGAGAACACGCAGGATTTTCGCCAGGACATCACCACGCTGCTCGGCGGGTTGGAGTCCTACATCGAGCAGACCACGGGCGTTGAGCGAATCACGCAGGAATTGCGCCTGGCCTCGCACCAAAACGAAAAACTCGACTGGCTGGTGGGCGCCTACTACAACGACGAAGACGGTTTGATCTTCCAGCAAGTTCATGTCGTCGAGCCGGGCACGCTCAACGATCTGCCCGTCGCACTGGGCGTAGGCACGATCGACTCGAAATACAAGGAGTACGCGGCGTTCGCGAACGTGACCATCAAATTCACGCCGCGTTTCGATCTCACGCTCGGGGGACGCTACAGCAACAACGACCAGGACGTCGTGCAGGATGCGGACGGGCCGCTGTTCGGCGTCGCGGAGCCTACCAGGACTGGAAGTAGCTCCTCGGAAGACGTCTTCATCTATTCGATCGCGCCGAAATTCAAGATCAGTGAGCGGATGGCGGTCTATGCGCGTGTCGCCAAGGGATTCCGTCCGGGCGGTCCGAACGTGATCGCGCTGGATGCCCCGGAAGGCACACCCACCAGCTACAACTCCGATTCGACCATCAACTACGAACTCGGCTTCAAAGGTGAGAACGAAGCCCGGACATTCGCTTTCGACGCGTCGGTCTTCCACATCGATTGGGACGACATCCAGTTGCTGGCGGTCGTGAATGGCATCGGCATCAATACCAACGCGGGTGGTGCCGAGAGCGATGGCGTGGAAGCCACGCTGATGTTCCGACCGGTCGATCAGCTGAAACTGTCCCTGTCCGGCGCGTACACCGATGCGAAGCTCACTGAAGATACGGATCCAATCCTGGTCGGCGGGCGTGAAGGCGATCACCTCCCGTACACACCGAAGACCAGTTATTCCGCGCATGCCGACTATGAATGGCCATTGGCCGTCAATCGCAGCGCGTACCTCGGCGCATCGTTCAGTCATCTGTCAGAAGTGCCCGCAGGCTTCGATCCGGCATTCCTCGCCGAGAACGACCGCCAACGCTTTCTGCCCTCATATGACACACTCGATGTGCGAGCGGGCTGGGACTTTGGCTTGGTTTCGTTGGAATTGTTTGGGCGGAATCTCACCAACGATGAAGGCAAGACTTCGGATTCCTCCGGCAACTCGCCACTTGGCGCCATCGCCACCGGCGTCATTCGTCCGCGCTCGTATGGCATGACGGTGACCGCGGAGTTTTGATGGACGCAGTTGTCAGGCCGTCCGCATCGAAGGAACCAGCCATCGCCATCGCCAGGTTCGCGCTGCCGCAACCCTATCTACTGTTCCTGGGCGACGTCACGGAGCCGGGCTTCGCGAAGACTGCATTCGGCCTGCGAGATTGGGCGGGCGATCGTTGTGTCGGTGAGTATGCCCTGCCGGGAGCGCGCGTCTCGTTGGGGCTGCCGAGTCTCGATCCGGGAGCCGCGGCGGCGCGCGGCGCGCGCAGCATGGTGATCGGCATTGCCAACGCCGGCGGGCACATACCGGCGAGCTGGTTCGGTGCTCTGCTCGAAGCACTCGAGGCTGGCCTTGATCTGATATCGGGCATGCACGTGCGGCTAGCCAGTCTGCCGGGCTTGCAGTCGGCGGCCGACAGATACAACCGCCGGCTGATCGATGTGCGCACCCCGCCGGCCGGTATTCCGGTCGCATCGGGTTTGAAGCGTTCGGGCAGGCGGCTTCTGACGGTCGGCACCGATTGCGCTCTCGGCAAGAAATACACGGCGCTCGCGATCGTGCGCGGCCTCAAGGCACGGCACGCCAACGTGACGTTTCGCGCGACGGGTCAAACCGGAATCATGATCGCCGGCGAGGGAATGCCGCTCGACTCGGTGGTTGCCGACTTCATCGCAGGTGCCGCCGAAGCGCTTTCGCCGAACGCGTCGCCAGATCACCTCGACGTCATCGAAGGGCAGGGCTCGCTCTTTCATCCGTCTTATGCCGGCGTCGCGCTTGGCTTGCTGCACGGCAGCCAACCTGATCGCTTTGTCGTGTGCCATGAGCCGGGCCGCACGCACGTGCTGGGCAATGCCGATTTTCCGCTGCCATCGATCGAACAAGTCATCGAACAAACTATTGCACTCGGTCGCCTGACCAGTCCCGACATCCGCTGTGTTGGAGTCAGCCTCAATACCGCGAAACTCGACGCAGCAGCGGCACAGCGTGAATTCGAAAGCGTCGGAAAGCGGTTGGCACTGCCAGTCGCGGATCCAATGCGGGGCGGCGCGGCGTTCGAGCGCTTGCTCGATGCCTGCATGTCGTGAGTGGCGCAGCCGCTCAAGCGATACATCCCAGCGCGTTTCAGCGCTTCGTGTTGCCGGGTCTCGCCTTCAAGGCCGTAGTCATCGGCGGTGGCTACGCGACCGGACGCGAAATTGCCGAATTCTTCCTGCCGGCCGGGCCCTGGGGTGGGCTAGCCGCGATGGCTGTCGCGACGCTGATCTGGTGCGTGGTGTGCGCGGTAACTTTCGTTTTCGCGCGGCGACTTCGCGAGCGCGACTATCGCAGCTTCTTCCGAGCGCTCCTCGGTCGCGCATGGCCGGTGTTCGAAATCGCCTACGTGCTCTTCGTAGTACTGATACTCGCGGTGTTCGGGGCGGCCGCTGGCGCGATCGGCTCGGCAACCTTCGGTGCAGCGCCGATCGTGGGCACGTTGTGCCTGATGGTCGCGATCGCGCTCTGTACCGCGTTCGGAAACAAGAGCGTCGAACGCGTTTTCACGTGGGTTTCCATACTGCTGTACGGTGTCTACGCCGCGTTCGTAGTATTCGCGCTCTCGTCGTTCGGCGGCCGCATCTCGCAAACCTTCGCGTCTGCCGGCGGCTGGAATGAAGGATGGTTGTCAGGCGGGCTGACTTACGCCGGCTACAACATCATTGGCGCGGTGGTCATCCTTCCGGTCACTCGCCATCTCATGAGCGACCGCGATGCCATTGTTGCGGGCATCGCCGCGGGCCCCCTGGCAATGCTGCCGGCATTCCTCTTCTTCATATGCATGTGTGCATTCGTGCCCGCAATTGCAGGGGTCGCGCTGCCCTCGGACTACCTGCTCGCGCGGCTCGATCAGCCGTGGTTCCGCTATCTCTTCCAGGTCATGATCTTTGCCGCCTTGCTGGAAAGCGGAACCGGCGCGGTCCACGCCGTCAACGAGCGAATATCGACGGTGTGGCAAGTCCGCACGCACACACCACTCAGTGCGCGCGCGCGGGGCGCGATTGCGCTCGCCTTGCTCGTCACCTGCATGTTGATCGCGGATCGAGTGGGGTTGGTGGCCCTCATCGCCAATGGTTATCGGGCGCTCGCCTACCTGTTGATTGCGGTGTACGTCGTGCCGCTTCTAACTATCGGCATTTGGCGCCTGCGGAAAAGTGGTCAATCTGAATGGGTGACACCATGAAAAAAACTCTCGCGTTGTTTGCCTTGGCCTCGTCGCTGTCCGCCTGGGCTGCGCCGCCCGCGCGGTTTGCAGCGCGCGTCGAGGCGGTGCGCACGGCCGCTGAAGTTCCGGGCATGGCGATCGCCATTGTCGAAAATGGAGCTGTAACGCTTTCACGCGGGTTCGGCGTGCGCAAGCTCGGTGGTCCGGACAAAGTCGATGGCGACACCATCTTCATGACCGGCTCGACCGGCAAGGCGATGACGACGGCGGCACTCGCAACGCTCGTCGACGCGGGCAAACTCAAGTGGGACGATCGCGTCACGGATCACATTCCCGGCTTTCAGATGTACGACGCCTGGGTAACCCGCGAGATGACCGTGCGCGATCTGCTCGTGCATCGAAGCGGACTGGGTCTCGGCGCCGGCGATCTGCTGGTCATTCCGCGCGGCACGTTGTCGCGCGCTGAAGTCGTCAAGCGTCTGCGATTCATCAAGCCCGCGACCAGCTTCCGCAGTGGGTATGCGTACGACAACATTCTGTACATCGTTGCCGGTCATGTAATCGACCTGGTGAGCGGCCAGCCTTATGAGGACTACATCCGTGAGCACCTCTTCAAGCCAGCCGGCATGCTCCACTCGACCAGCGATGAGGCACATCGTTTTGCCACCGACAACCGTGCGTCTCCGCATGCACGCACCGGGGGTGCCATTCGCGGCATCGGACCTCTGAAGGTTCTCGATGAGCACGATAATCTGGCGCCGTCCTCGACGCCGGCGGGGTTGCTTGCCATCAGCGCCAACGATCTCGCGCGCTGGCTGCAGATCCAGCTCGCGAAGGGCAAGTTGCCGGAGGGCGGGCGGCTGTTCAGCGAAGAATCGAGCGCCGAGATGTGGACGTCGCAAACGATAGAACCGATCGGGCCCGCACTTCCCGGGCTCGAGGACATGACGCCCCAATTTCAGCAGTACGCGCTGGGTTGGGAGGTGCGCGACTATGGTGGCGCCAGGATCGTCTGGCATTCGGGCGGGGTGTTCGGATTCGTCACCGTTGTCGTATTGATCCCCGAGAAGAATGTCGGCTTCGCAATCACTCAGAACAGCGAGGATGGCCAAGCCCGCTTCGGGCTCATGTACGAGCTGCTCGATCACTATCTCGGGCTACCGAAGAAGGATTGGCCAGCGCGGATCACAAAGGTACGGAAGGAACGCTTCGCCGCGGCCGTTGCGGCGGTCAATGCCAAAGCGGCGGCGCCCGTGTCATCGAAGCCGGCGCTGCCTCTTCAGCAGTACGCCGGTCGCTATGTCGACGCGTGGTACGGCGCCATCGCCATTGAGTCCGACACCGAAGGTCTCGCGATCAATTTCACCAACACGCCGAACATGGGCGGCCGCCTGCAGCACTGGCAGTACGACACGTTCATCGCGCGCTTCGACGATCCGGGAATCGAGCCCGCCTACGTGACTTTCGGTCTCGGCGCAGAGGGTAAAGTCGAACGCATCACGATGAAACCGGTATCGCCACTTGCCGATTTCAGTTTCGACTATCAGGATCTGCTTTTCACACCCGCAGGTTCCTGACATGCGAAATTCGATGGCAAGAGTCGCGGCGGCCGTCGTCGCGTTGAGCCTTGTGGCAATACCGGCGGGCGCGCAGGACCTGAGGGCGCGCGTCGCGCGCGTGCTGACAGCGACACCGCTGATTGACGGGCACAACGACTGGCCCGAGGTGCTGCGCGAACGCGAAGGCGATGCGCGCTGGACTGTCGACCTGCGCAGCCGGCCTGGATCCAAGGACGCGCTCTACAACACGGACATCGCCCGGTTGCGTCAGGGCATGGTCGGGGGGCAATTCTGGTCCGTCTGGGTGTCGCCCAGTCTGCCCGGGCCCGAACAGGTCAAACAAACATTCGAGCAGATAGCGCTCGTGAGTTCGCTCGCCGAGCGCTATCCGGATACTTTTGCGATGGCTCGCACGGCCGCGGATGTTCGCCGCATTCACAAGAGCGGGCGGATCGCTGCGCTGATCGGCGTCGAGGGTGGCGGCCAGATCGACGGCAGCCTTGACGTGTTACGCGCGTATCGTGCACTCGGCGCGGGTTATCTCACGCTGACGCATTCCAGGAACGTCGAGTGGGCGGATTCGGCGACTGACGATCCCAAGCACGATGGGCTCACCGAGTTCGGCGAGTCGGTCGTGCTCGAGCTCAACCGCCTCGGCATGCTGGTCGATTTGAGCCACGTGAGCGAGGCGACGATGCTCGATGCGCTGCGCGTGTCGAAAGCACCCGTGATGTTTTCGCATTCGAGTGCGCGCGCGCTCGATGACCATCCGCGCAATGTTTCCGACGCCGTGTTGAAGCTGGTCGCCGCCAATGGCGGCGTGGTGATGATCAATTTCGCGCCTATCTACATATCAGATGCAAACCGGCGCTGGTCGTCGGACCGCGACGCGGAAAAGGCGCGGCTCAACGCGCCGCCTTTTGGCGGGCTGTACATCGGGCAGCCGGAGCGCGCGGCCGCGGCGCTGGCGGAATGGGAGCAGGCGCATCCGCAGCCGGGCGTCACGCTCGCCATGGTTGCCGATCACATCGAGCACGTCGCGAAGGTGGCAGGCGTCGATCATGTCGGCATCGGCTCGGACTACGATGGAGTAGGGAAGGACTTGCCCGCCGGGCTCGGTGACGTGTCGACTTATCCGGATCTGTTCGTGGAGCTGATGCGCCGCGGGTGGAGCGATCAGGATGTTGCCAAGGTCGCGGGCGCGAATGTCTTGCGCGTACTCGAGGGAACAGAGGCGGTCGCGCGATCGATGAACAATGACCGCTGATGTGTATGCGACCGATGACGGCTTGCGTCACGGCGTATCGAATTCTCAGCCTGTGGGAGCGGCAACGTTCAACATCATTGCCGACGCGGACCCGGATTTGCTCGGGCGTGTGGGCGGCGTTCTGAACCTCTTCAACGTCGCACCGCGCGCGTTCCACATGGAGGCCCGGCAGGAGGGCACGGCGACCGTCGACGCGCTGGTCGATTGCGCCGAATCGCAGGCGGAACTCGTGGCCCGCAAGCTGCTGCAGCTCACCAGCATCCGCGATGTGGTCGTGAAGTTCGCACGGTGCAAAAGCCCATGATGGCAAGCGTAGAAGCCAACGTGTTGAAGATGATCCCGAAAGCATTCTCCCGGGAGTTCTCCGTCATGGATGGGTCGGAGGCCGTCGCCAATGTCGCTGACCTGGAAGTCGTCCGAAGGCTGAGACGTGAGGCTTCATTCTCCTGACGCGAGACATCCGCCCGCGGATGCATGTGCGGATAGTTAGGGAACCGTCCTGAGCATCGCGTACTCGGGCAACTGACCGGCTACGGACGATCCGCCGCCGCGAACTCCGCGGCCTTGCCGTCGTCGAATACCCCTTCCCAGCGTGCGATCACCACGGATGCGAGGCAGTTGCCGAGCACGTTCACCGACGTGCGCGCCATGTCGAGCAGCGCATCGATGCCGAGCAGCAGGAACGCGCCGGCCATCGGCAGCTTGAACGACTCCATCGCGGCCACCAACACCACGAACCCGGCGCGCGGCACGCCGGCCACGCCCTTTGAGGTAAGCATCAGCACCAGCATCATTGTGATCTGCCCGCCGAGTCCAAGGTGCGGCCCACCGCTGCTCTCTGCCGCCTGCGCGACGAACACTGAGGCAACCGCGAGGTACAGCGTCGAGCCGTCGAGGTTGAACGAGTACCCCGCGGGCAGCACGAAACCCACGATGCCGCGCGGTACGCCCAACTTCTCCATGTTCTCGAACGCCTTGGGCAGTGCGGCCTCGCTGCTGGACGTGGCGAAGGCGACGGCGAAGGGTTCGCGCACCGCCTTCACGAACGGCCTCAAAGGTACACGCGCAATCCACACCACGGCGCCCAGCACCAGTACGACGAAGACGATGAGCGCGCCGTACAGCGTGAACACCATCTTCGCCAGTGTCAGCACCGAACCGATACCTTGCTTGCCGACCGTCACCGCGATGGCCGCGCCTACGCCGAAGGGCGCGAACTTCATCACGAGGCCTGCGAAGCGCAGCATCACCTGCGTGAGGCTCTCGCAGAATTCGATCACCGGCTTGCTGGCCGGCGCAGCCAGGGTGACGGCAATGGCGAACAGCACGGCGAAGGCCACGATCTGCAGCACGTCATTTCGCGCCATCGCATCCATGATGCTCACCGGGAAGACGTGCAGGATGATTTCACCCAGGGTCTGCGGCTTGGCAAGGCCGGCGGTCGATTGCGTGGCGCTTTCCTCGAGCACCACGCCAGCGCCGGGCTGCGCGAGATTCACCGCCGCGAGGCCGACGATCAGCGCCAGGGTCGTGACGATCTCGAAGTAGACCAGCGACTTCCAGCCGATGCGCTGCGCGCGCTTGATGTCGCCGGTGCCGGTGAAGCCCTGCACGATGCTGGCAAAGATGAGCGGCGCGATCATCACTTTGACGAGATGCAGGAATACGTCGCGCACCACGACCAGCGCCTTGTCCCAGCTCTCTTTCGCGCCATCGCTCAAGGACCCGATCAACCAGCCAAGCAGGATGCCGACGACGAGGCCGAGCACTATCTGTTGCGTGAGCGGGATGCTGAAGCGTGGGCGCGGGGAAGGTGCGGTGCTGGTGTCGAGGTTGCTCACGTACCGAAAGTGTATCGAGTTCTGCGCGGCGCGCGACCGCATAACCGGCGGTTATGCGGAGCCGGAGTTTTTTCATTGGCCCGAGTGTCACCGCGCAAATCCAATGCACCCCCAACGTGCCGGAGTCGATGATGCATGTACTGGTCCTTGGCGGCGGCGTGGTTGGTGTTGCAAGCGCCTGGTACCTGGCGCGCGCCGGTCTCGAAGTAACGCTCGTCGAGCGGCACCACGGCGCTGCGCTCGAGACTAGCTATGCCAATGCCGGGCAACTCTCGTTCGGCTACGTGTCCCCGTGGGCCGCGCCGGGAATTCCGCTGAAGGCGATGAAGTGGCTGTTCCAGCGCCACTCGCCGCTGGCTATCTCTCCCGGCCTCGATCCGGCGTTGTACCGCTTTCTGTGGCAGATGCTTCGCAACTGTTCGCCCGCACGCCATGCGGTGAACAAGGCGCGCATGGTGCGCCTGTGCGAGTACAGCCGTCTGGCGCTGCGCGAGTTGCGTGCCGCGACCGGCATCGATTACGACGGCCGCAGGCTCGGCACACTGCAGCTGTTCCGTACCCAGCAGCAGTTAGACGAGGTGGCGCGCGACGTGTTGGTGCTGGAGCAGGCGGGCGTGCCGTACGAGTTCCTCGATGCGCAGGGCGTCGTGCGCCGCGAGCCGGCACTGGCCGCCTCGGCCGTGCGCTTCGTCGGCGCGCTGCTCACGCCCAACGACGAGACCGGCGATTGCCACCTGTTCACGCAGCGTCTCGCCGGCCTTGCCGCCAGCGCCGGCGTGCAGTTCCGCTACGGCAGCGTGGTCGAGCGCCTGGAGCGTGATGGCGATCTCATCAGCAGCGTGCGTATCGACAACGAGTTCGTGCGCGCTGACCTGTACGTGCTGGCGCTCGGAAGTTACTCCGCCCTGCAGCTCGCGCCGCTCGGCCTGCGCTTGCCCGTGTATCCGCTGAAGGGCTATTCACTGACCCTGCCAGTGGCCGATGCCGCATTTGCGCCGCAGTCGACCGTGCTCGACGAGAGCTACAAGGTCGCGATCACGCGATTCGCAAGCCACATCCGTGTCGGCGGCATGGCCGAGCTGTGCGGCTACGACCTGTCGCTGCCGCCGCGGCGGCGGCGCACGCTGGAACTGATCGTGAGGCAGCTGTTTCCACGCGGCGGGGATCTCGCGCGCGGCGAATTCTGGTGCGGCCTCAGGCCGGCGACGCCGGATGGCACGCCGGTGGTGGGTTCGACGCCGTTGCGCAACCTGTTCACCAACACGGGGCACGGCACGCTGGGCTGGACGATGGCCTGCGGCGCGGCGCGCTACCTTGCGGAGCTGATCGCCGGGCAGCAACCGGGGATCTGCACCGAGGGCCTCGACATGTTCCGCTATGCACGCAGAAATGGTTAGCTCGACCTATCTACCGGCGTCGCGCTGACCGCAATTCACCGGCGTCACGCGGCTCCGGTCCTCGCCATCAATGCGGGCAGGGTGGCGACGGATTCGGTGGCTACCGTCCTCATGCACTGTACGAATTGCCGCTGCACGGAGTTGAGCGCTCCGTCGATGCGGTACGCCGCGTACAGGGTGATCGGCACCGAGGGTTCCACCGGGCGGGCCTGGATGTTGGTTCCGCCCGATGCCGCCATGAAAGGATCGACGAGCGCCAGACCCTCACCATTGGCAACAAGATCGCGCGCGATCTGATAGGTCTGCACCCAGATCGAAACACGCGGCGGCGGGCTCAGCTGCTCGAGATAGGATTGCAATTGCCGACCGAGACTGTCGGCGGTGCTGATGCCGACCAGGTTCGCATCCGCAAGGGCCTCGACTGGTAACGGCAACGTGGCTTCGCGGCCAACCCAGGTTCCGCGCGGTGCGATCACCGTGAGCAATCCGGTACAAAGCGGTTCGCAGCGAACGTCCGGGTGGGGCGATTCCTGCAGCGTGAAACCAATATCGGATTCGCGCAGTACGATCGCCTTGAACATTTCGCGCGAGTGCTGCGTGGCGATCTCGATCGAGGTCTTGCCCATCAGGCGCTGCAGTCGCGTGATGGACTGCGGGATGATGGCATTCGCGAGCGTTGGCGTGGTCACCACGCGCAGCAGCCGGTTGTCCGCGCGGGCGATGTTCGCAACCAGCATCTGCAGGTCGCAAAGGTGCGAGAAGATGTGCTCGATCTGACCCTTGATCAACTGGCTTTCGGGCGAAAGGTGCAACCGCCCCTTGGCGCGAATGAACAGCGGAAAACCGAGGCGCCGCTCGGCCTGCTGCAGCAGCTTGGTCGCGGCCGGCTGCGAGATATTGAGCAGGCTGGCTGCGTCGGTCAGCGTTCCGGCCTGCAGGATGGCCTGAAACATTTCGATGTAGCGAAGGTGCATGGTGCTCCGGAGTGTCGGACTCGAATCCGGCGCGCGCTTGTGAATGTTCGTTACCTTCTCGTTTCGCATACCTGGAGGATACTGCAGTATTCGTACCAGCAGCCTGCGGCGTGTTGCGGCTCCGAGGCGCCGAGTTGGGTTCAAGGCCGCAGCTTCTTGGGGCAGAGAAGCCGGTACGCGATCAGTTCTGGCGCTTGTGAACCAGATAATGGGCAGCCAAAGATTTCCAGACCGGGCCTGGTCGCCCGGCGCCGACCAGCTGCCCGTCCAGTTTCACGATTGGCAGGACATCCTTCGTGGAGCTCGTCACCCATATTTCGTCGGCCGATGCGAGTTCTGTGCCGGAAATGTGCCGCTCTTCGACGCTCATGCCGCAGCCACGACAGATCTCCAACACCAGCGCGCGAGTGATCCCCGCGAGTATCAGCGGGCTCAGCGGCGGCGTGCTGATGCGTCCCCGTTTTATGACGAAGACATTGGTGGATGAACCTTCCGTAAGCTGGCCGTGGCGAAACATGATCGCTTCCGCGGCCTGGGCTTCGATGGCGCGTTGACGTGTCAACACATTCGGCAACAGTGCCACCGACTTGATGTCACAACGCAGCCAGCGCCAGTCCTCGGCGGTGATGGCGCTTGCGCCCGCAGCACCCTCGGGATCGTCGATGGCCGTACTGCCGAGTGGCGAGGCAGTCATGAAAACCGTGGGGCGCGTTGCCGGCACCGGGAAGCCGTGATCGCGGCTATCCGGCGCACCACGCGTGATCTGCAGGTACACGGCCAGATTGCCGCTGCCGTTGCGCGCAACCATCTCGAGAATGAGCGCGGCCAGTGTCTCGCGAGGCGCGGGTCGCGCGATTCCCACTTCGCCCAGGGAATACTCCAGCCGCCGCAAGTGCTCGTTGAGTCCCAGCGGCCTGCCGTCGAACACGGGAACCACTTCGTACACACCGTCCGCAAACAGGAAGCCTCGATCCATGGGAGAGATGCGCGCCTCTGCCGCATTCGTGAACTCGCCGTTCAGGTAAACAATGGTCATGTCCTTGCTGACTTCCGCCCGTGGTTCAGATGGGGAAAGTAGCGCAGTTGCCATGCGCATCCCATCCAGCGAATGACGATGGATGATTACTGCATAACCTTGAGTTATTCCCACTCGAAGTAATTTCATTGGATCGCAGTGCCGATTGCACGCATCGCATCCTGCAGCGTGCCTGGCACGCCATTCATCTAACAAAGGTCGTTAACCAAAGGTTATGGCGCCTGCATGCTTTCGAATTGCGTCCGCAGAATGGGCGCATACATGCTCCTCGAGCTGACTGGATGTGACCTGGTGAAGATCAACGAGGAAGCGGCAAATGAAAGGATTATTGAGAGCAGTGGTTGGTGCGGCCATGATGTTTGGCTTCATCGCCCAACCGGTCGGTGCGCAGACGGGCCCAGACCTGACTTCTGAGATCGCACTGGCGAAGAAGACCTTGGCGGCTCCCAAGGTCAAGGCGGCAATGGCGTACGTCGAGCGTTCGAAGGACGAAACCGTACGGGAGTGGTTGCGCCTCTGTGAGGCGTATGGACCTACTGGCAGCGAAATACTCCGCGCGCGGACGATATACCGTCTCTTCCGGATCTACGGTTTGTACGACGTGCGGATCGACGAGGAGAGCAACGTGATCGGTGTGCGCAAGGGCACGGGCG
>DATHJZ010000202.1:0-7527 GCA_035286365.1 Steroidobacteraceae bacterium | reverse complement strand
CAATTGGCGCAACAATTCTGCGGCCCGCAAGAACGTGGACCAGGGACTGATCTTGACGCGTTTCGCGGCCGGCGGGCTCGATGAATTCTGGACGCGCATCGATCCGACCGTCTCACCCGCGCGCCGTCTCTGCGACCTGTTCTGGCTGTCGCTGCCGTGGACGAAAGTCGCGGCTGCGCTCGGGGGTACGGTGCGCGTCCTGGAGATCGGTTGCGGCAGTGGCAGATACGGGGAACTGTTGCGTGACTGCCTGGGCGGCGCCTTCGGCGGTTATCGTGGCCTCGATGTGGTGCGCGACGAAGCATGGCCGGCGCTACAACGCGACCCCCGCTTCGAATTCGTGTGCGCGGGATCCGATGCGACCGCGCAATACGCGGGCGACGCCAACTTGATCTTCACGCAGAGCGCGCTCGAACACTTCGAGGGTGACATGACTTTCTTCCGGCAGTTGCAGACGCACATCGCGGGCGCCGGCCGGCCGGTGCTTCAGCTGCACCTGATTCCATCCGCGGGCTGCCTGCGCACTTTCCTCTGGCATGGCGTGCGGCAGTACACGCCGCGTACGACCTCGCACATCACCGGCCTGTTCGGCGCGGATTGCGGCAAGCTCCTGTACGCGCTTGGTGGCGCGCGCTGCAACCGCCTGCATCGACGCTACGTGACCTGGCCATGGCTGTTCGGTCGTGGCGACCGCCGCCGTCAAACTACCGCGCTTTACGACGCGCAGCTGCGCGAGGCGATACGGTTGGACGATGCGGCGCCGGCTGCGGCGGAGGCGTGTTTCTATGCGCTCGCACTGCTGCATGGAGTGCCCGGAGAGATCCTGCCCCCATGATGGTTGTTGACGGCAAGAGGAGCGGCGGCGTGAGTTCGCCGCCAGGTGCGCGCTGATGTGCGGCATCACGGGATTCCTGCGTCCTTCCGGATTCGCCCGCGCGGACGCCGAGCATTGGGCACAGCGCATGTCGGCATGCCTCGTACACCGCGGCCCGGACGATGGCGGCGCGTGGCTCGACGAGCGCGCCGGCGTGGCGCTGGCCCAGCGGCGCCTCGCAATCATCGACCTTTCGCCGGCGGGCAAACAACCCATGTCGTCGGTCTCCGGGCGCTACGTCATGGTCTACAACGGCGAGACGTACAACCATCTCGAGATTCGGGCGGAGCTCGAAGCGGTTCGGGCGGCGCCAACCTGGCGCGGCCATTCGGACACCGAAACATTGCTTGCCGCGATCGAACACTGGGGCCTGGAGCAGGCGCTGCGCCGGGTGTCGGGAATGTTCGCCTTGGCATTATGGGACCGCAGCCAGCACGAGCTCAGCCTGGCGCGCGATCGGTTGGGCGAAAAACCACTGTATTTTGGCTGGCAGGGCGACTGCCTGCTGTTCGGCTCCGAACTCAAGGCGCTGCGGGCGCATCCGCAATTTGCGGCACCAGTCGACCGCGACGCACTCGCCGAACTGCTGCGCTACGGCTACATTGCAGCGCCGGCGTCAATCTACCGCGGCATCGGCAAGCTCATGCCGGGCAGCGTGGTGAGTTTTCCGGCGAACAGTGCCGCCGGCGCGATTCCCGCACCACGGGTCTACTGGTCGATACTCGAAGTCGCGGCGCGCGGTCTGGCGCAACCGTTCGACGGCGACGACGCGGCGGCCTGCGCAATGCTCGATACCGAGCTGCGCCGCGCGGTGTCGCAGCAGACCATCGCCGACGTGCCGCTGGGAGCGTTTCTCTCGGGCGGCATCGATTCGACCGCGGTGGTTGCGCTGCTGCAGGCGCAATCCACACAGCGCGTGCGCACGTTCACCGTCGGATTCGAGGAATCTGAATTCGACGAGGCTCGGCACGCGGCGGTCGTGGCACGCCACCTCGGTACCGAGCACGCCGAGATGCGCGTGACTGCCGCAGACGCGCTGCGGGTGATCCCGGTGCTGCCGACGCTCTACGACGAACCACTCGGCGACACCTCGGCGATTCCCACCCATCTGATCGCCGCATTCGCGCGGCGCCACGTGACTGTGTGCCTGTCGGGTGATGGCGGCGACGAAATGTTCGGCGGCTATGACCGCTACGGCGGCACGCAGCGCATGTGGCAACGCTTGCGGCATGTGCCAGGCGTCCTGCGCACGCTCGCGGCGGCCGGCTGCGATGCACTTGCGCGCGCGGGCAGCGGCTCGCGTGCTGGCTGGCGCGCCGAGCGAATGGCGTTGTATCTGGCCGCGCGCGACTCAGATGAATGTTATGCCGCCAAGACGCAGCAATGGCCCGACGCCGGCGCGCTGGTCGTGGGAGCAGCCGAAGCGCCGCGGCGCGTGGCACCGGCCTTTACCGGCTCCGATCTCCATGCGCGCATGATGTTGATGGACGGCGTTACCTATCTACCGGATGACATACTCGCAAAGGTGGACCGAGCGGCGATGGCGGTGAGCCTCGAGACGCGGATTCCGCTGCTCGATGCGCGGATCGTCGAGTTCGCCTGGTCACTTCCGCAGCGCATGAAAGTACGCGACGGCCGCACCAAGTGGCTGCTTCGCCGGCTGGTTTCCCGCTACGTGCCGGAAGCGCTCATGGAACGTCCGAAGATGGGATTCGGCATTCCGGTCGGCGCGTGGTTGCGTGGCCCGTTGCGCGGCTGGGCCGAATCGCTGCTCGATGCCGAGCGCCTGCGTCGCGAAGGATTCTTCGCTCCGGCGCCGGTGCGCGCACGCTGGCTCGCGCATCTGTCCGGAAGCCGTGATGCGGTCGACAGCTTGTGGCCGATCCTCATGTTCCAGGCGTGGCTGGCCGACGCCGCGACACAGGCCTGACGATGTGCGGACTCCTTGGCATGGCCACGCGCGCGCCGTTGACCAGCGCTGCCCGCGAGCGATTCGCCGGTGCCGTCCAGTCGCTGCGCCATCGCGGGCCCGACCTGCAGGCACAATGGTCCGACGATCGCGTTTTGTTAGGCCATACACGCCTCGCGATCATCGATCTGTCGCCGCTCGGCGCGCAGCCCATGCAAACGGCCGATGGTCGCCATGTCATCGCATACAACGGAGAGGTCTACAACTTTCGCGAGCTCGCCGCGGTCACAGGCCTCTCCGGGCTGCGTTCCGGCTCGGACACCGAGGTGGTGCTGCGGCTCGTCGCGCAGCGCGGTGTCGCCGCCTTTCCTTTGCTCAACGGAATGTTTGCGTTCGCGTTTCTCGATCGCGAGGCGCACCGCCTGTGGCTGGTGCGCGATCGCTTCGGCATCAAGCCGCTGTTCTATTCGGCCGATGCCGAAGGGCTGGCATTCGCTTCCGAGATCAAGGCGATCCACGCCATGCGCGCAACGCGGCCACAGTGCCAGATCGCGGCGCTGCACGAGTGGCTCTATTTCGGCAACCCCTTGGGCGAGCACACGCTCCATGACGGGATTCGCCAGCTCTTGCCCGGCCATTATCTCGAGCTCGATCTCGATACATTCGCCGTGCAGACCAGGGCGTACTGGTCGCTCGCCGCGCAGGTACGCGCTGCGGCTGCGCCCGAACTTGACGCGGCGGCGGCAATCGCGGGCACGCGTGTACGGCTGGAGGAGGCGGTCAAGCGTCAGCTGGTCGCCGATGTGCCGGTGGGTCTCTTTCTCTCCGGCGGCATCGACTCGAGCGCCATTGCCGCGTTCGCGTCGCGCCACTACCCGGGCAAGCTTGCTACCTACTGCGCGGGTTTCGATTTCCAGGCCGGAGAAGGCGACTTGCCACGCGCGCGCGCGGTCGCGCGGCATTTCGGGACTGATCACCACGAAATCCACATCGCCGGGGCAAATGTCGCTGAGCTGGTCGAGCGCCTGATCCACCATCACGACATGCCGTTCGGCGACGCGGCCAACATTCCGCTGGCGCTGCTCGCAGGGCAGATCAGTGGACACACCAAAGTGGTGCTGCAAGGAGACGGTGGCGACGAATTGTTCGGGGGCTACAGCCGCTATTTCACGCTGGCGCGTCGTGCGCTGCTGCGCCCCGCGGCGCAGCTGTTGCGGTTGGTCCAGCAGCTCACGCCGCGAACCGCGTTCCACTATCGGGTCCGCCGTTACCTGAGGGCGGTCGGCCAGCGCGACCTGGCGACCAGCCTGGCCTTGCTGCTGACTTCCGAGGATTGCTCGTTGCACCCGGAGCGCGTGTTCGGAAGTCGGCTGCAACAGGCGTTGTTGCGGCACGATCCGTTTGCCCGTCACCGCCAGTGCCTCGCGGCGATCGGCTCCCAGGATGGCGTCAACACGATGTCGTTCGTGGATCTGCTGATCACGCTGCCAGACACGTTTCTGGAAAAGGTGGATCGTGCGACCATGGCGGCAAGCCTCGAAGTGCGCGTGCCTTTTCTTGATCACGATCTGGTCGATTTCGTCATCGGCCTGCCGGGTGCCGTGAAGGCGCCGCACGGCAAACGGAAGTGGCTGCTGAAGCAGGCGCTTGCGGGCATCGTGCCCGAGCCGGTGTTGCAGGCGCCGAAGTCCGGCCTCGAAGTGCCGTATGGACGCTGGCTGCAAGGAGCGCTGAAGCCGCTCTTCTTCGACCATCTCGCGCGCTTCGAGCGGCTGCATCCCGCGGTGCTCGATGCTGCCTACCTGCGCGGCCTGCATGCCGCGACCGCGGCCGGCGGCAAGGACGACTCCTATATGCTGTGGAAGGTTTTGAACTTCATGATCTGGACTAACAACTGCGATGTCGAATTCCGTGAGTGATTTTCCCGCTGCCGTCTGTCCCCTGGACCATCAGCCCCTCGCGGCGCAAGGTGAAGAACTGGCCTGCGCGGCCGGCCATCGATACCCCGTACGCGATGGCATTCCGCGGCTGCTTGCGCCGGAGAGCAACTACGCCGAGGCCTTCGGTGCGCAATGGCATCACTACCGCGTCACGCAGCTCGATTCGTACACTCGTACGAGCCTGTCTCGCGATCGCCTGCGACGCTGCGTCGGTGAAGAGATCTGGAGCCGCTTGTCTGACCCTGCGGAGCGCATCGAGGTCCTGGAGGCGGGCTGCGGTGCGGGCCGTTTCACCGAATGCCTGCTCAAACTACCCGGCGCATCGGTCAGCTCCACCGATCTGAGCTCGGCGGTCGAGCCCAACCAGGTGAATTGTCCGCAGTCGCCGCGCCATCGAATCATCCAATGCGACATCGGCCGCTTTCCATTTGCGCCGGCGCAATTCGACGTGGTGGTCTGCCTGGGCGTGGTGCAACACACGCAGAATTCCGAGCGCACCATCGCAAATCTCTATGCGCAGGTGAAGCCCGGTGGCTGGCTGGTGATCGACCACTATCCGCGCGACTTCGCGCACTACACGCGGCTCGGCGAGCGGCTGTTGCGGCCGTTGCTCAAGCGGCTGTCGCCGCAGCGGGGCATTGCGGTGACGCACGCGCTGACGCGCTGGTTCTTCCCGCTGCATCGCGCCGTGCGCCATGTGCGCCCCGCACAAATGCTGCTGTCGCGGGTTTCGCCGGTGCTCACCTACTTCCGCGCCTTTCCCGAACTCGACGATCGGTTGCAATACGAGTGGGCCGAGCTCGATACGCATGACTCGTTGACCGACTGGTACAAGCACGTGCGTACGCCGCGGGGGATTCGCGCGGCTCTCATGGCGCTGGGGGCAACCGACCTCTGGATCGAACGCGGCGGCAATGGCATCGAAGCCCGCTGCCGCCGGCCGGCCTGAGGATCAGCGCGTCATGTTGCTGAAAATCAGAGCCTTGCTATCGGGCGCCGCCACCTACATCCCGGGTTATCGCGCGATGCGCGCGACGGGTGGTACGGATTCGGCGCGTTATTGCTACACCGTTTGGTTGCGCCACCTCACGCTCGCAAATGCCGGCGCTCCGCATCTGCAGGTGCCGCACACGGTCGCCGAGCTCGGTCCCGGCGACTCGATCGGTATCGGGGTTGCGGCGCTGTTGTCGGGTGCGGAGCAGTACTACGCTTTCGACGTCGTGGCCTATCCGGATCTGCGACGCAACCTTTCGATCTTCGGCGAGCTGGTGGAGTTGTTCCGGCGGCGGGAGCCGATTCCTGCGGAGGGCGAATTTGCCGCCCTGCAGCCGCGCGTGCCCGACACGTGTTTCCCAGCGGCGTTGCTCGATGAGCAACGGATGCGCGCGGCGCTCGATCCCGGCCGAATCGCGGCAATTCGTGCGTCGCTCGAGAATCCCGCGGTGCCCGGTTCGCGCATCGTGTACCGGGCGCCCTGGACCGACGATGCGCGCATAGAAAGTGCCAGCGTCGATCACATATTTTCACAGGCCGTGCTCGAGCACGTGGTCGACCTGCCGACGGTGTATGGCGCGATGCGGCGCTGGCTCAAGCCGGCCGGCGTGATGACGCACCAGATCGACTACCGCTGTCATGGCAAGGCGGACAACTGGAACGGTCACTGGAGCTACTCGGACCTGGCGTGGCGAATCGTGGTGGGGCGCCGCCCCTATCTACTCAACCGCTTGCCGCATTCCGCGCAGATGGCCTTGCTGCGTGTTGGCGGGTTCGAACTGGTGCGTGAGACGCGCGAACTCGATGCGAGTGGCATCACGCGCGCCAGCCTGGCGCAGCGCTTCCGCGAGATGTCCGAGGATGATCTCGTAACTTGCGGTGCGTTCGTGCTGGCCGCGCCCGCGCCATGATCCGCGTACTGCTCATCGGCCCGCTGCCACCCCCGATGGGCGGAGACACGCGGCATTTCGCGCAATTGGCGGCGGACCTCGCGGCGCATGTGGGGTTTGCAGTGCGCGTGGTGAATACCTCCCGCGGCGCGGCACACTCTGATCCCTGGCACAACTTGGTCGCCGGCGTAAGGACGATCGCGGCGCTGATTCGCAACCTGCATCGCAGCGATGTCGTGTCATTCCATGCGAGCGACCGCGGCATGGTGTTGGTCGGACCTTGGATCGTGGGTCTGAGTAAGCTCGTGGGCCGGCCGGTGATCTTGCGAATGTTCGGTGGCTCCTTCGGCGATTTCTGGTCCGCGCGCGGCGCATTCGTCCGGGCCTGGCTGCGGCGCACCGTGTTCGCGGCGGACGTCGTACTGCTGCAGACCCGGCGCATGATCGGTCAGCTGCGCGGACAGGGCGCGAGCGAGCTGGTGTGGTTCTCGACCTACATCCGCAGGATACCGCCGCCCGCGGATCTGCCAGCGCGCAAAAGCCCGCATTGCCGGCGCCTGGTATTCCTCGGGCACCTGTGGCGCACCAAGGGAGTGGAGACCTTGCTCGAGGCGGCGCCGCATCTTCCCGACGGCGTCACCGTCGATCTGTTCGGACCGCTCGACGAATACACGCCCGAGATGCTGCGCGAGCGCGGCGCGGGACGCGTGACTTATCGCGGCTTTCTCAGTCATGACGAGGTCGAGAAAACGCTGTGGAACTATGACTGCCTGGTGTTGCCCACCTTCCATCCCGGCGAGGGTTATCCCGGGGTGATCGCCGAGGCATTCGCACACGGCCTGCCTGTGATCAGCACGCGCTGGCTGGCGATCCCCGAGATCGTCGACGAGAGCTGCGGAATCCTGATCGAACCCGGCGACA
>DATHJZ010000201.1:0-6457 GCA_035286365.1 Steroidobacteraceae bacterium | reverse complement strand
CGCGTTCAGGCGCGCTCGGGGATTCCCGGAATCGAGCCGCCATTGGAACCCGATCACGGAACGTCCATGCGACGGGCCTCTATGCTTGCGCCATGACGGATGTTTCATCAATCGCTGCGATTCCAACCGCAGCCAGAAGTGCCACCGGCCTCGTCCAGAAAGCCGTGAGAGCGGTGGAGAAAGATGCCGCTGTCGTCGCGAAATCCCAGCAGGCGCAGTCCCGCGCCGCGCTCGACGCAATGATGGATTCGCGCCGGCAGGTGCTGTACACGCGCGCCGCGGCCAAGATCATCGATGCCTCCGACGCGGTGACGAAAGGCATGCTGGACATGGTTGCCTGATGCGTTCCGGGCGCCTCGCGGCGCCCGGATGCATCACAAAGTCCGCGCGATTGGACGCAAGGGCTGCGGCGGGTAATGATCCCGCCCCATGACCCTCACAGAGCTCCGCTACATCGTCGCGCTCGCCCAGGAGCAGCATTTCGGCCGCGCGGCCGAGCGCTGCCACGTGAGCCAGCCGACGCTGTCCATCGCGGTCAAAAAGCTCGAGGAAGAGCTCGGCATCCTGTTCGAGCGCGGCAAGCAGAAGATCCTGCCGACGCCGCTCGGCGAGAAGATCGTCGCGATGGCCGGGCAGATGCTGGAGCAGGCAGCGGCCATCAAGGACGTGGCGGAGGCGGACAAGGACCAGCTCGAAGGGCCGATTGCGCTCGGCACGCTGCCGACGATCGGTCCCTATCTACTGCCGCAATTCATTCCGCTGCTGCAGGAAACGTCCAACAAGCTGGCGCTGTACGTGGAAGAGGGCTCGGTAGCGGAGCTCGCGACGAAGCTGCGCAATGGTGACCTGGACGCGATCCTGATCACCGCGCCGTTCGTGGAAGCGGACGTGGTGGTGCAGCCGCTGTTCGACGAAACCTTCGTGCTGCTGCTGCCGGCGGACCATCGCCTGGCTAACAAGGCGCAGATTGCCGCGGACGATCTCATTCCTTCGGAACTGCTGCTGATGGGCGAGGGCGACACGCTGCGCGAAGAGGTCTTGAAGGCCTTTCCGCACCTGAACCCGGCGCAGGAGAGCGGCGTGGGCGTGCGCACCTTCACGCAGGGCGCGACTCTCGAAACGCTGCGCCACATGGTGGCCTCGCGGCTGGGGGTCACGATCCTCCCGCAGACCGCCGCGGAAGCGCCGCTTTATGCTCCGAACCTGCTGACTACCCGGCCTTTCGCGCCCCCGGCGCCGAAACGCAGCCTGGTCCTGGCGTGGCGCGTGAGTTTCCCGCGACATAAGGCGATCGATCTCCTGCGCCGCGCGATTCAGGCGAGCAGTTCGGCCTACTGGAATTACAATACGGCGCAGTCCCGGGAGACTCCCGGGGTGATGGTCGAAAACCGAAACTGGTAATGAAACCCCTTTCGAAAATCGTGATCGTCGGCGGCGGCACTTCCGGGTGGCTCGCGGCGTCGATGTTGAGCCAGCATCTCAAGCCCGCGCTGTGCGAGATCGAGCTCATCGAATCCGAAGAGCTCGGCACGATCGGCGTGGGCGAATCCACGGTGCCGCCGTTCGTGGGACTGATCCAGCGATTGGGCATCGACGAAGCGGAGTTCGTGCAGGCCACCGATGCCACCTACAAGCTCGGCATCAAGTTCGTCGGCTGGTACCAGCGCAGCGATTCCTACTTCCATCCGTTCGGCGTGATCGGCAAGCCGATCGGCAATCACGATTTTTATCAATGCTGGCTCAAGGCGCGCGAGCAGGGCGACACGTCCCAACTGCAGGATTTTTCGCCGTGCAACGTGATGGCGGAGCAGGGCCGGTTCTTCCATCCGTCGAAGGCGCGCAATACACCGATCGGCGGGGCTAACTACGCGCTGCACGTCGATGCGTTGCTGGTCACGAAGTTCCTGCGCAAGTATTCCGAAGCGCGCGGGTTGAAGCGCACGGAAGGCAAGGTGGTCGAGGTCGCGCAGCGCGACGACGGTTTCATCAGGAGTGTGAAGCTCGAGAACGGCCGCGAGATCGCGGGCGACTTCTTCATCGACTGCACCGGCTTCAAGGCGCTGCTGATCGAGCGGACGCTGGGCGTCGAGAACATCGACTGGTCCAGCTACCTGCCCTGCGATCGCGCGGTCGTATGCAAGACCGGGAACAAGGGTCCGCTGCTGCCGTACACGCGCGCCACGGCGCAGGCGGCCGGCTGGAGCTGGCGTATTCCGCTGAAGAACCGCGTCGGCAACGGCTACGTGTATTCGAGCCGCTTCGCGACGGATGCCGCCGCACGCGCCACGCTGCTGCGCATCCTCGATTCCTCGTGCATCGAAGAACCGCGCGTGATTCCTTACACCACGGGACATCGTCGCCAGTTCTGGAAACACAATTGCCTGTCGCTGGGATTGTCGTCGGGATTCATCGAGCCGCTCGAAGCGACGTCCATCCACCTGATCGCGCGCGGCATGGATTTCTTCCTGCGGTATTTCCCGGATCGCGATTGCGACGCAGCGCTCATGCGCGAATACAACCGCCGCATGGTCGCGGACTTCGAGGAAGTACGCGATTTCATCGTGCTGCACTACGCGGCCACCGCGCGCGACGACACGCCGTTCTGGCAGTGGTGCAAGAACATTCCGCGGCCCGACTCGCTGCGTGAACGCATCGAGCTGTTCAAGGCAGGCGGGGCGATGCGCGAGGGCGTGGATGAATTGTTCCGCGCGTCGAGCTGGCAGTCGGTGTTCGAAGGAATGGGGATTCGGCCGCACGGTCACTGTCCGCGCGTCGAGAATCTCGACTACGCCACCATCGAGCAGACGCTGCGCAACGCCAAGGCCGCGATCGCCGGCATGGTCGAGCATCTGCCGACCCACGAGCAGTTCCTGCAAACGCAAACTGTGTGAGAGCCCGCGACCCTCTTCATTTAGCGATTAAATAACGCAGGGGCTGTTCGCGCTTCGTGGGGACGGCTAGTCTTCGGTCCCATGCAAAACGAAGAACTTCCGCCCGCCCTCGTCAAGAAGGTCGTCATCGCCGGAGGTGGCACCGCCGGCTGGATGGCCGCCGTCACGCTCTCCAAGTATTTCGGCAAGTTGCTCGACATCACGCTGGTCGAATCGGCGGAGATAGGCACCATTGGTGTCGGCGAATCCACGGTGCCGCCGCTCGTCGCCTTCCACGGTTTGTTAGGAATCGACGAACAGCACTTCATGCGCGAGTGTGCCGCCACCTTCAAGGCGGGTATCTGGTTCGAGAACTGGGGCCGCATCGGCGAACAATACCTGCATCCGTTCGGCCGCCACGGCGAGCCGACCTTTGTGGCGGAGTTCCACAACTTCTGGCTGCACGCCCGCGCGCAGGGCCTGAAAGTGCCGATCGGCGAGTACAACTACGAATGGCTCGCGGCGACGAAGGGGCGGTTCGGCAAGCGCGAGAACCCGCGCATCAACTATGCGTATCACTTCGATGCCGCGTTGTACGCGCGCTATCTTCGCAAAATGTCCGAGCCGCGCGGCGTCAAGCGCCTCGAAGGCAAGATCAAGACGGTGCGCACCCACGAGCAAACCGGGTTCGTCGAAGCGCTCGAGCTCGAAGATGGGCGCATCATCGATGGCGACTTCTTCGTCGACTGCACGGGGTTCCGCGGGCTGCTCATCGAGGGCGCGCTCAAGACCGGATTCGAGGACTGGGCGCATTGGCTGCCTTGTAACAGCGCCGTTGCGTTTCAAACGATCGTCGACAAGCCGGCGCAACCCTACACGGCCTGCTACGCGCACACCGCGGGCTGGCGCTGGAATATTCCCGTGCAGCATCGTGTTGGAAATGGCGTGGTGTTTTGCAGCAAGTACATGTCGGACGACGAGGCTCGCCATCGGCTGGTGACGGATTCAGGTGGCCAGGTGGTCAAAGAGCCCTGGCTGGTCCGCATCAAGGCCGGCCGGCGGCTCAAGGCGTGGAACAAGAACGTGGTTGCGTTCGGCCTCGCCAGCGGCTTCGTCGAGCCGCTCGAATCGACCAGCATTCACATGATCATGTCGGCCTGCGTGCGACTCGCGCATCTGTTTCCGTTCGCCGGCATCAAGCAGTCGATGGTCGATCACTACAACGAGCTGTCGAAGCACGAGATCGAACACATTCGCGATTTCGTCTGCATGCACTACTACTGCACGCAACGCGACGACAGCGATTTCTGGCGTTACTGCAGGAACATGGAGATCCCGGAGTCGCTGCGCGTACGCATCGACATGTTCCGCGAGGCCGGCTACCTCTACCAGGGCGACAGCGAGCTGTTTCGGGTCGACTCGTGGATCGCGGTGTTCATGGGCCAGAACATCGAGCCGCGGAACTATCATCACTACGCGCGCGTGAACGACGAGGATCTCAAGGCATACATGGCGAAGATCCGCGCGGACGTCGCCAAGGTCGTCAACGCGCTGCCGCCGCACGGCGAATTCGTCAAGCAGTACGCCCCCGCCACCCCCGACGCGTGGAAGTAGCGAAGAGGGGACATTCCTGGTTTTCACGTTTGCTGTGGCGTTTACGCCACGTTTTTGTCGTAAACCAGGAATGTCCCCTCTAACACTCCATGATTTTCTTTCTCCAGATGCTCGTCATCCTCGCCGCCTGCCGGCTCTTCGGCTGGCTGGTGCGCCGCTGGCTGCGTCAGCCGCAGGTGATCGGTGAGATGATCGCCGGCGTCGTGCTCGGTCCATCCTTGTTAGGCCTGCTCGCGCCCGACCTGCAGCACTTCCTGTTCCCGCCCGAATCCAAGCCCGTGCTCTATGTCGTCGCGCAGCTCGGCATCGGCCTCTACATGTTTCTGGTGGGGCTCGACTTCCGCAGCGACGACTTCAAGGCCAACGCGCCGAGCGCCGTCGCGGTATCGGTCACCGGCATCGTCGTGCCGTTCCTGGTGGCGATTGCCGGCACTCCTTATCTCTTGAGTGTGCCGGGCCTGTTCTCGGCCACAGTCTCGCAGTTCAACGCGACGCTGTTCCTGGGCGCGGCGATCGCGATCACCGCGTTCCCCGTGCTCGCGCGCATCATTCACGACCGGAACCTGACCGGTTCCATGATCGCCACGCTGTCGCTGTCCGCCGCGGCGATCGGCGACGCGATTGCCTGGTGCGTGCTCGCGGTCGTGCTCGCAAGCCTCGGCGCGGGGCCGAAAGTCGCGATCATCGCCATCGTCGGCGGCAGCGCGCTAGCCGCCGCGATGATCTTCCTGGGTCCCAAACTATTCGCGCCACTCGGGCGCGCGGCGGAGCAGGATCTCGCCGCCGGCCGCCCGCTGGGCGTCAGCACGCTGGCAACCGCGCTGATGCTGTTCTCCTTGAGCGCCTACATCGCCGATGCGATCGGCCTGCACGCAGTGTTCGGTGGCTTCCTCATCGGCACCGCCATGCCGCGCGGCGCCTTCGCGCAGCGCATGAAGCAGTTGTTAGAGCCCTTCACGCTGGTGTTCCTGTTGCCCGTGTTCTTCACCTACTCGGGCCTCAACACCCAGCTCACGACGGTCGACTCCCCGTCACTCCTCTATATAGCGCTGGCGGTCCTCGCCGCCTCGATCTTCGCCAAGTTCGTCGCCTGCTGGGCTGCGGCCCGCGTATCGGGCCAGGATCATCACACCGCACTCGGCATCGGCGCATTGATGAACGCGCGTGGTTTGACCGAACTCATCATCATCAACATCGGCCTGCAGGCCGGCATCATCGGTCCGGCCCTGTTCTCGATGCTCGTGCTCATGGCTATTGTCACGACGCTCATGGCCTCACCACTGTTCGAGCTGGTTTACGGCCGCGCTGCGCGCGCCCGCGGCGCGTTGCCGCCGCTGAGTCCCCGCCAATAGGCAGAATTTATGGTCCGCCCTCTGGGCGGCCCGGGCCTCCTGACCGTATAAAACCCCCCTCGCGCATCGGGTACGACCAGCTGACTTTTGATGCGCCCCTCGACGGTTGATTGCGCGTTTGGCCCCCCGCTGTGCGCGCCATCAATCGCTCGAGGCGGCGCGACTTTGCCGCCCGCACATCCTTTTCCCCTAAGGCGCACCACCAATCGGTGTAGGCGCCTCTTGCGGCTGAGAGAGCCGACACTCATTGAACTTATGGCGTGCCGCTATATGAGGGATGAAGCGAAAGAAGTTCGATGAGTCCACGCGCCTGTCGCGTTCGATTGCGATGGCGTTGCTGTTTGCACTTGGAATGTCTGCCCACGCGCAGTCCGAGGATCTGGACACGAGCTGGCTAACCGTCCGCGGCTTCGGCACCCTGGCTGCGACCACGCACGATGCCGAAGGGATCGAGTTTCGCCGCAGCATGAACCAGCCCGATGGCGTGCGTGAGGGCGACATCGATCTGGCCGTCGATTCGCAGGCGGGCCTGCAATTCAACCTGAAGCTGGCGCCCCACTTCGACGCGGTGGTGCAGGGCGTGACGCGCATGCACCCCGATGGCAACTGGGCGCCGCGCGT
>DATHJZ010000200.1:0-6073 GCA_035286365.1 Steroidobacteraceae bacterium | reverse complement strand
CGAGACGCCCGCGATGGTGAATGCGCCGGTCTCCGATGTGAATCTCGGCAGCGTGCAGGCGCTGGTGCCCGGCCGCGGCGCGCCGCTGTTCCTGCACACTTCGCCCGAATACGCGATGAAACGCCTGCTGGCCGCGGGTCTCGGCGACATCTACCAGATCTGCCGCGTGTTCAGGGGCCAGGAACGCGGCCGACAGCACAACCCGGAATTCACCATGGTCGAGTGGTACCGGCTCGGGTTCTCGCTGGAAGACCTGATGCGCGAGGTCGGCGAACTGGTGCGCGAGTTGTTAGGCGTGGAGCTGCCGGTGGAATTCGTGAGCTATCGCGACGCCGTGAGACAACACGCCGGTCTCGATCCGCTCGACGCCGGCGATGCCGAACTGCAGAGCGCAGCGCGAGCGCTCGGACTCGACGCGGCGCAGGCGAACCGCGCCGGGCGCGACGAATTGCTCGATCTCATCGTAGGTGCGCAGGTCGGCCCGGCCTTGGGGTCGAGCGCCCTCACCTTCCTGCATCGCTATCCCGCGACCCAGGCCGCGTTGGCGCGGCTCGATCCGGCAGACGCGCGCCTCGCGCTGCGCTTCGAGCTCTATCATCGCGGTGTGGAGCTGGCGAATGGGTATCACGAGCTGGCGAGCGGCACCGAACAACGCGCGCGCTTCGCCGCGGACCAGGCGGCACGCCGATCGCGCGGCCTCGCGACGTACGCGCTCGATGGAAACCTGCTGGCGGCGCTCGACGCTGGCCTGCCCGACTGCGCGGGTGTCGCGCTGGGTTTCGACCGTGTCTTGATGCTGGCCCTCGACGCCACCAGTATCGACGAAGTGCTGGCCTTTCCCATAGAGCGTGCCTGATGAGCCATTCCCCGCAAAACTACGACTTCGGCAAGCCGGAAGCGGCTTATGCCGAACTCGCGCGCGACCTCACCGGGCTTTTGAGTGGCGAGCGCGACCTGATCGCCAATGCCGCCAACACGGCCGCGCTCCTTTACGACGCGCTGCCGGGACTCAACTGGGCGGGGTTCTATCTATATAAGAGTGGCGAACTGGTGCTGGGGCCCTTCCAGGGCAAGCCGGCCTGCGTGCGCATCGCCATGGGCAAGGGCGTTTGCGGCACCGCGGCCGCGCGGCGCGAAACCGTGCTGGTCGAAGACGTGCATGCATTCCCCGGGCACATCGCCTGCGATTCGGCCTCGAACTCGGAGGTCGTGATTCCACTGATCCGTGGCGGTGAATTGCTGGGAGTGCTCGATCTCGACAGCCCGCAACATGCGCGATTCTCTGGCGCCGATGCGCACGGGCTCCAGCGGCTGGCGCAGATCTTCCTGGATTCTCTCGACTAGCTAGGGACGATCAGCCCTTGGCGCGCGACACGTATTCGCCGGTGCGCGTGTCGATGCGCAGCAGCTCGCCTTCGTTGATGAACAGCGGCACTCGCACCGACGCACCGGTTTCGAGTTTGGCGACCTTCTGACCGCCCGTGGCGGTGTCGCCCTTGAGGCCGGGGTCCGTCTCGATCACCTTGAGGTCGATGTGCGGCGGCGGCGTGACCAGCAGCGGCACGCCATTCCACAGCGTGACGATGCAGACGATGCCGTCCTTCAACCACTTTGCCGCATCGCCGACCGCGGCTTCACCCGCGGTGAGCTGCTCGAAGTTCTCTGGATTCATGAAATTCCAGAAGTCGCCGTCCTTGTAGAGGTACTGCAGCTCCTGGTCCAGGACGTCGGCGGCCTCGATCGATTCACCCGATCGATAGCTCTTTTCCACGGTGCGGCCGGTGCGCAGGTTGCGAACGCGAATGCGGTTGAACGCCTGGCCTTTGCCGGGCTTCACGTACTCATTGTCGATCACGGAATACGGGTCCCCGTCGATCAGTAGTTTCATTCCGCCGCGAATTTCGTTGGTCGTGTAATTGGACATGGGTTTCCCGTAATCGCCCCGTTGCCGGGCCTGCAAAAAAGACCGCGCATGATAGCGGCGCCCTTCCATCAACGCCAATCGCAGGTCCGGCCGAGGCAGGGTTTGGAGGCGCCGCGGGCGCGGATACGTACTGTGACCGGGCTCCCAGCCGCAAGACCCCAACGGGGATAGCAAAGGGTGGGTGCTAAACTCCGGCCCGCTTGTTTGAATGCTGCGCGCGCTTGCGCCGCCGCCCGGGGAGTCGCCTTGACGGACAATTCTGCCGTTCCACTCATCGTTTTTTCGCCGCAACGTGAGCCATCGGAGTTCATCAACAGCCTGATGCGCAAGGCCGGTGAACCCGTGCACTGCACCTGGATTCCCGCGGTGCGCGACCTGGGCGAAGCCCTCGAGCAACTGAACCCCGAATTACTGATCTGCGCCTATGTGTCCGAGAGTGACGCGCAACAGGCCGCCAAGGTGCGCGACCAACTCGCGCCCCAGGTGCCGCTGCTGCTGGTGCGCCCGCAGCTCTCCGAAACCGACATCGCCAACGGCATGAAGCTCGGCGCGCGCGACGTGGTGTCGCTGTCGTCCACCGACCGTGTCCAAGCAGTGGTGTCGCGCGAACTGCGTGCGTTCCGGCTCGAGCGCGCGCTCAACTCCACGCTGCAATCCGCCAGCGACTATCGGCGCCAGTTGCAGTCGGTACTGCAGCGCTCGAACGACGCCATCCTGCAGGTGCAGGAAGGCATCGTCGTGGATGCGAACCAGACCTGGCTCGAGCTGTTCGGTTACGCGGAGGAAGGCGCCGTCGTCGGCCAGCCGTTGATGGACCTGTTCGACGATCGTTCGCACGCCGCATTGAAAGGCGCGCTGGTCGCGTGCGGCCAGGGCAAGTGGACGGATCATCCGCTGAAGGTGACCGCGTTGCTGGGCGACGGCACTCAGCTGCAGCTCGACCTGGTGTTGACGCCGGGCGAGTACGAGAACGAACCCTGCGTGCGCATCATGGTGCCGGCGCGCAAGCGCGACGATCGCCAGCTAACTACCGACCTGTCCGACGCCGTCAAACGCGACGCGACCACCGGCCTGCTGTTGCGCCGGCCGCTGCTCGATGCCATCGGCGCGCGGATCGCCGCGCCGCCCGCCGGCGGCGTGCGTTACATGGCGCTGGTACGCCCCGACAAGTTCGCCGAGCTCGAGAAAGACGTTGGCGTACGTATGAGCGAACAACTGGTGGCCGAGTACGCCACCACGCTCAAATCGTATCTGGGCCCCAATGACATCGCCGGTCGCCTGGCCGGCGTCGCGTTCCTCGCGCTGCTCGAACGCGGCAACTCGCACGACGTCGAGGCCTGGGCCGACGCGGTCCTGGCGCGGTTCAGCGAGTCACCTTCCACCGTGGGGCAAAAATCCGTGCATTCGAGCTGCACGATCGGTTTGACGGCCGTGCCCACCGCGGGCTCGAGCATCGATGCCATCGTCGCCGACGTGATCGAAGCCGTGCGGCGCGGACGCGGCCAGGGTGGCAACCAGGTTTTCCATCTCGACAAGGCCGACACCGACACGCGCGTGCAGGCCTACGACAAGATATGGGTCAAGCACATCAAGTCCGCGCTCATGGAGAACCGCTTCCGCCTCGTACAGCAGCCGGTGGCCAGCCTGCAGGGCGAAGACCCGAACATGTTCGACGTGCTGGTGCGCATGCTCGATCACCAGGGGAAGGAAGTGTTGCCCGCGGAGTTCATGGCCGCGGCGGAACGCAATGACCTGCTCAAGAACATCGATCGCTGGGTGGTCGGCGCCTCGCTGTCGTTCGCCGCGCAACGCAAACCAGGTTGTTTGTTCGTGCGCCTGTCGCAGGACAGCGTGCTCGATGCGGGCTTCAGCGAGTGGCTCAAGACGCAGCTCGCGACCGGCGCGCACGTGCCGGCGCGAATCTGCTTCCAGATCACCGAGACCATCTGCGAGCAGTACATGAACGCTTCGGTGAAGCAGCTCGGCGATCTCAAGAAAATGGGCTTCCGTATCGCACTCGAGCGCTTCGGCTCGGGTCGCGATCCCGGCAAACTGCTGAGCGCGGTGCCGCTCGACTTCATCAAGATCGACGGCGCGCTGGTCCAGGACCTCTCCGGCAATTTCGAAACGCAGGGCGTGGTCAAGAAGCTGGTCGAACAGGCCATGAAGCTCAAGATCGAAACCATCGCCGAGCGCGTCGAGGACGCCAACACCATGGCCGTGCTGTGGCAGCTCGGCGTGCAGTTCATCCAGGGCTACTTCGTCAACGCCCCGGAAGAAGTCGTGATGGCCGAACTCCAGTCCGGACGCCGCTAGTCAGTTCGGTCCCGTCTCGTTCGAGTAGATAGCCGTCGCCGCGGACTTATCGCTCGCCACCCAGCCGCGATACATGCCGCTCGAGTTCATGGCGAACGCAATGTTGCCTGCGCCGTCGATGGCGATCACGCCGCCGTCGCCCCCGATGTCGCCAATATTCGCGATCGTCGCCGCGGCCGCTGCCTGGACGCTCTCGCCGTGCCAGGCGATGCGATCGCAGAGCTGGCGCGCGGCGCTCGCGCGTATGAAGTATTCCCCCGAACCGGTGGCAGACACCGCGCAATTGCCATCGACGGCGTAGGTGCCCGCGCCGATGACTGGCGAATCACCGATGCGGCCCCAGCGCTTGCCCGTCATGCCGCCCGTCGAAGTGCCGGCGGCCACGTGCCCATTCACGTCGATGGCCACCGCGCCGACCGTGCCGCGTGAGTGCGTCGGGTCCAGCAGTTTCGCGTTGTCGCGGCGCCATTCGAGCAGCTGCTGCCAGCGCTCCTCGGTGCGGAAATAGTCGGGCGAAACCTGTGGCAGGCCCTGCTCCACCGAAAACTGATCGGCGCCATCGCGCGCCAGCATCACATGCGGCGATTTCTCCATGACCGTGCGCGCGAGCGTGATCGGATTGCGCGTCCGTGTGACACCCGCGACCGCGCCGGCCTTGCGCGTGGCGCCATCCATGATCGACGCGTCGAGTTCGTTGCGGCCGTCCGCGGTGAAGACCGCGCCGCGGCCCGCGTTGAATAGCGGATCGTCCTCGAGCACGCGAATGGCCGCCTCGACCGCATCGAGACTCGCGCCGCCGCCGGCCAGCACTTTGTGCCCGGCTTCGAGCGCGGCGTTGAGCGAGGCGCGATACGCCGCTTCCTTCGCGGGCGTCAGATCGCCGCGCTCGATCACGCCGGCGCCGCCGTGAATCGCGAGGGTCCACTTGCGGGGCGCGTTGGCCGCCGACTCCGGCGGCGGCGTCAGCGCCGCGGCTTTCAATTCAGCCAGCGAAGGAGCGTCGAACTCGCCATTGACGATGCTGACCTTGAGCGCGAACGATGGGTGCGTCACCGCGAATGTGTTCATGTCGACGGCGCTCTCCGCGCCAATGCCGACGATGGGCACTTCACGAAAATTGAAACGTCCTTTCGTGAGCACATCCGGCGCGCGCAGCGGTCGCGCCAGCCAGGCAAATCCACGGCCGATGGAGTACACGCGGCCCGTGCCGTTGGCCTCGATGCACAGCGCGGCCTTCTCGTCTATGCCGATGCCCGTGATGCCCGCGTCGTGCTGTTCACTCGCGAGCCTGCCGACGAACACCAGCAACCGCCCCCAGCGCTCGCGGATCGCGAAATGCGAGTCGGTGATGACGCGCGAGAGGTACGGCAAGTGCAGGAAATCCCCGACGATCGTAACGCCACTGCCGAGCGGGTTCTTCATGGCATCCGCCGAGACCAGACTGCCACCGTCCATCGCGCCGTAGCTGAACGCGCCGAGGATTGCGAGACCCGCGCTCGTGCCACCGATCGGCTTGCCGCCGCGCACGTGCGCGTCGAGCAGCTCGTTCATCGGCGTGCCCTTGAAGTAGCGCACGTAGTTAGACTGGTCGCCGCCGCCGAAAAAGATGCCGTCGGCGCGGCGGACGATATCGAGCACGCGCGGATCGCTGGCCGCGGCGCGCGAATGGAACACGAGCGTCTCGACCGAAGTCGCGCCGCCGATCTCCTTGAGGAAATCCTGCTGGGTTTCGTCGCCGTAGGAGGCGCGGATGATGAGCAGGCGCCCGTGTCCCATTTTGTCGACGAACCAGCGGAAGGCGGGAACCGGCCAGTCGCCGCCGCCGAGGAGCAT
>DATHJZ010000199.1:0-3239 GCA_035286365.1 Steroidobacteraceae bacterium | reverse complement strand
ATCTCGAGGCCGAGCTCGCTGCACAGGCCAATGGTTCCGCGGGCGATCGACGCGGAGCGTGAATTGCTGTCCATTCGTGCGATCAGGCTGCGATCGAGCTTGATACGCGTCAGCGGCAATTGCTCGAGCGAAGCCATGGAGGAATAGCCCGTGCCGAAATCGTCGAGCGCAATGGCAACGCCCATCGCGCGCAGCCGCCCGAGCGCATGAATGGTCGTCGGCCCGGTTTGCAGCACGGATTCCGTCAGCTCGAGTTCCAGGCATCGGGCCGGCAGCCGGAACTCATCCAGCAGATGCTGGAGATTCTCCACGAAGCGGTAATCGAGGAACTGCCGTGGCGATACGTTGACGGCCACGCGCGCCGCAGACCATTGCCCGTGGTGCCATTCGGCGGCGGTTTTGACTGCGGTGCGAAGCACCCAGTCGCAGATCTCCACGATGAGTCCGGATTCCTCCGCCACTGCGAGGAATTCATCCGGAGTCCGGTAGCTGCCGTCAGGCATGCGCCAGCGAATCAGGGCTTCGACGAGGGTGACTTCGAGTGTCTGAACGCTGACCTCAGGCTGATAGAAGAGCTCGAACTCGCCCTTTTCGATCGCGCGCCGCAGATTCTGCTCGATCGCGAACTTGGCTGACGCGCGCAGCAACAGTTCCGGCGTGAACACCTTGAGCTGGCTGCGCCCCTGCGCTTTCGCATCGAACAGGGCCGCATCGGCGGCGCGCAGCAAAGCTTCGACGTTCTGCTCGTGGTCGGGATAGATGCTCGCGCCGACGCTGACGCTCACGATCAGCTCCCGCCCGTCGACCTTGATCGGCACCCGGAAGGCATCGACGATACTCGCGCCGGCAGCCTCGATTTCTTCGATCGCCTGCGCATCTTCGTGCACGATCATGAATTCATCGCCACCGAGTCGAGCTGCGAATCCGAACGGGAGCGAGGTCGATTCGAGCCGGCGCGCGATGGTGGTCAACACCCGGTCGCCATACTCGTGGCCCATGCCGTCGTTCAAAGTCTTGAAGTTGTCAATGTCCAGGAAGAACGCGCCAACACGACGGCCGTCCCTGGCCGCACGTCCAATCGAATCACCGAGCGCCACGAATAGTTGCCTGCGGTTCGCAAGACCGGTCAGCGGATCGCGTTCGGCGAGTTCCTGGAGCTCGCGGGTTCGCTCTTGCACCCTGGTTTCCAGCGACTGCAGCGTCTGGCGATTTACCGCCTGCGCGGCGGCGAGCTGCCCGGCCATGACATTGAACGACTGGCTCAGCGTATCGAGCTCGCGGATACCGCCAAGCGCGACAGATGGTGCAACCTCGCCGCGGCCGAGTCTCGCGGTTGCATCGAGCAACCGGCGCACCGGGCGCACGACGCTCACGATGGTGATGACGCAGATGTAACCCAGCACGGCGAGCACGATGCCGCTCACCCATGCAACCAGCATGTTCCTTGGCGTGGGCGGCGTAGTCGCCGGCGACTGGGCTGCCTCGTGGACAACAGTCCGTGCGCCTGCCACTGGCGGAAGATGCGCCAATACGCTGGCGCGCTCGTGCGCATCACTGTTCATGGCTCGCGTGAGCGTTTCGCCTAACTGTTCTGACTCTCGCGAAAATGCCTGGGCCAGCAGCGCTCTGCGTCTTTCAGCCTGCGCAAGCGATGCACGGGACTTCGTCAGCAACGTGAAGTCGCTACGCATGCCTGCCAGCCACTGCGCACTTTGCGAACGGCGCAGCGCCGCCTCATTTTCCTGGAGGGTCGCGGCAAAGGCCTGCTCCGCCCTCGCGACGCCCGCAGGCCCCCCACCCCCGGCTTCCGGTGCACGACGATTCGCGAAGGCGCTCTGGATATCGTCCAGCTGTGCGCTCAGCTTCAATAGAGACTGCCGCGCCACGACGCGGCCCATGATCTTCCAGGCGCCGTCTATCGACCCCTGCAGGCGTGTGCTCATTCCGTAGAAAATCGTGGAGTAGCTCGCGAGCAAGGAGTGCTGGTCTTGCGCGACCTGGATCAGTGAGGCAGCGCTTTTGTCGTGTCCTTGCAGCGCCCTTTGCACCGCCCGGCGCTGGTCGGATGCGAGCTGCGAGAGTTGTTCCTGGTAGGTGCTGCCTCTCATTCGCAGTTCGGCCCGCATGGCCGCATACAGCGCCCCGGATTCCTTCGAGTTTCTCTCGAGATGCTCGCGCACCGCGGCATCGAAATTTCCCCAGGCCAAGACGAGCTGCGACGCTGCGGCGCGTGAGTGGTCCTGTTTTCGCGCCGCACGTGGTGCAACAGGGGCTTGCGGTTCCCGCACGGCGGACGGCTTGGCGTACAACACCTGCTCGACGATCGACGCGCCCTTCTCGACGATGAAGTTGGCAGTGGCCGCGAGAATCGTAACGCTCGTAAAGGCAATGGCGAGTCGCGCCGTAATGCCAAGATCGCTCAGCGTGCACAGGCGCACGAATCGCACGCGCAGCTGCCGAAAGAAATTCGGGTCGATCTTAAACATTGCGTGGGTCGAGTCCGCGGATGCAATGACGCTATTGCAGGATGGACAGTTTGAAGGCGCGGCGCGGTTGCGGGACATCCGGTTCTCTCGTATTCGGCGCCCGCTCGCGTGCGCAGTTCACGCTTTGCTGTAAGTCGCGTCCGACTTTCTTTGAGCAGGCGTGTGTTGCAACGAGCCTCGTCCGCCGCTAGGTTCTTCAACAAACGCTGGAGACGAACTGATGACTCACTACACCGGTGGATGCCTGTGCGGGGCGGTGCGGATCGAGATAGCCGCCGCGCCTTATCGCGTCGGAATCTGCCATTGCCTGGACTGCCGCAAGCGCCAGGGCGCGATCGGGGCGCAGCGATCCGTAGCCGCTATAGCGAACTTGATCGCTCGCCTGATCAGTGGCCTCCTTCGACGCGAATGCCGGCATCTGCGAGCGCGCCAGCCAGTGCCGATTCGATGCGCGCCGCTTCGCCGCGCTTGATGTGTTGAAGGTGAAGCGTCGGACCCGTCAACACTTCGATGCCGCGCTTCAGCACACTCCCGGCGGCGCGGATTCCGGCCTTGTGCTGATCGAAGCGGTCCGGGGGCGAGTATCGACTCATACCGACGTACACGCCGTGCTCATCGCCGCGTCGATCGGCAAAGTCCAGCAGGATGAGATAGACGTTCGAACGGCCGCGGCCGTTGGCGGTGAAGCGCGCGGCGACGTCGTACGCAGTGGGTAACCAACTGACGTAGCGCATCGGAAGCCAGTCCGGGATC
>DATHJZ010000198.1:0-17964 GCA_035286365.1 Steroidobacteraceae bacterium | reverse complement strand
GTGTCGTTCGACTGCTCCACCTACTTCGTGCGCGACCCGCAGTTCCTCGTGCGCGTCATGTCGACCAATCCGAGCTACCTGCAGACCGCGGCCGACGGCCAGGTGAAGAATTACCGCGACTGGGGCATCCCGCTGGGCCGTCGCATGCGCGCGCTCAAGTTGTGGTTCGTGATCCGCGACCAGGGTGTCAGCGGTCTTGCGGCCCGCATCCGCCGCGACCTTGGGCACGCGCAGTGGCTGGCCGCGCAGGTCGCCCGGACCGCCCACTGGACGATCCTCGCGCCGGTGCGGCTGCAGACCGTAGTGTTGCGCCATGAGCCGCCGGGCCTCGATGCCAACGGCGTCGACGCGCACACGGGCGCCTGGGCCCAGGCCGTCAACGATTCGGGAGAAGCGTATCTCACGCCCGCGGTCATAGCGGAACGTTGGGCCGTACGAGTCTCCTTTGGAGCGGCCGCCACCGAACACGAACACGTCGTGGACCTGTGGCGCCTGATTCAGCAAACAGTGGCCGCCCGGCCGGGAGCACGAGCATGAAGATTACGTTGGCGTTGATGAGTTGCGCGTTTTGCACGGTGGCCGCGGCTCAGGTGGAGAAGGCGCCCATACCGCCACCCGACGTCAAGATAGAAACCGTCAGCATCGCGCCGGGCATCTACATGCTCGTGGGCCGCGGCGGCAACATCGGCCTGTCCGTTGGCGTCGACGGCGCGGCCATCATCGACGATCAGTTCGCGGACATGGTGCCGAAGATCCGTGCCGCGGTGGCGCTGCTTTCCGAGCAGCCGGTGAAGTTCGTGATCAACACGCACCTGCACGGCGATCACACCGGTGGCAACGACGCGTTCGGCAAGAGCGGCGCCGTGATCATCGCGCAGGACAACGTGCGCAAGCGCCTCGGCGCGCCGCAGGTGAATGCCGCTGGTGCCACAGGCGAACCGCGCGCGCGCGAAGCGCTGCCGGTCGTGACGTTCGCCGACAGCGCCACGCTGCATTTCAACGACGAGGATCTCGAGTTCACGCACCTTCCCAACGCGCACACCGAAACCGACATCGTGGTGCGCTTCCGCAAGGCGAACGTGCTGCACATGGGCGATACGTTCACCGGCGGTTTTCCCTTCATCGACGGCAGCAACGGCGGCACTCTCGACGGCTTCATTCGCGCACATGAGACCGTGCTCGCGAGCGTCGACGACAATACGAAGATCATTCGCGGCCACGGACCGCTCGGCAACAAGGCGGAGCTTGCGGCGTATCACGACATGCTGGTGACGGTGCGCGACCGCGTGGCGAAACTCGTGAAGGCCGGCAAGACCCAGGACCAGGTGCTCGAAGCGCGGCCGACGAAGGAGTTCGAGGAAAAGTACGGCGGCGCCAATTTCAACGCCGCGCAGTGGATAGGCCGCGCCTACGTCGACCAGAAGGAGGCGCTTGAGAGGCGCAAGAAGAAGTAGCGGGCCGTTTCCTCTCCTCCAAACCCCGAAACGTACGGAAAGTGTGCGTTTTCAAGGCGACATAACGCGCTGCACCACGGGGTTTTCGCACCGTCGCGCCCCGGGAGGCGGTGGGAACCTATAGACAGCGGCTGGCGTCCTAGTAACAGTGCCCACAGGTCTCATGCAGGGACTGCGAGTCAGCGATGAAGGATTTGAGCAATACCGCCAAGTTGTTGGACCTGCCGTACGCGCCGGAAGCCGAGGAGTACCTCGACGAGCTCGAGCGCAGCGGGCAGTTCCGCGTAGGTCTCGAGGCCGAAGCCGAAGACGATGCCGCGGAAAATGCCGCGCACGCCGAATATTTCTGGGGCCGCGGTTCGGGCAACGTTGCGATTACCGACTGGTGGACCGCCGGTCGCCTCGACCTGCGCGTGGGACCGGGCATCGCCCCGGCCGACGTCGTACTGGCGCGCAAAAACGATTCACTGGTGGTGCGCACGCAGGATGGCCTCGACCGCATGACCATCGACAACTATCTCGGCCTGATTCCCGACGCCTCCACGCTGCGCATCATCTTCAACGACGGCGCAGAATGGGCCGGCGCCGAGGTGTTCAAGCGCATCAGCAGCTGGGTGGTCGAGCTCGAATCGACCCAAAGCACGAACCAAGGCGCACCTAACAACTAGCGCGCGCCCGGCGTTTTCTCAGTAGGGATCGAACTCGACATAGGCTGCCGGCCTCCCGGTTGCAACGTCGATCAACGCCGTCCAGAAGTTGTCGCGATAACGCAGCGGCATCCAGCCGAGCTTCGTGGCCGGCAGCCCCGACTCCGCGATGGCAGCGGCCAGCAGCGGCGCGGCTTCGGGATGCTTCTTTTCGAGTTCGGCGAGTGGCAACGTGCGCGCGCGGATGCTTTCGAGCTGCGAGTCGTAGCTCACGTAGAACCTGGGCCGCGCGGCTTCTTCGTTACCGTCGAGGGACGCGAACAGTGCATCGGACTGTTCCTTGACCGGCACCAGCACATAGATGAATCGCGGGCCGGTGAGCGGCAGGCTGCGGTACTGAGCCTCTTTCGCCGCTGCGAGTTCCGCCGGCCTGATGTCGCGCGCGCTCACGAGCTCCAGGCGATCCTTCACGAACGCGACGTAGACCGGCCGCGAACCCGCGACGATGTAGACGCCATAGGCGAGCGCCGCGAGCTGCACGGCCGCGACGATGCTGTAGTCGAAGAACAGCTCCTTGCGGCTCTTGCGGCTGTTGTAGATGACCAGCGAGATGAGTGGCCCGAGTGCCAGATCGCAGCCGACCACGAGCACGAACAGCCCCGCGCCGCCGACCACGCGGTCGAATGGATCGGGAAACCAGAGTCCGAAAATGATCGCGGCGGCGCCCGCCGCCAGCACCAGCGTCACCGCGAAATGGATCGCGAAGGCACGTAGTTTTTCGCGCCACTGAATCATCGACCTCTCCTTAATCGTAGTTTCTGACCTTGCCACGAAGACGTTTGTTTTTCTGGGAACGGGCCTTGGTGTCAAGCCGCCGCTCCTTCGAAGCGCGCGTGGGTTTGGTGGCGTGCCGCTTCTTCGGCACGATCAGCGCGCGCCGGATCAGATCGAGCAACCGCCCTTCGGCATCACGGCGGTTCTGTTCCTGGCTGCGCGACTCGCGCGCCTGGATGAGGATTTCACCGGCGTCGGTGAGGCGTTGACCGGCGAGGTTGCGCAGGCGCGCCTTCACGTCGGAGCGCAGCGTTGCGTTGCGGTCGAGCGCGAAACGCAGCTGCACCGCGGTGGCGACCTTGTTGACGTTTTGTCCGCCCGGACCCGCCGAACGGATGAAAGCCACTTCGATGTCGGCGTCCGGAATCTCGAGGCCCGGCCTGACTAACAAGCTCATGCTCGGTGGCTATCTTCTGAAACCCGGGATGTCGGGCTCATGTTGAATGACGCGCACTTCGTGCTGCTGCACGGGAATCGTGATGCTGTGTTTCTTGAACAGCCGCCAGATCTCGCGGTTGACGTCCGAGCGCACGTTGTTCACGCCGTTCATCGGGTCGCGGATCCAGAAGCGAACTTCGACGCGCATGCCGTAATTCTCGAAGCTCATGAGGCGCGACACCGGCCCGGGATCCTTGAGGATGCGCGGATGATTGGCGGCGGCGTCGACCAGCACCTGCAGCGCGATTTCCGGATCGTCCTGGAAACTGATCATCACCGGCAGGCGGATACGTACGCGCTGATCGGAGTAGCTCCAGTTGATGACCGAGTTCGTCATCAGGTTCTGATTGGGCACCAGAGTCTCAACGCCGTCCCGGTCGCGCACGACGATGTAGCGGCCGCGCAGCTCCTGCACCCAGCCGAAGTTCTCGCTGCTGGTGCCGGTGGTGCCGGTGAAGCTGATGACGTCGCCGGGCTTGATCGATTTATCCAGCAGCAGCACGAAGCCCGAGACGAAATTGCTGGCGATCGACTGCAGGCCGAAACCCAACCCCAGGCCCACGGCGCCGGTGAGTACCGTCAACGCGGTCAGGTCGACACCCGAGGCGTTGACCCCTAACAACACGCCGAGCGCCAGCAGCGCGAAGGTCGAGAACTTCGAGATGCCGATGCGCGTCGAGATCGCGAGGCCTTCGAGTTTCATCACGCGGCGCTCGACCGCGCGCGCGATCAGGCTGCCGGCGATCAGGAAGCCGGCGATGACCACCACGCCCTTGAGCAGCGACCAGAGGCTGAACTGCGCCTTGCCCGGGACGAGGTCGATCTTGTCGAGCGTGCGTTCGATGGCGTCGAACCAGCCGAGGATCTGGAAGGCGATCGCTATCCAGATCACGAAGGTGATCCGCAACTCCCAGGAGCGCACCCAGCTGTTCGGTCCGAGCGACACGCTCAAGCCGTGCACGCCGAAGCGCACCAGGACGAGCACCGTGGCGAGGTCTTTGGCGATGTCGATGAGCGCGACCGGCAGGTCGAAGCTGCCGAACAGCGCGAGCAGACCGAGCATCAGCACCAGCCCCATGAACGACGGCGCGATGACCATCGCGGCGATGAGCAGCCGCCGCGGCCAGCTCGCGAGATTGGCCCGGTTGGACAGCGGGCGCAGCCAGGTCTTGATGTAGTGCCCGAGGGCCGAGGCGAGCAGCGACGCCATGATGATGGCGATCACTTCGGCCATGATTTCGGGCGTGGTGAGCTGCTCGAAGATTTCCCTCACGCGTTCAGATCCGGGATCAGTTCGCTTTCGAGCCGTGTGATCTGGTCCTTGAGGATGAGCTTGCGCTTCTTGAGGCGTTTCAATTGCAGCTGGTCGGACTGGAAGTCGAGCGACAGGCGGGAGATGACCTCGTCGAGATCGCGATGCGCGATGCGCAGCTCGCGCAGCTTTTCAACGTTCTTGAAAAGCTCGCGATCGACGTTGTCCTGATCTTCGATTTCGCTCATCAGATTTGATTTAAGCGTAAACAATTGGTGACCGGCTCGAGACCGGCGGCAAGCTTAAGCCAGCGGCCAAGGGGATTCCACGGCACGGCCGGGTCGTGAAAATCCGAGCCCATCGAGGCGTGCAGCTTGAAGCGCCGACATAACGAGGCGATGCGATCAGCGTCATTCGGGCTCATGCCGGCCATGCTCGCCTCGAGCGCCATTCCGCCCTCCTGCGCGAACGCCGCGATGAGCTCGCGCAACTGTCCGGACGAGCAACGGTAACGATGTGGGTGCGCGAGCACCGGGACGGCGCCACTGTCGCGCAATGCCGCCATCGCGATGGGCAGCTCCGGCCACTGGGCGGGGACATGGCCGGCCTTGTCGCGGTTCAACCAGCGATCGAAGGCGTCCTGCGTGTCCTTCGCATGACCGCGCTCCACGAGCAGCCGTGCGAGGTGCAGGCGCGTCGGGGCGGTCGTCCGGACGGCAATCGCGGCCAGTTCACGGCCCGGCAGACGTGCACGCTGTTCCAGGCGTTCGCCGATGTCCCCGAGGCGTGCCTGGCGCCGCGCCAGCACCGAATCGAGGTGCGCGTGCAGGCCAGCGTGCGCCGCGTCCAATTGCAGCCCGACGATGTGAATAGTTTGCCCGCGCCACTGCGACGAAAGCTCGACGCCCGGCACGAAGCGGATGGCGGCGGCCGTGCAGGCGGCGCGTGCCTCGGGCAGTCCGGCGATCGTGTCGTGATCGGTGAGTGCCAGCGTGCCGACATTGCGGCCGCGCGCACGCTCCACCAGCGCAGCCGGCGCGAGCACACCATCGGAGTAATGGCTGTGGGTGTGGAAATCGACGAGGGGTTCGGGAGCTGCATCCATGGGAGGTCCGTATGATACGCCCCACATGTCTACACTCTCTCCCAGCATTCATTTGCGACCGGACTGGTCGGCGATCGACACGGTATTGCTCGATCTCGATGGCACGTTGCTCGACCAGGCCTACGACAACCATATCTGGCGCGACCTCGTGCCGCAGCGTTTCGCGGTCGCACATTCCATGGAGTTGCACGCGGCATACGCGGAGATCGCGCGGCGCTTTCAAGAGCGCAGCGGCACGCTCGATTGGTATTGCATCGAGTACTGGTCGCGTACGCTGGAGATCGACATAGGCGCGCTGCACCGTGAAGTGCGTTCACACGCCGCGTGGCTGCCGGGCGCGCAGGAATTTCTCACCCGCATGCGCGCGGCGGGAAAACGGCTGCTGCTGCTGACCAACTCGCACCCGATCGCGCTCGCGGTGAAGCACGAGGAAACCGGCGTGCTCGATTTTCTCGACGGCGCCGCGACGTCGCATGACTTCGGACATCCGAAGGAACACCCGCCGTTCTGGCAGGCCGCGCTCGAGCGCTTCGGTTTCGATCCCGCGCGTGCGCTGTTCGCCGATGACAATTCGAAGATGCTCGATGCGGCGCGCAGCGCGGGGATTCGCTGGGTGTACGGCGTACGGCATTGGGATACACGCGGCTCGCGGCGCGAGCATCCGGATCACGCTGCCGTCGACAGCGTCGCCGATCTTTGACGGCGCCTATCTCCCGCCGCGGCGCGATCCACCGCCGCCACCGCTGCGACGCGGCGGACCACCGCGTCCACCACCACCACCACCACCGCCGCCGGGACGGCGGGGACCGCCTCGTCCGCCGCCACCACCACTGCCGCCATGCCGGCGCACCGGGCGCGGTCCATCCTCCGGATCCCACTCTTTGTAAACGGGCGGCTTCAGATCCTTGGCCAGCAATTCGGCTTTGACCGGCGCGACCTCGATCTTGTGCGAGATGTAGTCCTCGATCTCGGGCAGCGACACCGCGTATTCCTCGCAGCCGAAGCTGATCGCATCGCCATCCTGGCCGGCGCGCGCCGTGCGTCCGATGCGATGCACGTAGTCGGCCGCGTCCTGCGGCAGGTCGTAGTTGAATACGTGGCTGACGTCGGGAATGTGCAAGCCGCGCGAGGCGACATCGGTCGCGATCAGCACGGCCAGATCGCCGCTGTGAAATTCGCGCATGAAGCGCAGCCGCTTCTTCTGCGGCACGTCGCCCGACAGCGCCTGCGCCTTGAACCCGTTCGCGAGCAGATAGCCCTCGAGCTTCTCCGCGACGCGCTTGGTGTTGACGAACACCATCGTGCGACGCGCGTCGTACAGGCGCAGCAGGCCGATCAGCAGCGGCACCTTCTCTGTCATCGCGGGGAAATAGATGAGCTGGCGCACGCGGTCCGCGGTGACGCGATCGGGCTCGATCCGCACGAGCTCGGGATTGTTCATGTGCTCGTAGGCGAGCTCCAGCACGCGCTGCGACAGGGTCGCCGAGAACAACATCGACTGGCGCGCCTCGGGTTTCGGCAGCCGGCGCAAAATGAAGCGGATGTCGGCGATGAAGCCCAAGTCGAACATGCGATCGGCCTCGTCGAGCACCACGGCCTGCGCGTGGCGCATGTCGAAGACATGCTGCTTGAAGTAGTCAATGACGCGCCCGGGCGTCCCGATCAGGACATCGATGCCGTCCTGCAGCGACTTCCGTTGTTTTTCGTAGTCGACGCCACCATATACAACGCCGATCTTGAGACCCGTGTGTTTCCCCAGCACCTCGGCGTCGCTGAAAATCTGCACCGCCAGTTCGCGCGTGGGGGCCAGAATCAATGCGCGAATACCCGTGGAGCTGCGCCCTGGCAGGGGATTGGTCAGCAGGCGCTGAAACAGCGCCACCAGGAATGCGGCCGTTTTGCCGGTACCCGTCTGTGCCTGGCCCGCAACGTCCTTGCCGGTGAGCGCAATCGGCAAAGTGATCGCCTGGACGGGTGTGGCGCGGACGAAACCTGCATCACGGATGCCGCGGGCGACTTCGGGAACGAGATCGAGCGACGCGAACGTCAGCTCGGAAAGGTGTGTCTCTGTCATTAAAGGCCGTTATTTATGTATTCAAGATATCTGGTGTCTTCTGGGCGCATCTGGCGCTTGCAAATGGGAGGCGGACCAGTTAAAAAATGCTCCCAAGACGCGGACTGCTCTTCAAAGAGCCTCGAACCGCAAATCCAAAGCTTCCAAAACCACTGGGTCTTTGCCTCATTTACCAATTGACTGCTCAGCGCAGTCTAACCGTTTGATCGCGTCCTGAGCACGGCTTCCTGCCGCGCCACGAAGCACGAGCTTCAATCCCCCCCAATACAAACTCGGTATACGAGAATTTCTTGATTTCATCGGAGGTCCTTCCACGTGAGTAACCCGGATATCGTCCACACCACGGACGCTACGTTCAGCCAGGACGTGCTCAAGTCCGACAAGCCCGTTCTTCTCGACTTTTGGGCCGAGTGGTGTGGCCCCTGCAAGATGATCGCGCCGATCCTCGATGAGATCGCGACGGAGTACAAAGACAAGCTCCGCATCGCCAAGATCGACATCGAGTCGAACCCGCAAACACCGCCGAAGTACGGCATCCGCAACATCCCGACGCTGATTCTCTTCAAGAACGGCACGGTCGAGGCCCAGAAGGTCGGTTCGGTGCGCAAGCCCGACCTGAAATCCTTTCTGGACGCACACCTGTGAGAGGCTACTTGGGAAATCAAGGCCGCAATCGTCCTAACAAAGGTCCGCGTCACGACGGTGGTCGAGGCGGCGGTGGCGGTGGTGGTGGTGGCGGGCAGCGCGACCGCGACGGCAACCGCGATCCGAACTACCGCGCTGGTGGCAACAATGGGGGCCCGCGCCCCGACGATCAGCCGCCCGAGGCGTTCGAAGTAGACGCCTCCGAAATCATCAGCCAGGCCGATCTGGTTGCCTCGCGCAACTCGATGAATCTCTCGGTCCTCAAGGCCAAGCCCATTCATGAGCTGGTCAAGATGGCCGATTCCATGGGCGTCGAGGGCATGGCCCGCTCGCGCAAGCAGGACATCATCTTCGGCATCCTCAAGGCCCACTCGCGCAACGGCGAGAACATCTACGGCGACGGCGTGCTGGAGATCCTGCAGGACGGCTTCGGCTTCCTGCGTTCTTCGGACGGCAGCTATCTTGCCGGCCCGGACGATATTTACGTAAGCCCAAGCCAGATCCGCCGCTTCAACCTGCGCACCGGCGACACCATCTCCGGACTCATCCGCCCGCCAAAAGACGGCGAGCGTTACTTTGCGTTGCTCAAGGTCGGCGAAATCAACTTCGATTCGCCCGACAGCTCGCGCAACAAGGTGCTGTTCGAGAATCTCACGCCGTTCCATCCCACCAAGCGGCTCAAGCTGCAGCGTGGCAATGGCTCGACGGAAGACCTGACCGCACGCGCCATCGACCTGGTCTCGCCGATCGGCAAGGGCCAGCGCGGCCTGATCGTCTCGCCGCCCAAGGCCGGCAAGACCATGCTGCTGCAGAACATCGCCACCTCCATCACGGCCAACCACCCCGAAGTGCACCTCATCGTGCTGCTCATCGACGAGCGCCCGGAAGAAGTGACCGAGATGCAGCGTACGGTGAAGGGCGAAGTGGTCTCGTCGACGTTCGACGAACCCGCCGCCCGCCACGTGCAGGTCGCGGAGATGGTGATCGAAAAGGCCAAGCGCCTGGTCGAGCACAAGAAGGACGTCGTGATCCTGCTCGACTCCATCACGCGCCTCGCGCGCGCCTACAACACCGTGGTGCCGAGCTCCGGCAAGGTGCTCACGGGTGGCGTGGATGCGAATGCGTTGCAGCGGCCGAAGCGCTTCTTCGGTGCCGCGCGCAACATCGAGGAGGGCGGCAGCCTAACTATCCTGGCCACCGCGCTCATCGACACCGGCTCCAAGATGGACGACGTGATCTACGAAGAGTTCAAGGGCACGGGCAACTGCGAAATCCACCTGGATCGCCGCATCGCCGAGAAGCGTGTGTTCCCCGCCATGAACATCAACCGCAGCGGTACGCGCAAGGAAGAGCTCATCACCGACCCGGGCGAGCTCGCGAAGATCTGGATCCTGCGCAAGCTCCTGCATCCCATGGATGAGCTGGCCGCGGTCGAGTTCCTGCTCGACAAGATGAAGGACACGAAGACCAACGCCGACTTCTTCGACGCCATGAAGAGATGAAACCGCGGCCCGGTGTGACGTACCGCACACCGGGCCCGTCTCTTTAGCGCGACGCTGGCGCGCTTTCCCGACCTGTTAGATCATGGCCTCGTCCTGCCTCGGCAGGACTGCTTGTTTGCCTGACTTGTTTAGGAGTCGCGAATGCGTCTGGGGCTCATCGTTCTGCTGTGTCTTCTGAATACCGGATGCGCGTTGTGGCGCAGGGACCGGGAAGAGCCGGTCGAGAACGGCCCGCGCAGGGAAAAGGCCGAGCCGGTGCGCAAGCCCAGCGAAGTCCTCAAGCCCGCGTCGCTCGAAGTGGCGAGCCCGATCTCCGACCACTTCTACATGCGCGGCATCTATTTCCAGCCGTCGGTCACCACGGAGCTGCGCCTCGATCAGACCGCGTTGAACGAGGGCACGCTGCTCAGCGCCGAGGACGACCTCGGGCTCGATGACGAGATCAACCAGGGGCGCATGGAATTCGACATCCGCCTGAAAGAGCGCAATCACGTGCGCATCGACTACTTCAAGCTCAACCGTTTCCGGCAACAGCCGCTGGCCGAGGACATCGACTTCGGCAATTTCACTTTCGACGCAGGCACGGTCTTCCGCAGCAAGCTCGACTGGCGCGTGCTGTCTTTCACCTACACCTATTCATTCTTCAAGTTCGAACGCTTCGAGGCGGGCGCGGGCCTCGGCATCCATATCATTGAGGCGCACGCGGAAGGCCGCGAGCCGGGCACCACCAACTTCGAGAAGGCCGACCAGGTCGGCATCTTCCCGACGATCGCGGTCAACGCGGCCTTTCGGATCTCGAAGCGCTGGGCGATCACCGCGCGCGGACAATCCTTCTCGGCGAGTCCGGAGGATTTCGAAGGCAAGATGTCCGACTATCACGCGGACATCCAGTATCGCTGGCGCAAGAACTTTGCGGTCGGCTTGGGGTACAGCAAGTACGTGACCGAGCTGCTGGTCAGCGACGACCGGCCGCTGCTGTTCAACATGGATACCAGCGGTCCGGAGTTGTTCTTCCGCGTCAGCTTCTGAGCCGCCGCCCGGGCTAGTTAGTCCCGCAGGAAGGCGACCACGCGTTCGATCGTGGCGGCGTCGCGCAGTGCGCCGCTGTGCCCGAAGCCGCGCGTCGCCAGCAGCTGCGCGCCGGGAATCGCCGCGGCCAGCGCCGCGCCTTGCGCGAACGGCGCGACACCGTCGTCCTCGTCGTGCACCACCAGCACCGGCACGCGCACGGCGGGCGCCGCGGCGGCCACCGAGATCGCGCTCGCCGGGCGGCCGAACTTCACCCTGAAACGCGCGCGCAGGTTGGCCAACGCCGGCGGTTTCAATCCCAGCATCATCGCGAAGGATTCGAGGATGTAGTCCATGTCGCCCGGCACGCCGAACAGGCAGATCTTCTTGGGGTGATGGTCGGCGGTTTCCGCGAGCACGGTGAGCACCGCGCCGCCGCCGAGCGAATGCCCGATCACCGCGTGTATGGGTTCGTGCAGGCGCAGCACCTGCGCGAGGCTTTCGCGAAAGCGCGGCAGATCGGCCGTGCTGCCGCGTGAATCGCCATGCGCCGGCGCGTCGATACCGATCACGGTGAATCCCGCCGCGCGCAGCGGCGCGATGAAGTCCGCGAAGCGCGAGGCGCGCGAGCCCCAGCCGTGGAGCAGCACGACCACGGGCCCGCCGTGGTCCCATTTCCACAGTGTGAATTCCTCGGCCCCGAACTTGAGCGTGGATTTGCGCGCCTGTGCGACGACGGCGGCATCTCCCGGATCGACGCCGCGCCGCGGCGGCGTGAGAAACAGGCGGAAGGCGAGCGACCCGGCGAGCCGCGTACTCAACCTCTGTGCCAACGCAAAAAAATGCCGCAGGCGGCGCTGCAGGTCGGGCGACACACCGGGCACCACGCGCCCCAGCACCAGTTTGCGCCGCTCTTCCATCAGGTGGCCACGTACGCCGCGGCGAACTCGGGCGGCATGCGCGTGGCGCGTCCGGTGTCTAGATTGAGGCAGACATATTGGGTGATGGCACGCGCCAGCGTCCCGCCATCGGTCGCATGGCGCAGCTGAAAGCGGCGCGTGACGCGCAAGCGTCGATCGGAATCCGCGATCCAGGTGGCGACCGCGACGCGATCGCCCGGCATCGCCGCGCGCAGATAGTCGATCTCGATGCGCAACGCCGCCATGCCGCGCCGCAGGCGGGTGCAGGCGTCGATCGACAGGCCGAGCGCCGCCGAATGCGACCAGGCGGCGAGATCGAGCCAGCGCAGGTACACCGCGTTGTTCACGTGTCCATAGGCGTCGATGTCATCCGGTTGTACTCCCACGGATATGAGATGCGGAGAGGCGAAATCCCACGGCTTGAGCATGCGCCCAAGTCTATGAAAGTCGTCGACAAAATACAGGGGTTGGGACGCAGTGCTAGAGTCGCGTCACGCAAAACTCACGAGGGGCTCCATGAAACGCATTTCCTCAAGCGTCGCGGCCTTGTTTATCTCAGGGTCGGCCAGCGCCGGCGTGTACGTCGAAATGGTCAATCACAACCTGGCGACGAACAAGACCGAACTATCGCAGAAGATGTACCTGCAGAACGGCTCGGGCCGCATCGTCGATGACAGCGGACACGTGTCCATCATCAAAGGCGACACCATGTACATTGTCGACGACGCCGACAAGAGCTACGTCGTGTTCGACAAGGCCACGATGGATAAGCTCGCCAAGAAACTCACCGACGAGATGGCGCAGGTTAAAGAGCAGCTAGCGAAGCTGCCGCCCGAACAGCGCGCGCAGATGGAGCAGGCGATGGGAAAGATTCCCGGCATGGGCGACAGCGATCAGAAATGGACCGTCGAAGCGGTGGATATCGGCAAATCCGACCAGGTAGATGGGCGGGCCTGCAAGCTCTGGGACATCAAGCGCAACGGTGAGCTCGACGAACAGGTGTGCGTGGTGCCGTTCGCCGCGCTGCCCGGCAAGGAAAACTTCCAGACTGTGTTCGGGAATTTTTCCAAGGTGTTCGACGAAATGGCGAAAACCGTCCCCATGCTGGCCGGCATGATGGGTAACGAATTCAGCGCGCACGTGAAGACCAATGGCTACCCGGTGCGTCTGCGCAACTACGAAAACGGCAAGCTCGCTGCGGAAGAAACCCTCATGAAAGTGTGGCGCGAGGAAGCCGTTCCCGCGTCGATGTTCGAAATACCCGCCGGCTACAAGCTCAAGCAGATGCCCCTGGGGCCGGGCGGGAATTGAACGAGTGACTGGTCACGATGAAGTACACCGACTATTACGCCGCGCTCGGAGTCGCGCGCGGCGCTTCGCCTGACGAAATCAAGAAGGCCTATCGAAGGCTCGCGCAGAAGTATCACCCGGACGTTTCCAAGGAGCCCGGCGCCGAGAATCGCTTCAAGGAAGTGGGCGAGGCCTACCAGACCCTGAAGGATCCGGAAAAACGCGCCGCCTACGATGCGCTTGGACAGCGCCCGCAGGGCGAGGAATTCCGCCCGCCGCCCGACTGGGCACGCCAGCATGGCGGCAGTGGCGGTGGTGCCGAAAATTTCTCGTTCGACGATGTCGACTTCGGCGATCTGTTCACGCGCTTCGGCGCGCGCGGCGGCCGGGCAGGCCCCTTCGGCGGCGGCAATGGCCAACTACCCGGCCCGGATTTCGAAGTGCCGGTCGAGATCAGCATCGAGGATGCTTTCAATGGGACAACGCTCGAGCTGAATCTCTCGATGCCCGAATACAATGCGGCGGGACAGTTGCGCCGCGTGCCGCACAACGTGAAGGCACGCATCGCGCCAGGTGCCATCGATGGCCAGCGATTGCGCCTGCCGGGAAAGGGCGGCAAGGGTTTCAACGGCGGCCGCGCTGGCGATCTATATCTCAACATTTCGCTGAAAGCCCACGCGCTCTATCGCGCCACCGAACACGACCTGTATCTCGACCTGCCGCTCGCGCCCTGGGAAGCGGCGCTGGGCGCAACGGTGGAAGTGCCGACGCTCGCAGGCTTGGTGAAGCTCAAGGTGCCGGCCGGCACCTCCGCCGGGCAGAAGCTGCGGTTGTCCGGGCGGGGACTGCCGAAGCCGCGCGGCGGTGCGGGCGACCTGCTCGCCGTGGCGCAGATCGTGGTGCCGGCGCATCCCTCCGATACGGAACAGAAGCTCTACGAGCAGTTGCGCGACCAGTCGCAATTCAATCCGCGCCGGCACTTCGGCGGGGAGGGCGCATGAGCGACGAAGTGTTGTGGCTGGACGAGCAGCGGGTTGTTAGCCTGGCGGAGCTGGTCGAGGTGTCGGGCCTGTCCGAGTCCGAGCTGCTCGAGCTGGTGCAGGTGGGCGCAATCCCGGTACGCGAGGCGCGCGGTTCCGCGTATACCTTCAGCGCGCGCGTGGTCACGGTCGCGCGCACCGCCTGCCGGTTGCGTGACGACCTGGAGCTGGATATGCGCGGCCTCGGCGTCGCGTTACGGTTGCTCGAACGCGTCTCTGTGCTCGAGAGCGAGATTGCGCGCCTGCGCGCGCAATTGCCGCCAGACTGCTAAATTACGCGCCTCAAAATCGGGAGAAGAACCATGAGCGTCATGAAACGCCGCCAATTCGTCCGCACCGCGTTTGCTGCACTGCCCGCCGCTGCGTTCCCATACGGAAAGTTGTTTGCCGCCACGGAAGGCGCGCCGCCCGCCGACGTCGAAGCGGTCACCGGCAATGGCAAGCAAATCATCCTGAAGGGCGCGGACGTCAGGGATTTCGGGGCGCGCCTGCGCGGCCCGCTGCTGAGGAGCGAGAGCGCAGGCTACGAGCTCGCGCGCCATGCATGGAACGGCGCGTTCGATCGCCATCCCGCGCTCATCGCGCGTTGCAGCGGCCCGGCCGACGTCATCGAAGCCGTGAAGTTCGCAACTGTGCACCAACTGCTGGTCTCGGTGCGTGGCGGCGGCCACAGCCTGTCAGGGCAGTCGGTGTGCGACAAGGGATTGATGATCGATCTCGCCGAGATGAACAGCGCGCGTGTCGATCCTGCGAAACGCATCGCGACCATCGAAGGCGGCGCCTTGTTAGGCGCGCTCGATCGCGAAGCGCTGGTACACGGCCTCGCGACCACGGCCGGTACGGTGTCTCATACCGGCGTTGGTGGCTTGACGCTCGGCGGCGGATTTGGCCGGCTTGGCCGGCGTTTCGGGCTCGCCTGCGACAACGTGCGCGCGATCGACCTGGTTACCGCCGACGGAAAATTCCGCACCGTCAACGCACAGGAAGACAAGGAGCTCTTCTGGGGCTTGCGCGGTGGCGGTGGCAATTTCGGCGTCGCGACTTCGTTCGATTTCCAGCTGCACCCCGTCGACCCGATGATGGTTGGCGGCGACCTCGTCTATTCGTTCGCCGATGCGCCGGCAGTGCTCAAATTCATGTTCGAATCGGGACCCGACGTGCCCGAAGAACTCAACCTCGATGTATCGCTGGTGCGGCTGCCGAACGACCAGCGCGTCCTGTCCATCGACGTCTGCTACAGCGGTCCGATCGCCGCCGCGGACAAGGCGCTGGCGGGTATGCGCACGATCCGCAAGCCTGTCGTAGACCATGTCGTGCCCGCGCCCTACGTCAAGCTGCAGCAGTCCGGTGATGAAGGTGCCGCGCAAGGCCGGAAGTACTACATCAAGGGCGGCTTCGTGCAGCAGTCGAGCGACGCGCTGGTCGACGTCATGATCGCGACCATTGCCGATGCGAAGCTGCCGGTCGTACAGGTGGTGAGCATGCAGCAGGCGGGCGGTGCGATCGCGCGCGTGAAGCCCACCGCGACGGCATTCGCGCAACGCGGCACCCAGTTCAACATGTTCGTGTTTTCAGCCTGGGAAGACCCGGCAATGAGCGATACGGTCGGGCAGTGGGCGCGCAGCGCCTGGAAAATCATCGAGCCGCATACCAAGGGGTTCTACGTCAACGAGTTCAACGATGACGGTGCGCGGCTCAAGACGACCTACGGAGTGAACTACGACCGGCTGGCAGCGCTCAAGGCGAAAGTGGATCCTGGCAACCTGTTCCGCCTGAACGCGAACATCGCACCGAAGACCGCGTGAGCCACGCGGCCTTCGGCGGACAAGACGTCAGGCCACCGCGGCCAGGATCGGGTTGAGAGGAATCAGCACTTCGTCGATGGCGTGAATCACGCCGTTCGACGCGCGCATGTCGGGTGCGACGATCGTCGCGCCGTTGATGTTGATGCGGCTGCCGTCGAGCGAGGCGCGCAGGGTGCGGCCTTCCATCGGCTTCAGTTCGCCGGGCAGGATGTCGTTCGCCGCGACGAGTCCTTTCATGATGTGGTTGCACAGGAAAGGCTTGAGCGTGCGCGCATCCTTGAACAGAGCATCGAGCGACCCCGCGGGCAATCGTTTGAAAGCCTCGTCGGTGGGAGCGAAGACGGTGTATTGCCCGGGCGAGCGCAGCATGTCGATGAGTGAGGCTGCCTTGAACGCGCTCAGCATTATCCGGAAATTGTCGGCTTCAACCGCGACGTCGATGATGTTTTTCATAGGTCCTTATTTGTTTGACTGGTTTGTTTGTGGCGGGAGTATGCGCGCAAAGCTTCAGTGGAACCGGCGGCCGCCAAAAGATACCCATATCGACCCGTGGAGCGGCGGGCACCTCGATTTGCGCGCAATTTTGGCGCGCCGCATGCACCCAATTCACCGCGCAGCGGCTTAAAATACGCGCATGTTTCACGACGCCGACGCCCTGCTGCTCGCGCGCATCCAGTTCGGATTCACGATCAGCTTTCATTTCATTTTCCCGGCGTTCTCGATCGGGCTCGCGAGCTATCTGGCCGTGCTCGAAGCGCTGTGGCTGAAGACCGGCAAGGCGCTCTATCTAGATCTGTTCAAGTACTGGCTGAAGATCTTCGCCGTCGTATTCGCCATGGGCGTGGTGTCGGGCATCGTAATGGCCTACCAGATCGGCAGCAACTGGGCGGTGTTCTCGGACCGGGCAGGACCCATCGTCGGGCCGTTGATGGCCTACGAGGTATTGACTGCGTTCTTTCTCGAAGCCGGCTTCCTCGGCGTCATGTTGTTTGGCATGCAGAAGGTCGGCCGACGGCTGCATTTCTTCGCCACTGCCATGGTGGCCGTCGGCACGTGCATTTCCGCGTTCTGGATTCTGAGCGTCAACAGCTGGATGCAGACGCCGACCGGATACGCGATCAACGCGGATGGCCAGTTCGTGCCCGCGGACAGCTGGCTACCGATCATCTTCAATCCGAGTTTTCCGTATCGCCTCGTGCACACGGTCATCGCGGCGTACCTGACCACCGCGCTGATGGTGGGCGCGGTCGGCGCCTGGCACCTGCTGCGCGATTCCCGGCATCCGCACGCGCGCAAGATGTTCTCGATGGCGATGTGGATGGCGGCGCTGGTGGCGCCGGTGCAGATCTTCGTCGGTGATCAGCACGGCCTCAACACGCTCGAGCATCAGCCCGCGAAGGTGATGGCGATGGAAGGCCACTATCAAAGTCATCCCGACGGCGCGCCGCTCGTGTTGTTCGGCATCCCCAATGATGCCGAACAGCGCATGGAGCACGCGGTTGCGATCCCGAGGCTCGGATCGCTGATCCTCAAGCACGATCTCGATGCGCCATTGGCGGGCCTCGACAGCATCGCGCCCGAGAATCGCCCGCCCGTCAAAGTGGTGTTCTGGACGTTTCGCGTGATGGTGGGCCTGGGACTTCTGATGTTCGCGCTCGGCGCATGGAGCGTGCTCGCGCGCGTCGCGCGCAAGCTGTACGACTGGCGCGGGCTGCATCGCTTCGCGGTGTTGATGGGCCCCGCGGGTTTCATCGCGGTGATCGCGGGATGGATGACCACCGAGATCGGCCGCCAGCCGTTCACGGTCTACGGGCTCCTGCGCACGGCGGACTCCGCCTCGCCACTGGCCGCGCCCGCGGTCGGCGCGTCACTGCTCGCGTTCATCGTCGTGTACTTCGCGGTGTTCGGCATGGGCAGCTGGTACCTGCTCAAGCTGATGTCGCGGCCGCC
>DATHJZ010000197.1:0-10379 GCA_035286365.1 Steroidobacteraceae bacterium | reverse complement strand
GCTGCAGCAGGAAACGACTGCCTTCCATGCACCCGGGCAAACTACGCGCAAGGCTCAGCCTCGCAAGCGGCGCGTACTGGTGACGATGAGCAACGCCAGTGTTCACGTGGACGAAGTGCGCATACTGAGCGACATCGATCTTGCAGTGGCGAAGGGCGATTGCTGGGTGGTGCATGGCGCCAATGGCTCGGGCAAATCCACGCTACTGCGTACGCTGTATGGCGATCACGCGGTCGCGACGGGTGGCAGCATCGTGCGCGATGGCATCGTTCCCGGCGTGCCGCTCGAGAAATTCAAGCTGCGCACGGCGTATGTCGCGCCGCATCTGCAGACCTGGCATCAGCCCAGGATGGCCGTGATGGATGTCGTCGCCTCAGGGCGTTACGCCAGTATCGGCATGAACGAGAAATTGACTGCCTCGGATCGAAAACATGCGGAGCGCGCGCTGCGGCGGTTCGGCATCTTCGGGTTGCGGAATCGCACGCTGGCCGAGATGTCCTATGGCCAGGCGCGGCGCGTGTTGTTCGCGCGCGCGTGGGCGCGCGAGCCGGTGCTCGCTCTGCTCGATGAGCCGTTTGCTGGACTGGACCGCGCCACGCGTGCCGATCTCGCCCGGCGTCTCAATCGGTGGTTAGCCGATGGCGGCAGCTGCATCATCGCAACCCATCATCGCGAGGAATGGCCGGCGCACACTACCCACGTACTGGAGCTCGCCGGTGGCCGTGTTGTCTCGTGCCGCGCGCTGAATCAGGAGCAACCGTAATGAAAAGTTATGCGATCGCGTTGATTTTCGTGGTGGCGGGGATCGCGGGCGGCATTTTCTGGGCCAGTCGCAAGGCGCGCGTCGAACCGATTGTCGTAAAACTGCAGCCGGGCCCGGATCAGCCGAAGGTAACGCCTGCAGAGGCGGGCATCGACCCGGTGGCCATCAACGAGGCCGTGCAGTACGCCGGCGATCGCAACACGCGGGCCCTCGTGATCGGCCACGGCGGCCATATCGTCTTCGAGAAGTACTGGGACGACACGACGCTCGACACGCCGATAGATGCCGCGGGCTTCGCGCCGGTGCTGGCCGCGATCGCGATCGGCACGGCGATGAACGACCGGCTCATCCGCAGTCTCGATGCGCCTTTGTCTAACTACATCCCGGAGGCTGCGGATTCTTCGCTGGGCACCACCACCCTGCGCGAATTGCTGGCCCAGGACAACGTCGCGCTGGACGCGGAAGCCTCCGCCAATCGGCTGGCGCTGGTGCTCGAGCGGGTCACCAACCAGCCCTACCAGACGATCGTCGCTGAGCGCCTGTGGAGGCCGCTCGAGGCGGGCGAGCTGGTATTCGAAGGCCGGGGCGGTGCACTGCGGCCGGGAGGGGCGGGCGCGGGATGCTGCATCCGCGCGCGGCTCGGGGACTGGATGCGCGTGGCCGAACTACTGGCCAATGACGGTGTGTTCGAGGGAAATCAATTCACGCCGCCGCGTTTCGTGCACCAGATGCTGCAGCCGGCGCACCGGGATTCAGCGCACGGCTTCTTCACGCGCGTCGATGGCACGTTCGCCTCGCACGATGTAGCGCGGCTCGAGGCTGTGGGCAAGCAAAGACTGTGGATCGTGCCGTCGTTGCGGCTGACGATTCTGCGGGTGGGAAACGAACCGCCGGCGGATCGGGGCTGGGACGAGGCCGTGATTCCCGACAGCATCATTCGCGGGACCGCGGGTTGGCAGCCGCGCTCGGCGGGCGAGGGCGTTGACCCCAGCAAGTTCGCGCCTCACTAGAGCGTCATCGACGTTTCGAAAATTTCAACCGCCTGGCCGACGATCCACACGCCATCGAGCTTGCCGTCGCGAAATTCGAGTTCGACATCGACGCGTCCGGCGCGGTGCACGTGATGCCCCTGCGCGCCGGTGAATTGCGCGGTCGCGCCGTTGTGTTGCAACAGGCCCTGCTCCGCGAGGTAGGCGCCTAACAACCCATGCGCATTGCCGCTGACCGGATCTTCGGGAATGCCGAGCGCCGGGCAGAACATGCGAGACTCGGTCAGGCAGCCGGCTTGGGCGTGCGCCAGCGTGAAGACGAAGAACCCCGCGGCACCCAGCTGGGCCGACAACGTCGTGAGGCGCGAGTAATCGGGCTTCAGCTGCTTCAACTGTTCCGTGCTGCGCACGCCGATCATCAGCCGCGTGCCGGCGCCGCCCACGATGCGCAGCGGGCAACGCGTGTCGATGTCGCCGGTGGATAGGGCGAGTGCATCCAGCACGGCAAGCCGCTCGCGATCGTTCAGCTGCCGGCCGAGCGGCGGGGCAGGCTGACGCACTGCGATGCGGCGCGCCGCACCTTCACCGCGCACTTCGACGTCCACGAGGCCCGATTTCTGCCGCTGCCGCACACGGCCCGCGGAAACGGTCTCGCGCGACAGCACGAAATGCGTGGCAACGGTGGCGTGGCCGACGAAGCTCGCCTCGGTGCGCGGCGTGAAGAAACGCACGCGCAGATCGTGATCCGGGCCATCGGGCTTCAACACGAACGCCGTGTCGGCGTTGTTCAATTCGCGCGCAATCGCGAGCATCTCCGCGTCGTTCAACGAGTCGGCATCGAGCACGACGCCGGCCGGATTGCCCGTGAAGCGACCCGTGGTGAATGCGTCGACCTGGAAAATTCGGATGCGGCGGGTCATGAGGGGCGCGAATTCTACCCGCAAACCTGCGTCACTCAAGCTCAATTTCCGTTACTATCCGCCTCTCCTCGGGGTGGCCGTCGCATTGCGCACCGGCCTGAGATGCGGATCGTCCGCGAACCCGTAGAACCTGATCCGGCTAGTACCGGCGGAGGGATAGGGAATGCATCTTTGCTTGCGCGCCGCGTGCGCGCTAATACTCGTTCACACAGCGCGCGCAGCGGACGATTCCCCGCTCGATGAAGTCGTGGTCACGGCCCAGCTGCGCGAGCGCACGTTGAACGATCTGCCGGCGAGCGTCACGGTACTCGATGCTCACACCCTGGAAGTTGCCGGCGTTCAGCATTTCCAGGATGTGCTCGGGCTCGTGCCCAATCTCAACTGGTCGGCGGGCACGTCGCGACCGCGCTATTTCCAGTTGCGCGGCATCGGCGAGCTCGAGCAATGGCAGGGCGCGCCGAATCCTTCGGTCGGCTTTCTCATCGACGGCATCGATTTCTCCGGTGTCGGCATGCCGGCGACGCTTTCGGATGTCGAACGTATCGAAGTACTGCGCGGGCCGCAGGGCACCGCGTACGGCGCCAATGCGCTGGCCGGCCTCATCGCGATCAATACGCACGCGCCGGACCGCACGCCTGACGCTGATGCGAATCTCACGCTCGGCGACTACGGCACGCGCGGCGCCAACGGTGTGTTAGGCGGTCCCATCGGCGATGGTGAAGCCGCGTGGCGGCTCGTGGCCGGCAACTATCGCAGCGACGGATTCCGCCGCGACACCTACCTGCATCGCGACGACACCAACGGCTACAACGAGAGCAACGCGCGTTTCCGTCTGCATGCGCAGCCGGCCGAGAACCTGCGTGCGGACGTCACCGCGATGTGGGTCGACCTCGACAATGGTTACGACGCATTCTCCATCGACAACTCGCGAGTTTCGCTCGCCGACCAACCCGGCCAGGACACCCAGCTCGCGCACGCGCTCGCCGTGCGTCTCGACTACAGCGGAGCTACGAGTTTCGACGTCGTGAGCCGCAGCTCCGCGGGCGTTTCGCGCAGCGTGTATTCGTTCGATGGCGACTGGGGCAACGACCGCGCGTGGGGTGTGAATGCGCCCTACGACTACTTCCAGCGCTTCGATCGGAAGCGCAGCACCTTGAGCGAAGACTTGCGTCTCGTGTCGCGCGCCTCGGTCGAGCGCGGCGCTGCATGGTCGTGGCTCGCGGGCGCCTACCTGCTGCGCACCGACGAAGACGTGCAGCAGCACGATTTCTACAACGGCGACACGCTGGTCGACATGTCGAGCGACTATCGCGCGACGAATCTCGCCGGCTACGGTGAACTCGAATTCCGCGTTGGCGCCGCGACGGTGCTCTCCGTCGGGGCACGCGGCGAGCGGCGCAGCGCGGACTACCAGGATTCCGATGGCGCGGCTTTCTCGCCCGACGAGACCATGTACGGTGGATCGCTGAGCCTGCGCCACGCCGCAGGTGTCGGGCGCAGCGTCTACGCGACGCTGGCGCGCGGCTACAAGGCCGGCGGATTCAACATTGGCGCGGATGTGCCGGCGGACCGTCGCAGCTTCGAATCCGAGTTCCTGGACAGCCTCGAGCTTGGGGCTCGCGCGTCGAACGCCGACGATTCCCTGTCGGGCGATGTCGCACTCTTCTATATGCGTCGTCGGAACCAGCAGGTGCCGACCGGCGAGCAACTCGAATCGGGGAATCCCCTGAGCTTTGTCCTGTACACGGATAACGCGGCGCGCGGCGAGAATTACGGCGTCGAGGGCACGCTGCGCTGGCAGGTCGCCCCCGGATTCTTGCTAGACCTGCGCGGCGCGATCCTCGAAACCCAGTACCTGGGATACCAATTCGGTGAACGCAACCTCGATGGGCGCGAGCAGGCGCACGCTCCCCAATACCAATTCGATGTCGGCATGGAATATCGAGGCGCAACCGGTTTCTTCGCGCGTGTCGATTTCGCCGGGCTCGATGACTTCTACTTCGACGCCTCGCACGACGAACGAGCGCCGTCGCGCGTGCTCACGCACCTCAAGGCGGGTTTCTCGGGGAATCACTGGCGCGCGGAAGTATGGGTGCGAAACGTTTTCGACAGGTACTATTCGCAGCGTGGCTTCCGGTTCGGCAATGAGCCGCCGGATTTCATACCGACGCGTTACGTGCAGGCGGGGGATCCGAGGCTTGCGGGATTGACGGTCGCATATACATTTCATTGACGGAGAATGAATGGACATCGGGGTCGAGATCAGTCTGTATCCCTTGCGTAGTGACTTCATTCCGCCGATCCAGGGATTCATCGATCGACTCAACGCCGATGGCCGCTTCAAGGTATTGACCAACGACATGAGCACCCAGGTCTTTGGTCGCTATGAAGAAGTCATGGATGCGCTGACGCGGGAGCTGCGTCCCACGTTCGAGCGCGACGGCAAATCGATTTTCGTCATGAAGGTTTTGGGGCCACTCGGCTAATACATTCTTAACTCGTGACCCTGCCTGCCGGATTGCTCAAGTCCCTCGAGATCTTTGCCATGCTCACCGGGGCTGGCTATGCAATTCTCGCCGCGCGCCGCAATCGCCTGTGCTGGGTGGCGGGCGCGGTGAGTTCGCTCTGCGCCGCTTTGTTAGCTGGACTGCGCGCATTGCCCATGCAGTCCGCGCTGCAGGTGTTTTTCGTGGGCATGTCGGTCTATGGCTGGCTGAGCTGGACGCGCAGCGCCGCCGCAGGCGAATTACCCGTCGGCTTGTGGCCGCACTCCTGGCACCTGGGAGCGGCGCTGGTTGTCATCGCTTTGTCATTTGTCAGCGCGAGCCTGCTCGCCACGGGAACCCAGGCGGCCTGGCCGCTGCTCGACTCCCTCACGACCTGGTTCAGCCTGCTGGCGACCTGGCTCGCAGCGCGCGCCAGACTCGAGAACTGGCTGTATTGGATCGCGATCGACGGAGTGCTCGTGTACTTGTTCTATGTGCAGGACCTGCCATTTCTGGCGCTGCTGAATCTGCTCTTCATCGGCATCGCGGTCGGCGGGTTCATCGCCTGGCGTCGCCGCCTGCAAGCCCAGTCGGTGCCGGCATGATCGGCGGCGAACTGCTGCAGCACGTACCCGGATGCGAAGACGGCGAGGCGCCGTATTCGCAGGAGCTCATCGGCGGCGGCAAGGTCAATCGCAGCTTCCTCGTGCGTACGCGCCGCGGGCGCTTCGTCGTGCGGCTCAATGAAAGCGTCGCGAATGATCCGGGCCTCGATCGCGATCGCGAGCTCACGCTGCACGCCGCCGCGGCGGGCGCAGGGCTCGCGCCGCACATCATCTACGCCTGCACCGATCGTTCATGCCTGATCACCGACTATCTCGACGGCCGGCTGTGGACGCCTCACTACTTCACGCGCATGCGCGATCTGCGTTCGCTCGGCCTGCGTCTGCGCCTCCTGCATGGCCTCAAACCGCCGCCGATGCCGCGCTTCGATCCAATGGGCGCCGCGCGCCGCTACGCCGAGATCGTCACCCGCAGCGACCCGCAGGAAGACGCGCGCCTTCAGTCTTTGTTAGAGCGCGGCGCCGCGGCGCTGGCGCGTTCGGGCTCGGCGCAGCGCGCCGACGCGGTCATTCACAGCGATCTGCATCACGGCAACGTGCTCACGGCCGATCGGGTGTACTTCATCGATTGGGAATACGCGCAGGTGGGCGACCCGCTGCTCGATCTCGCCTGCATCATGGCGTACTACCCGCGCGCGGTGGCACACAGCGCGTTGCTGCTGAACGCCTCGGGGATGGAAGAGCGCGGCGTCACCACCGCCATGCTGGCCGACCTCACCAGCGTGTTCACGCTGCTCAATTTTCTCTGGTATCGCGCCCGCCGCGTCGCCCGATCCGTGCCCGCCACCGATCTTTCGCTCGAGTCCACCGCATTGCGCCGGCTGCTTGCGCTGGCGCCCGACGGCCAACCTCGGCACACTAGCGCGGCGAATTTGCGCGAATCTCAAGGTGCGGTTAAGAGGAATGGCGACGCTGCAGGTGATTGATCGGGACGGTATTTCTCACGATGTGGAGTGCAAGCCCGGGTTGAAAGTGATGGAAGTGCTGCGCGAGCTGGACTACGGCGTCGCGGCCATTTGCGGGGGCATGTGCTCCTGCGCCACCTGCCACGTCTACGTGGACCCGGCCTGGGTCGACAAGCTGCCGCCACCGATGTCCGACGAGCGCGATCTGCTCACCGAGCTTTCGCACTATCGCGAGAATTCGCGGCTTTCCTGCCAGGTTGAAATTACCGCCGCGCTTTCGGGACTTACGGTCACAATCGCGGAAGACGAATAGGGCGGGCCGACGGATGTTTCTTTCCACTACCTGGCTTTATGTGTTCGCCATCCTGGGTGGCGCGCTGGCGGCGTGGCGCATCTGGCAGAACCTCAACAAGCTGCGCACGCGGCAGAACGATTCCTGGGACGCGCGCCTCATCGATCAACTGCGCAAGCGCGGTTCCGATCCATTCAAACCGCATGACGTGGATTTCTTCCTGGCGTTCCCGAGCGCGGAAGCCGCCGAACAGCTGGCGACTCAATTGCGCGGCGAAGGCTTCGATGCCGACCTCGTCGACGAGCCGCAGAACGGGGATCTGCGCTACAGCCTGCACGCACACAAATCGATGCAGCTGACCGTGCCCGGCATGCAGGACCTGAGCCGTCGCCTCACGGAAGCGGCGAAAGAGAAGGGCGGGCGCTACGACGGCTGGTCGGCGAAGCAGGTGCCGATCACCTGAGTGGCGCCGGGAAGGAGTTTCCGGGGTTCGCGGTGTTACGGCACCACTAACTACTTTTTCTTTTCCGTCTGCTTCTTGACGGCTTCGGCCGCGGCCTTGATGGCTTCGGGATCGCCGAGATAGCCGCTCTTCACCGGCTGCAGATTCTCATCGAGCTCGTACACCAGCGGCACGCCGGTCGGAATGTTGAGCTCGACGATTTCCGCTTCGCCCACGTTGTCGAGCATCTTCACCATCGCGCGCAGGGAATTGCCGTGCGCTGCTACCAGTACGTTCCTGCCGGCACGCAGCTCGGGTGCGATCCGTTCGTTCCAGAACGGCAGCACCCGGGCGAGGGTGTCTTTCAACGACTCGGCGGCGGGCAGTAGTTTCGGGTCGACGCCGCCATAACGAGGATCGAAGCGCGGATGACGCGGATCGTCGAGTGCCAGGGGCGGCGGAGGAATGTCATAGCTGCGGCGCCAGATCTTCACCTGCGCCTCGCCGTGCTTTTCGACGGTCTGCGCCTTGTTGAGCCCCTGCAGTGCGCCGTAGTGTCGTTCGTTCAGGCGCCAGCTGCGCTCCACCGGCAGCCACATCAGGTCCATCTCGTCGAGCACGCTCCACAAGGTGCGGATGGCGCGCTTGAGCACGGACGTGAAGGCGATGTCGGGAGTGAGGCCAGCTTTCTTGATTTCGACGCCCGCCGAGCGCGCTTCGATACGGCCCTGATCGGAAAGGTCGACGTCGTGCCAGCCGGTGAACAGGTTCTCGACGTTCCAGACGCTCTGTCCGTGACGGACGAGTATCAATTTTCCGGGACTGGATTTGCCGGGCATGCGTGCACCTCTCGATGGGGCGCCAATCTTAGCGGAAATATTCAGCGCACATGCGCGTCGAGGCCCCGTTCGCAGCGAACCAAAGCGGAGCGTCGCGTCGCCTCGAGCACCGCGAGATTCGCCGGCAATGCCGCGCGCGCTGCCGGCGGATGGTGCAGGTGGCAGGCGATGCCGCCGAACAGCAGTGTCTGGCGTTGCACACCCGCGTTCGCGAGCCGCGCCGCGAGCTCCTTGTCTTCGGGGCCCCAGCCTTCGATGGCTTCGTTGAAGCCGTTCACGCGCGCCAGGTCGTCGCGCCAGAAGGCCTGGTTGCAGCCCTTGATGGCGATGAACGAATTGGCGACGGAGCGCAACGCGAGCGTCATGGCGGACGATCGAAGTAGATAGGCGCGGCGCAGGCCACCGAGCCCGCGCGACCACGGTCGTGGGAGTTGCGTGGGAGCGGCGAGCAGCGCGCGCGTGAGCCGCTGGTCGGCGCGCACGCGCAGCCCTTGAGTGAAATACCCACGCCGCGCCAGCCGCGCATGGTCGGCGATGAATTCCGGGTGCAGCAACATGTCGCCGTCGATGAACACGAGATAGTCGAGCGGCGTCGCGGCGATCGCGAGGTTGCGCAGCCGCGTCAGGCGAAAACCCGCATGCGGCTGCGTGACGAAGCGGGTCGTGACCGTGGAAAGTGCGCTGAAGCCGTCGACCAGCGCGCGCGTCGCGGGCCCCGAGCCGTCGTCGGCGACGACGATTTCATCGGGTGCGACGCGCTGGCGCCCGACACTCGCGAGCACGGCCGCGAGCGCATCGGGGCGCTCGTAGGTCGTGATGACCAGCGCCACACGCATGCCGGCGCGGCGCCTACCCGCTCGACAGGTTGCGCACCGCGTTCACGCCGACCGTGAGCGTGGCGAAGTCGGCGGTACCGACGGCGCGCATTTCCGTGAGCGTGCGCTTCCAGCTGGCAAGCACGTCGCCGCGCTGTTCGCTCCAGCGCTCCAGGCGTTCGCTCGCGCGTTTCGCGCCGCGCGTGCGCAACACTTGCTGCGTGAGCTCGCGGTGCGCGCGCATGGCTGCGTCACGCAAGCCCGTGCGCGCGGTGGCCTGCCAGGAGCCATCCACCGGCAGACGATCGATCTCGCGATGCAGCCAGTCGAGCCCCAGCGCGAGCCCCACATCGAAGTAGGCGCGCGCGACCTCGGCAATCTGTGCGCGTTCGCTGCTGGCGAGCGCCACGATGTCGAGTGCGGAATCGAGCAACGCCAGGTGCGCGACCCGGCGCGCCAGGTTTTCGGGGACACCTCCGCCCGCGAGCTCCGCGAGCGACGCATCGTACTGTTCGCGCGCACCACCCTGGATCACCGTGTCGATGCTGTCGAGCAGGGCTTCGATCCCGGGCTTGAGTTCACGCGCGGCGTTTTCGATGTGCAGGTCTTTGCCGCGTTCGCGCAGCAGCCAGTAACTGGTGTGCCGCAGCAGGCGGCCGGCGCGATAGAACATGCCGTACTGCACGGCGGCCGGGACCGCGTTGTCGAGCGATTCGATCTGCGCCCACAGATCGCGCATCGCGAAGATTTCGCGGGCGATGGTGTAGGCGCGCGAAATGGCGGCCGGATCGGCGGCGGTTTCTTCCTGCGCGCGCGTCACGAACACCGGGCCCATGCGATTGACGAGACTGTTGGTGGTGGCGGTCGCCACGATCTCGCGACGCAGGCGGTGTTTCGGAATCTGCCGCGAATATCGACGGCGCATGGGCGCCGGGAAATACCGCTGCACTTCGCTCGCGAAGTACGGATCGTCGGGCAGATCGGAATCGATCAGGTGATTGCTGAGCCAGATTTTGCTGTACGCCAGCACCACCGCGAGTTCGGGACGCGTGAGGCCGAGGCGCTGCTTGCGGCGCTCGAGGAATTCATCGTCGGCGGGCAGGAATTCGATGGCGCGGTTCAGGTGTCCGCCGCGCTCGAGGGCGCGCACCAGGCTCTGGTATTCGGTGAGCCGCTCGGGCGCGCGCTGCTCCAATACCGACAGCGCCTGGCTCTGCAGGTAGTTGTTTCGCAGTACCAGCGCCGCGACTTCGTCCGTCATGCTGGCTAGTAGTTTGTCGCGCGCGGCGCGCGTGAGGTTGCCCT